>JAZURX010000079.1:0-15905 GCA_045606385.1 Bacteroidales bacterium | reverse complement strand
GTCGGCAAAATGTAGGGACACTCGGCTCGAGTGTCCGCCATAAATCATACGATGTAAAATGTGAAAACGCCAAACATGCGTACATACCGCCAATAACCCCGGACGCACCGACCGTGCGTCCCTACATTATCCCTGAAAATTGTTGACGTTATTGTAGGGACACTCGGCCCGAGTGTCCGCCATACAATCATACGATGTAAAATGTGAAAACGTAAAACATGCGTATTCACCTCCAATATCCCGGACGCACCGACCGTGCGTCCCTACATTTCACACATATATATTGATTATTGGAGAATAATTTCTGATAAAAGTGTGAAAATACAAAATATTTATTATTACATTTGTCATCGTAAACAAAAGGGGTGCCTATATGGCTGAGATTACACCCTATGAACCTGCCCGGGTAATTCCGAGAAGGGATTTGTTCATAGTAATAGCAATTCTTTCATTGCGCATGCCATATATAACCTCTATAATATAAGGTATATATGGTTAAATCTTATCCCACATGTCTTACTATTGCCGGCTCTGATAGCTGTGGAGGTGCCGGTATACAAGCCGATTTGAAAACTATGTCGGCTCTTGGCGTGTATGGTATGTCGGTGATTACCGCTATTACAGCCCAAAACACTCGAGGTGTGGACGCTCTCGAGGCTGTCTCTTCATCAATGGTAAAGGCTCAATTGGAGTCTGTTTTCTCGGATATAAGGTGCGATGCAGTAAAAATCGGAATGTTGTTTTCGCCCCAAATTATCGATGTGATCCTTGAAATATTGGACAAATATTCTCCACGACACGTTGTTCTCGATCCGGTAATGGTATCGACAAGCGGACACGCTCTTGCCCGTGAAACTATGTGCGATGCACTCAAAAACCGGTTGTGCAACCGTGTATCTTTGATTACGCCCAACATACCCGAAGCCGAAAAATTGTGTGGTATGAGTATCGACACTTTTAGTGATATGATGGTGGCCGGAGAGGTTTTGATGCAAGCCGGTTGTGGGGCTGTACTGATAAAAGGCGGCCACCTATCCGGAGAAATGGTTAGCGATGTACTGTTTCAGAAAAGTTGTCAGCCTGAAATCTTCACTCACCCCATGGTCGATACGCGAAACACACACGGAACAGGTTGTTCACTTTCCTCGGCAATAGCTTCATATTTGGCATTGGGTAGGGATATGCACGAAGCCGTGTCGCTTGCCAATGAATATGTGTATAACGGATTGAAATTTGGCGCAGATGTCATTGTAGGAGATGGGCATGGACCCATTAATCACTTTTTTTTCCCCGTTGCATTGCGTAAAATCGAGTGTGAATAACCCATATAATAAAATAAATATGAAAGTGATATTAAATCGTCAAGAAATCTGTGTCGGAAGTCGTGCCACGTTGCGTGAATTGCTTCTAAGTCAGAGTATCCCGACCGATGGTGTCGCTGTGGCTTTGAATAATAAGATTATAAGCAAGAATGATTGGGATCAAACATTCTTGTCAAATAACGACATAATTATTGTAATTCATGCGGCATGTGGCGGATAGTCGAGCAGATAACCGGAGGAGATGACATGCCGTAAAATGTTGTCTTCTCCATTAAAACTTGATATACGATGAAACTGATAGGTATTACTTCCGAAAAATATATATATGATGAGGCCGATATAATAATGGCTATGCTCGATTGCGGTCTCGATGAAATGCATATACGAAAGCCGGAATATTTGTCCTCTGATGTAGCGTGCCTGCTACATAAAATATCCAAACAATATTATTCCCGTATTATTCTGCACGATTACTTCGAACTCACGAAGCGATTTGCAGTAGGGGGTATTCACCTCAATATTCGCAACCCTCGCTCTCTATCAAATTATCAAGGTAGGATAGGTCGTTCGTGTCATTCGTTTGAAGAGGTGCGTGCAAGTAACGATGTCGATTATTGTTTTTTAAGCCCAATATTCGACAGTATATCCAAAAAAGGGTATCACTCGCACTTTAGTGAGGACGATATACTTCGGGCCAAATGCGACGGCGTTATCAATTCACAAGTATATGCCTTGGGCGGAATTACTCCCGATAATTTGCCCTTGATTTTACAGTATGGATTTGGCGGTGCAGCGTTTCTCGGATATTTGTGGCAAGACCCTGCAATTACCGATGTGCCTAAGAAAATTAATTTATTGCGTTCAATATTAGCGGAGTAGATATGTTACAATTTATTACACATACCAATCAACACTATGATTATTTCGAGTCGGCCTATATGGCATTGACAGGTGGGTGTCGCTGGATTCAGTTGCGTATAAAAGATATTCCGGACGCTGAATATCTGCTTATAGCCAAGGAATTGCGTGCTATGTGCGACACATTCGGAGCAACGATGATTCTCGATGACAGAGTGCATATTGTAAGGGAATGTAGAGCCGACGGAGTACACTTGGGAAAAATGGATATATCTCCATCTGTCGCCCGTCGTATGCTTGGCACTAAGGCCATTATAGGAGGTACGGCCAACACCTTTGATGATATAAAACATCTCGCATCATTGGGGGTAAACTATATTGGGCTCGGTCCGTATCGATTTACCACGACCAAAAAGAATTTAAGTCCGATATTAGGCATTGAAGGATACCGAATGATATTGCGGCAATGTGCCGAGGAAAGAATATCCATACCTATCGTGGCAATAGGTGGAATTACCATCGAAGATATTTCTATACTGATGTCGACCGGTATAGCCGGTATTGCTCTTTCGGGAACAATAATAAATGCCGAAAATCCTGTTAAAGAGACTATTGAAATTATTAAAATCATAAATAAAATCAACAATGAGTAAACTGATTATAGGTGGAAGAGAATTTAATTCTCGTCTGTTTGTCGGAACAGGAAAATTCAGTTCCAACGAAATTATGCAGCAAGCGATACACGCATCTGATACCGAGATGGTCACAGTCGCTATGAAAAGAGTGGATATGAATATTCCGCAAAGTGATGATATATTGCAACATGTGCGTAAAGAGACGATTCAATTGTTGCCTAATACATCGGGCGTACGTAATGCCGATGAAGCTGTTTTGGCTGCACAATTGGCTCGTGAAGCATTTGGCACCAATTTTATCAAATTGGAGATACACCCCGATCCTCGCTATTTACTTCCCGACCCTATCGAGACACTCTGTGCTACAGAGCAGTTGGCAAAGATGGGGTTTGTGGTATTGCCCTATATACAGGCCGACCCGGTTCTTTGTAAACGTCTCGAGGAGGTAGGTGCGGCAACGGTGATGCCTCTTGGCGCTCCGATAGGAACAAATAAGGGATTATCTACGCGCGATATGCTCGAGATTATCATAGAGCAAAGCAATGTCCCTGTGGTAATCGATGCAGGAATAGGTGCTCCATCGCACGCTGCCGAGGCAATGGAAATGGGTGCAGATGCGGTATTGGTCAATACGGCTATCGCTGTAGCTCGTAATCCAATAGAGATGGCAATTGCATTCAAAGAAGCTGTCGTGGCCGGTCGTAGAGCTTTTGAAGCCGGTTTAGGAGCAAAAGTAGATTATGCGATAGCAAGCAGTCCTCTTACATCGTTTCTTGATTAAATATTGAAATATGAAAAAGAATTTAACCCGACACAATTATCCCGGTTCCGAGAAAGTGTATGTATCTGGGAAATTACATGATATACAAGTCGGTATGCGTAAAATAAATCTTACCGACACTGTGAAAATCATAGATGGCGAGCGTGTCGCACGTCATAATGACCCTGTATATGTATATGATACAAGTGGAGCTTATACCGACCCTAATATCGAAATAGACCTTAATAAAGGACTCCCTCGTATGCGTGAACCTTGGCTTATTGCAAGAGGTGATGTCGAACAGCTTTCTTCGGTTTCTTCTCAATACGGACGTATGCGTCAAAATGATGCATCGCTCGATGAGATTCGTTTCAAAAATTTACATCTTCCGTATCGGGCTGTCGAAGGTAAAGAAATTACACAAATGTTCTATGCCAAGAGGGGTATTGTCACACCCGAGATGGAATATGTGACAATACGTGAAAATATGATGAACGACATGCTGGGTATCAAGTCACATATTACTCCCGAATTTGTGAGAAATGAAATAGCTTGCGGGCGAGCAATTATTCCGGCAAATATTAATCACCCCGAAGCCGAGCCGATGATTATCGGTCGTAATTTTTTGGTAAAACTCAATACCAATATTGGTAATTCGGCTCTTTCGTCGGGCATAGAAGAAGAGGTAGAGAAAGCTGTGCAAAGTTGTTATTGGGGAGGCGATACTCTTATGGACCTTTCTACGGGAAATCATATTCATGAAACCCGAGAATGGATTATTCGCAATTGTCCTGTACCTATGGGTACAGTACCTATATATCAGGCTCTTGAGAAGGTCGATGGCGATGCCGAAAAACTTACATGGGAAATATATCGCGATACCCTTATCGAGCAGTGTGAACAAGGTGTCGATTATTTTACTATCCACGCCGGAGTGTTGAAAGCTCATGCCGAATTGGTGGGTGACAGACTTACCGGAATAGTTTCTCGTGGCGGTTCTATTATGACAAAATGGTGTGTCGCACACGATGCCGAGAATTTCTTATATACACATTTTGATGAAATATGCGAAATTGTGAAAAAATACGATGTTGCACTCTCTTTGGGAGATGGTATGCGACCCGGTTCGATACATGATGCAAACGATAGGGCTCAATTTCTTGAACTTGATGTGTTGGGTGAACTTACGCAAAAAGCTTGGGCACACAATGTGCAGGTAATTATAGAAGGACCGGGTCATGTGCCTATGCACAAGATTCGTGAAAATATGGAGAAACAATTGTTGGTATGCCACGAAGCCCCATTCTATACTCTCGGACCGTTGACAACCGATATAGCTCCTGGATACGATCATATAACATCTGCCATAGGGGCGGCTCAGATTGCATGGTTGGGTACGGCCATGATATGCTATGTTACTCCTAAGGAACATTTGGGTTTACCCAATAGTGAAAATGTGCGTAACGGTGTTATTGCATATAAAATTGCTGCTCATGCTGCCGATATTGCCAAAGGATTTCCCGGAGCAACGGTACGAGACGACGCATTAAGTAAAGCACGATTCGAATTCAGGTGGAAAGACCAATTCAATCTCTCGCTCGATCCCGAACGGGCTTTGCAGTATTACAAAGAAGGCTCAATGAATGATGGCGAATATTGTACGATGTGTGGTCCGAACTTTTGTGCCATGCGCATTATGCAGAGCCTTAAAGAATGTGTAAAATAAATGTGTAACTATGTTGTTTTCAGAAGAATTAGATAAATATTCTTGGGCCGAGATAACGCAATGTATATATGCAAAAACCGAAACTGATGTACAATCGGCTCTTGCTAAGAAAAAATTACAAATCGATGATTTTATGGCATTGGTTTCTCCTGCTGCCGCGCCCTATCTCGAAACTATGGCAGCGAAGAGTCGTGCTTTGACGCAACAGCGTTTTGGTAAAATCATCAGTATGTATATCCCTTTATACCTTACCAATTCGTGTACAAATTGTTGCGTCTATTGTGGCTTTAATCATACTAATCAAATCTCTCGTGTCATTCTCACTCCACAAGAGATAGAAGAAGAATGTAAGGCGATACATAGGCTTGCACCTTTTGAAAACCTGCTGATTGTTACCGGAGAAAATCCGCGCGATGCCGGTGTCGATTATCTCGAGAATGCCCTACAAACTGTTCGACCCTATTTCTCCAATCTTTCCATGGAAGTAATGCCGTTAAGCAGCGAAGACTATTATAGGCTCACCAAGTCGGGACTGAATGGAGTTGTCTGTTTTCAAGAAACATATCACCGTGAAAATTATAAAAAATATCATCCGCGTGGTATGAAGTCCAATTTTGAATGGCGTCTCAATGGTTTCGATCGTATGGGTCAGGCCGGCGTGCATAAGATAGGAATGGGGGTACTTATTGGTTTGGAGGATTGGCGTACCGATGTTACTTTTATGGCAATGCATTTGCAATATTTACGTAAAAAATATTGGAAAACCCGTTATAGTGTCAATTTTCCCCGCTTGCGACCGTCGAAAGGAAATTTTCAACCCAATGTTATTATGAATGACAGAGAGTTGGCTCAACTTATTTTTGCTTATCGATTGTTTGATAACGATGTAGACATATCTGTTTCTACACGAGAAAATCCCCTTTTTCGCGACCATATAGCGACTCTTGGAGCGACATCGCTCAGTGCAGGCTCGAAAACAGAGCCGGGAGGATATTTTACCCACCCTCAAGCTACTGAGCAATTTGCCGTGAGTGACGAACGTACACCTGTGGAGGTTGCTCTCGCTATACAAAGAGCCGGATATGAGCCTGTATGGAAGGATTGGGACCGAGTTTTTGATTGATAATTAGATGATTAATAAAACAAAGGTGTTCTATTGGATAAGTAGAACACCTTTGTGGATTGTTATTTGATGTTTTCTCTCAGTTGGGTCAAATATTTTTGCATACCGTTGCTGTCTTTTGTTTTGATAATCTCTTGCAGATGACTTAGCTGGTTTTGTATCTGTTCCAATTGTCCAGGTGTATTTGGGTTAAAAAGAATCTCGGTAAGCAGGTAATCATCTTCTGATAACAGTCCTCTGGCAATGTTCATATGCTTTTTGAATGTCGTACCTGGGGCATCTTGGTGTTTCATGATTGCAGCAAATACCATTGTAGAGGCAAATGGAATAGAAAGTGAGTAGGCAATGGTCTCATCGTGCTCTTTGAATGTGTATTCAAAAATATTTAGATGTAAGCGACTATACAAATCTTTGAAAAACACCTTCCCTAAGTGGTTTGATTCGGAAATGATTATGGTGTTTTCTTCCGATAGATTGCTGAGATTTGCAAAGGTGGGACCAAACATAGGGTGAGTTGAGACAAAGGGTCGTCCGATTTTCTGATAAAATTCGGGAAGACCCGTTTTTACCGATGCTATATCCGAAATTATACATGAAGAGGGGATATGTGGTAATATAGCTTCAAATGCCGGTATAGTATATTTTACAGTAACTGCATTTATCAGCAATTCCGGCTGAAATGCTTCTACTTCATCTAAGGTGGTCATGCGTTGTGTATTGAACGTGAAACGCAATCGTTGAGGGTTGGTGTCGTATATACCCACTTCGTGCTCAAAACTTAATACATCGGCGAAAAACGAACCCATTTTGCCGGCGCCTAATATGAGTATTTTCATTCCGTATCTATTTGTTTATGATTATCATTTGTTGTCTTACCGACTCTTCATGTATGGCGGCGAGAATGGTTTTCATAAATTCTCCGTCCATTTCCATATCTACTGCTTGCCCTACGCGTTTATTGAGAATTTCGTCATAGCGTGCAGTTTGCAAAATAGGCATATCGTGTTCTTTTTTATATTGTCCTATTTCGCGAGATACACGCATACGTTTCGAGAGTAATTCGAGAAGTTGGTTGTCAAGATCGTCGATTTGTCTACGAAGCTCGTGCAGATTTTCAGTACTTTGTGATGTCTCGCGAATGACAAGCATATCCATTATGTATCCAAGAATTTCGGGGGTGATTTGTTGTGATGCGTCGCTCCAAGCACTATCGGGGTTGCAATGCGATTCTACGATGAGCCCATCGAACCCCAAGTCCATGGCTTGTTGACATAAGGGGGCTATAAGGTCTCGTTTTCCTCCGATGTGGCTGGGGTCGCATATAATAGGTATATTGGGGAAACGACGGCGCAATTCGATAGGAATATGCCATTGTGGCAGATTGCGATATATGCGTTTATCGTAAGCGCTGAATCCACGATGTATAACTCCTATTTTGCGTATTCCGGCATTGTATATGCGTTCTACTGCACCAACCCATAATTCAAGGTCGGGATTTACAGGGTTTTTAATCAATACGGGTATCTCTGCTCCTTTCAATGCATCAGCTATTTCTTGCATGGCAAAAGGATTTGCAGATGTCCTCGCGCCTATCCACAAGATGTCGATGCCATGTTTCAACGCTTCTAATACGTGATATTGATTGGCAACTTCTGTTGCAACATACATTCCTGTTTCTTCTTTTACACGTTTCAACCAAGGCAATCCGATACTGCCGACACCTTCGAAACCTCCCGGTTTGGTACGTGGTTTCCATATTCCTGCTCGGAATATTTTTATACCTTGTTCGGCCAATCTTTTGGCTGTCTCCAAAACTTGTTCTTCTGTTTCCGCGCTACATGGACCTGCAATTATAAGAGGCCTTTTGTTTTCAATACCCGCTAAGGTAAACGGCTCTAAATTCATAACTTTGTCTGCCATAATATGTCGTTTATTTATTACTTACATTATTTCTTTTATACGTTTCAGTGCTTCTTGCAATTTTTTGAGATCGGCACATAACGATATGCGTATATATTGGTTGCCATTGTCTCCGAATATCATGCCAGGAGTGATAAAGACTTTGGCATCATACAATACTTTATCGGCCAATTCGGCTCCGTTTTGGTACGATGAGGGAACTTTTGCCCAAAGAAACATTCCGCGTTGATTAGGGTCAAAAGTACAGCCCAATGCTGTGACAATTTCTTCGGCAATCACACGACGTTCCTTATATATGGCGTTCATACCCGAATACCAATCTTTTGAAAGTGAAAGAGCTTGAACAGCAGCCTCTTGCATCGGACGAAACGTCCCCGAGTCGATATTACTCTTGACACGTAATATCCATTCGACAAATTGAGCATTTGTTGCTAACATTCCGATACGCCAACCCGGCATATTGTGCGATTTACTCATCGAGTTCATCTCTATACATATCTCTTTTGCACCAGGTATTGATAGCAGGCTCAGTGGTTCTTCATTGAGTATAAAACTATATGGATTGTCATTGACGATAATGATATTGTGTCTATGGCCGAAATCGACTAATTTTTCAAACAATTCAGTCGATGCCGGTGCTCCTGTCGGCATATTGGGATAGTTTACCCACATAAGTTTTACATCATTTAAATCGGTCTTTTCCAATGCATCAAAATCGGGTTGCCAATTGTTGTCTTCGCATAGATCGTACGGAATAATACGAGCTTCGGCCAAACGGCTTACCGATGTGTATGTAGGATACCCCGGATTGGGAACAAGTACTCCGTCGCCGGGATTGAGGAATGCCAAAGAGATATGAAGTATCCCTTCTTTTGAGCCAATGAGAGGTTGTATCTCTGTTTTAGGGTCGAGTTCTACCTGATACCATTTTTTATACCAATCGGCAAATGCTTGTCGTAGTTCTGGTATTCCTACATAGGGTTGGTAGCCGTGAGTATTGTCCATGCGGCTTATTCTACATAGGGTTTCTATGGTTTCGGAGTGGGGTGGTTTGTCGGGACTCCCGATGCCGAGACTGATAACATTCAGTCCACGGGCATTCATTTCTGCTACCTCTTTCAATTTTTTCGAGAAGTAGTATTCGCTTATTGTGTTTACCCGATTGGCGGGCATTATATTACAAGTTGTCTTTTGATTCTGCATATTCTCCTAAAATTTGAAGTTCTTTGATGAGAGGCGTGATTGCATCGATAGCTTGATGGTATTTTAGACGATCTTCATACACAACATCGATATAGAATTGGTATTCCCATTCTCTACCAATGATAGGAAGTGATTGAATTTTGGTAAGATTTAATTTGTAGAACGATAATATCGATAATACTTGTGAAAGACTGCCTTCGGCATGTGGCAAACTGAAAACAATACTTGATTTGTTGCATACATCACCTTTTTTTCGGTACTCCTCGGCATGCCATCGGTCGGCTATTACAAGGAATCGGGTAGAGTTGTGTTTGTTTGTCTCTATGCTTTCTTGTAATATTTTCATACCATACATTGCTGCGACATCTTTGCCACATATTGCAGCATGTCCATGAAGTTTTTTATTGAAAATGTCCTCGGCACTTTTTGCGGTATCTTCGGATTCTACTACTTTTATTTGCGGGTGTGCATTGAGAAATTCGCGACATTGCATGAGAGCTATCGGGTGAGAATTTACTTCGACGATGTCTGCCCAATCATCTTCGGGAAGGCACATAATAGAGTGAGATATATGCAAACGGGCTTCACCGATAATTTGCAGCTTACTCTCGCGCAGTAACTCATGATTTTGCAATAAACTCCCGGCAATAGTGTTTTCTATGGCCATAAGACCTATTACACTATCGTCGTGTTTGATGGCTTTGAAAATGTCTTCGAACGTTGCGCAATAGATAAGTTCTATTTCTTCGCTTGAAAAATATCGATGCGCTGTGATGTCGTGAAATGAGCCTTTGGCTCCTTGTATGGCTATGCGTTTCATATTCTGTAGATTAAAAATCCCACTCTTCTGTGAAGAAGGTGGGATAGCATGTGTTTATATTTTGAGGCACATGTGGTTACCTCCCACCTTGTTGCTTTGCTGCATAAAGTAGAAAAAATAGAAATTGTTAAATCGGAACCACCTTCTCATATAGTATCTTTATATATTAAAAAAATCCCGTTTAAAACGGGATTTCTATATATTAATCTTATTGGTTTAACTATACAAAATCCCGTTTTTACCTATTAAAGTAAAAATAAAAGAAATTTGCGTAGTTAAACTCTCTGTTTTTCATTTTTCTCTGTCTTTTATTTGGGCAAAGATACGAAAAAATAGAATAAAACAAAAAAAATACAGAGTTTTTTTGACAAAAGGTCGCCAATTAAATAAATTTGAGGAAAAATGTCAAGTGATGTTCTATTTTTGTATATTGCTTGTGAACCCTGGTGACTAAAATAATAGTGTAATGTTCTTCTCAGGATATATATTTGTTATATTCAGCAAATGTATATACCTTTATACATGAAAAGATGATATGAACAAGATGAATAAACAAGTTGCTTTGGCACTCGGTGGTGGTGGCGCCCGTGGATTGGCCCATATCGGCGTAATAGAGGAATTGTTGCGTAGAGGTTATGAAATAACTTCTGTCTCAGGAACATCTATGGGCGCATTAATAGGAGGCTTGTATGCTACCGGAAAATTGTCTGTATTCAAAGAATGGGTTGAGAATGTTACAAAAGCAAAGATGTTCCGATTGCTCGATTTTACTTTTAGTTCCAAAGGTGTAATAAAAGGTGAGCGTATAATAGATACTCTTAAAGAACTCATTCCCGATACACTTATTGAAGATCTTCATATACCTTATTCGGCTATTGCCACAGATATATGTTCTGCAAAAGAAATAGTAATCGACAAAGGTTCTTTGTATGACGCGATTCGAGCGTCAATTTCGATACCGGCATTTTTTACGCCTGTCCGACGAGATGATATGTTACTTGTCGATGGTGGTGTGCTCAACCCGTTGCCTATCAATAGAGTTACAAGGAATAAAAATGATTTGTTAATTGCGGTTGATGTAAACTATTTGAATGATTTTGATTTTACGACTTGTCCCGAAGGGGAGAAAAGTTCGATTATTTCTCGTTTGTGGAAGTTATTTTCTAAAGAAGATGTTCAAATCGATGAAATAGATATTAATCACTATCAACTATTGCTGCAATCCTTCGATATAATGACAGAGCAACTGACGTGTCAGTCAGCATCATTATATTCTCCGGATATATTGGTACAAGTTCCGGTAGTTTCGTATGCTATACTCGAATTTTATAAAGCACGCGAGATTATTGAAGTAGGAGAGAGAGTCGCAAGAGAAGTTCTTGATATCTATGAGGGAAATCTGAACCAACGCCGTCGTAAATGGTGGAAATTCTGGTAATGAAAAATTATTTCTTTACTTGCATTACCCATGCGTCGGAAAAAGGCGTATTATTGTCGAGCGCATTACGCAGATAAATAAAAGCCTCTTTTCTGTTTATAAAACTACGTGTATATAGATATACACGTTTCCCGTCTTCGTGTAGGAATATGGGGTCACTTATACCTTTGTTGTGAAATTCTTGTAATTTCAGCAATGCACTTTCTCTATTGGTAAGAGTTGATACGACAATTAAGTATTCTCCGTTTTGAGCCTTATTGTTGATGCAATCGGTTATGGTTGTGGCTTCTATCATCTCGGTGGGAATCAGAGTCGCCATATTTTCATTTATTGGTTGGTCGGTGAGTGGAAGAGATACTGCAAATAGCAGTAAAATTGTAGCGGCCATAGCCATAATACGTTGTGCTATGCGACGTCTTATGGTAAAATGTATGACATCATCATTTGGCTCTTTCCGTTTACTCCTATTATTTTTATTAGGTACGGTCTGTGTGAGTTCTCTCAGAGGTAATACGTTGAGATTGCCCAATCCGAAACTTTGAAGAGATATAAATCTCGATTTTTTTGATTCAAAAGCAATAATACCTCTCTCTGTAATAACAAAATCGCCTAATTCACCAAATGTTACACAATCGCCAATGTTGCGCAACAAAGCACGTAAGGTATTAGTGTCGCGCTCTATAAGTAGTAATGCTTGATGATAATCGATGTGACGAGCTTTCATGATTGATGAGGCTAATACACCATCGTTATGCGATAACGTAGGATTGAAAACAATGGTACGCGATGGTGCATACCAATATTTCCCATCGGTACTGATGTGAGCCGGAGAGTCTTGTAAAACAAAACCTCCTAAGCCAGGAATCAACACGCAATCGTATTCTGTTATTAGATATTCTATATGTCGGATTATCTCAAGCATTGGCACAAAGGTAAGCATTTTTGTTGAAAATTTAGAATAAGTTCGGATAATTATGGTACCAAATATTGAGAAATATTTTCAATTGTGACCGTTCTGAAGTATTTCATCGGCTATATTCGTACTGAATCCCATTTCTATGGCTTTGTTGAGGTCTTTTTGGGCTCCTGCTTTATCATATCTTGCTAACTTCAATTTTGCTCTTAATGCATATACAAGTGGATCCTCGGGACTAAGGTATAAAGCCATGGCAACATCTTCATCTGCTTTATTATATTGTTTGTTGTAGTAATAAGCTTCTGCTCGATTGAGGTATAGAGTTCCAAGGTTGGGGTTGGCTTTTAGCACTTGGGTATAAAGGTCTATGGCATTTGTGTAGTACCCTCGGTATTTCATCAGTGCAGCCATACCTATGCGTGCGTCGGCACTATGAGGATTGAGAGACAAAAGCCATTCAAAGTCATGTCGGGCAGCCATTGTGTCACCGCATTCGAGTGAAATCAACCCGCGACGATATATGGCGGTCAAATTTTTTTCATCGATTTGAATGATAGAGGTGTAGTCATCTTTTGCTCTTTGCAAGCTATCCATTTCGGCCCATAATGCTGCTCTGTTTGAGAGTAATGTTGTCGATTGTGGAATTATCATGAGTGCATTATTATACGATTGTAAGGCAGCTTCCCTTTTTCCCATGTTTCGTTGAATTGTACCAAGGTTTGATAAAAGCATTACGTTTCCCGGGTTTGCGGGCTCTTTGCGTAACGCTTTCAATAATACTTGTTCAGCCGCGTAAAAATTTCCTTCATCTATATATAAATATGATGAGTCGATATATTCGGCATAAGTTTGTGCATGTATACAATTGGATACTGCTATGTATACAAAAAGTATGATAAATATTTGTTTCATATCAATTTTTAGTTGCAAAGCTAACATATTTTACTCTATAAACCGACATCAGATACCTATTTTTAGATAGATTTACATAATGCTTTTGTTTATCTACTATTTTTAATTTAATTTTGTCGCATAAAACTTATTTCAGTGAATTTTAGACTAATATTCGTTACAATTATTTCAATATTTGTCGTTATAGCATGTTGCGATAGGAACGATAACGACATTGTGGTGCCGACTTCTCCCCCCGAATGTGATCGTACGGTTCTTGTATATATGGTTGCAAGTAATACGCTTAGTTTCTATGCCGAAACCAATATATCAAGTATTTCTGATGCTATAGAAGAAGGTGCATTGAATGGAGGAAATTTCTTGGTTTATGTTGATAAATATAATTCCCTGCCAACACTGGAACAATTGCAACTCGTCGATGGTGTGGTAAAGCGCACGGTCATAAAGACCTATGATAATGACAATTCAGCATCGGCAGAAGTAATGAAGATGGTCTTGACTGATGTAAAGGAACTACGTCCTGCAAAAAGTTATGGAATGATATTATGGTCGCATGCAAGTGGCTGGTATCCTACATCATCATATAATTCGATGTTGTCATCTCGATCTTTTGGTGATGATGAGGGCGTTGCTATGAATATCCCCGATATTGCTGAGGCAATACCTGATGGAATGTTAGATTTTATTCTATGTGATGCATGTTATATGGGGGCGGTAGAGGTGGCTCATGAGTGGCGAAACGATTGTCGTTATTTGATAGCGTCGCCTACAGCGATAATGGGGGTCGGATTCCCTTATAGGGATATTGTTGCACCTATGTTCGATACAGAATATTCTTTATCTGAAAATTTACAAGTAATCTGTGAAAAATATATGGAATATTATAGAGACTATCGAGACCCTTATGCGTCAATATCTTTAATAAATGTCTCTGAAACAAATCGTTTGGCTCATGCCGTACGAGATATATTGGCTGACAATTTACGCACGGTATCGCTTGATTCTGTACAACAATTCTCGCAGGAGCGGGGAGCCTATACCAGTTTTGAGGATATGTTCTACGATTTGAACCATTATATAAAAATGGTATCATCTGATACGTTGTTGTATAAAAATTTCGAAGAGGCCTTAGAGAATGTTGTATTGTTTGCAGATGCTACCGAGTATTATCTATCAAATGTGAGAGGATTGTGGTGTAAATACCCCATTAAGCATTTTTGTGGGCTATCTGCGTATGTACTCGGTGCTGTTACTGATGAAAAAATAGAAAGTTTTTATCGTACACTTTCGTGGTATAAAAAAGTATATACTGAAGAAATAGAATTCTAATAAAATATAAGTTATGTTACAGTTGAATTTATTGTTACAAGTGGCTCCTACTGATACAACACAGGTGGAACCGGTAAAAGAGTTGGTTGAGAAATTTTCAGGAATGACGGGAATGGAAATTGTTTCACTTCTCACGTCGGGACTGCTTTCATTTGGATTGAAATGCCTTGGAGCAATAGTGATTTTCTTTATAGGAAGATGGTTGATGAAACGTTTGACCGGTTTCGTGACAAAAGTGTTGAAAAAACGGAATGTAGAACCTTCAATCCAATCATTTCTTCATAGTCTTATCAATATCACATTGATGATTACATTGATAATACTTATTGTAGGAATTTTTGGTGTTAATACATCTTCTTTTGTAGCATTATTCGCATCAGCCGGTGTTGCAGTAGGTATGGCATTGAGTGGCTCTTTGCAAAATTTTGCAGGCGGGGTTATGATATTGCTTTTCCGTCCCTATAAGGTAGGCGATTATATTGAAGCACAAGGACAAAGCGGTACCGTCAAAGAAATACAGATATTTAATACGGTTCTTTCTACGCCCGACAATCGTATTATATTCATACCTAATGGTAATTTATCAAACAATATAATAACAAACTATTCACACGAAAATATGCGTCGTGTCGATTGGTCGTTTGGAATCGGTTATGGCGACGATTATGAGAATGCGAAGATGCTTTTGTCAGAGTTGTTAGCTTCGGATAAACGTGTATTGACTGCCCCGACACCCTTTATCGCGCTCAATTCTTTAGGTGATAGTGCGGTAAATATTGTAGTGCGTGCTTGGGTGAAATCCGATGATTATTGGGATGTGTTTTTTGACCTCAATCGCAGGGTCTACAAAGAATTTGCTGAAAAAGGTATTTCAATACCTTACCCTCAAATGGATGTGCATATCAAGCAAGATTAATAAATATTATTTAATACTATATATAAG
>JAZURX010000078.1:0-38731 GCA_045606385.1 Bacteroidales bacterium | reverse complement strand
AGCAATAATTTGTATATTTGTGGAATATAAAGACGTAGTACGGAGTAAAAAAGTAATAAATTCGTTTTTCTCCTCTCGCCATTTAATATTTGTAAGATTATATAGAATTTATACATATGAACCATTTACGATTACTATTGCTTATCATAAGCACATTGATGACCATTTCTGTATATTCAGAGATTAGCAGGCGGGAAAAATACAATTTCAATCAGCAATGGTTACTGCATATTGGAGATTGCCCCGATGCTGAAGCTGTTAAATATATCGATAAAGAATGGCAAGCGGTTTCTTTACCTCGAGCATTCAATGAAGATGAGGTATATAAAGTTCCTATTCACGAACTTACCGATACGGTTGTGTGGTATCGTAAACATTTCAAATTACCAAAATCGGCAAAAGAGAAAAAGGTTTTTATTGAATTTGAAGGTGTGCGTCAAGGAGCAGATTTTTATCTCAATGGTAAATATTTAGGCCTTCATGAAAATGGCGTAATGGCTGTCGGTTTCGATTTGACGCCATATATAAATTATAATGGAAATAATGTATTGGCTGTACGTGTCAATAACGATTGGAAATATAAGGAACGTGCGACGGATACTGAATTCCAATGGAATAATAATAACTTTAACGTTAATTATGGAGGAATACCCAAGAACGTATGGTTGCACATTACCGATAAGTTATATCAAACACTCCCATTGTATAGTAATTTACAGACAACCGGTGTATATGTTTATGCAACAGATATTAAGGTGGCGAGCCGTTGCGCCGACATTCATGCCGAGTCGCAAGTACGAAATGAATACCGTCGACCTATGTGCGTAAGATATGAAGTAGATGTGTATGATTACGAAGGTAATAAACAATTGTCATTTGCGGCTCCCGATACAATTGTTAATCCTCAAGAGACTGTTATGCTTACAGCTTCTTCGCATATTGAGAATCTACATTTTTGGAGTTGGGGATATGGGTATCTCTATAATATTGTGACTCGGCTTATTGTTGACAATAAAATTGTTGATGAAGTGATTACAACCACCGGATTTCGTAAAACCCGATTTGGAAATGGTAAGGTGTGGATAAATGATAGAGTAATACATTTTAAGGGTTATGCGCAACGTACCAGTAATGAATGGCATGGTGTCGGTATGTCGGTACCACCGTGGTTGAGCGATTATTCCAATCGGTTGATGCTTGAAAGTAATGCCAATTTGGTTCGTTGGATGCATGTCACTCCATGGAAACAAGATGTAGAATCGTGTGATCGTGTGGGATTGATGCAGATGATGCCTGCCGGTGACGGTGAAGGCGATGTCGAAGGTCGTCGTTGGGAACAACGAAAAGAACTTATGCGAGATGCTATTATATATATGCGAAACAATCCGAGTATTATTTTCTATGAATGTGGGAACGAATCTATCAGTCGCGAACATATGGTAGAGATGATTGCTATCAGAGATCAATATGATCCTCATGGTGGTCGTGCTATAGGTTCTCGCGAAATGCTCGATATACGTGAAGCCGAGTATGGCGGAGAAATGCTTTATATAAACAAAAGTGAGCATCATCCCATGATACAGACAGAATATTGTCGTGATGAAGGGTTGCGAAAATATTGGGACGAATATAGTTATCCATACCACCGCCATGGTGATGGTCCATTGCTCAATGGTAAAGATGCTACGGCATATAATCAAAATCAAGATATGTTGGCGGTAGAGTGGGTGCGTCGTTGGTACGATATGTGGCGAGAGCGACCTGGCACAGGTCGACGTGTCAATTCTGGTGGCGCTAAAATAATTTTTTCCGATACGCAAACACATTTCCGAGGAGCAGAAAACTATCGCCGTAGCGGCGTTGTCGACGCCATGCGTATACCCAAAGATGGTTTCTATGCACATCGTGTGATGTGGGACGGTTGGGTCGATACGGAAAACAATCACACCCACATTATCGGTCATTGGAATTATTCCCTTGACGTTGTAAAACCGGTTTATGTCGTGTCGAGTGGAGATAAAGTTGAGTTGCGACTCAACGGCAAATCTTTGGGGTATGGCAAGCAAGACTACCGATTCTTATTCACGTTCGATTCCATACAGTGGGTCAAAGGGTCTCTCGAGGCTGTATCGTATGCGCATAATGGCGAAATTTTGAGTCGTGATACCGTAGAAACCGTTGGCACTCCTGCCGGCTTGAAACTTACTCTAATGCAAGGACGCAATGGTACGTATGCCGATGGCGCCGATATCGCATTGGTACAAGTCGAGGTCATTGATATCGATGGTCGTCGATGTCCGTTGGCTAATGATATGGTTACATTTGAATTACAAGGTGCAGCCGAGTGGCGAGGAGGTATAGCGCAAGGTGAAGGAAATTATGCTTTTGCAACTACATTACCGGTGGAATGTGGTATTACTCGGGTAATGTTGCGTGCTACAGAGGTGGCCGGAGAAGTAAAGCTTAAAGCATCTGCAGTGGGGTTGTCATCGAATGAAATTTCTTTCAATACGTTACCGATTACTGTGAAAAACGGTCTTTCTTTGCATTTCCCCGCAAAACAATTAAAATCTTGTTTCGATCGAGGTGAAACACCTTTGACACCTTCGTTCAGTGATACAAAAGTCGATGTGAAGATCGATAAAGTTATAGCAGGTTGCAATCAAGAAACAGCTTGTAATACATACGATGATAATGAATTGAGTGAGTGGAAGAATGACGGCCGATTGAGTACGGCATGGATTACATACAAGCTCGAAAGACGTGCCGAAATAGATGATATTTGTTTGAAACTTACCGGTTGGCGTCAGCGCTCATATCCCATCGAAGTATATGCGGGAAATTCACTTATTTGGAGTGGAAATACCGATAAGAGTTTAGGATATATTCATCTGCTCATTGATAAGCCGGTTTTGAGTGATGTAATAACTATAAAATTGAAGGACGCAACAATCGATGCCGATGCATTCGGGCAGATTACCGAGGTCGCTGCCATTCAAACCGGTGGCTTGGATGTGGTCGATAATAAAAATGGTAAGGACAAGAAAAACAAGCATCTGCGTATAGTAGAAGTGGAATTTTTAGAAACTTTATATCGATAGTATATTATAATTCCTATATACATATTAATTTTGTAGTATAAAGAATCGATATGAAAATACTTTTTATTGGCGATTATTCAAACTTTCATGCTACGTTGGCTTCGTCTCTGCGTCGTATGGGGCATGACACGGTAGTAGTGTCTTCGGGTTCTCGTTGTATGGATACACGCCGAGATATCGATTTGAGCCGAAGCAATGGCCGCTGTGGGGCTGTACGTTATCTTTGTAATATAATTTCTTTGTTGCCACGATTTTCGGGTTATGATGTTGTACAACTTGTCAATCCCAATTTTCTGGAATTGAAACCCGATAAAATCCGTTATTTTTTCGATCGGATAAAGAAACAAAATGCGACTATCGGTTTATCGCTTATAGGTAATGACCCTTATTATGTTGCGGCTTGTTGTAAAGGTGATACGTTCCGATATTCGGAGTATCGTATCGGTGATATTCCTGCTCCATTTGCGGTTACTTCTCCTCATAACGAAACATCTTGGACCTCCCCCGAAATGATGAGCCATTGTCAATATATATATGATCGTATCGATAGTGCTATATCGTGTCTTTATGAATATCATATAGTGGGTATGAGGTATCTTGCTCACCGATTGGCGTATACCGGAATTCCTATCGATACAGAGACTATAAAGTATGCGCCGTTGCATATCGACGATAAAGTGAATATTTTTGTAGGTGTAAAAAGTGAGATGATTACATTCAAAGGTACTGACAGACTATTGGCTGCTGCACGGCGTGTCGAATCTGAATATCCTCATAAATGTCGCGTCGTTTTAGTAGAAGATTTACCCTATGACGAGTATATGAAACGGCTCGAAGCATCGCACATTGTACTCGATCAAATCTACTCATACACTCCGGCAACAAATGCCTTGGGCGCGATGGCAATGGGTAAAATTGCTGTCTCAGGGGCAGAACCCGAGTATTACGATTTTATAGGAGAAAAAGAGTTGTATCCTATTGTCAATGTTTTGCCCGACGACGATGATATTTATCGAAAATTGGTAGATTTGATAACCGACTCCGATAGGTTGCAGAGACTATCCTCTGATAGTCGTCGTTTTGTCGAGAAACACAATGCCGCCATGTCGGTGGCTCAGCGCTATATCCGACACATAAATACTGTTTGCAAATAGTCATGATTACACTTCAGGTTCTTGTATGTACATTGGGGCGTTCGGGTATCGAGCGAGTTATGCGGTCACAACATCCGGAGACTGCCGGTGTAGAATATCTCATAGCTTGGCAGCAACCCGACGAAGAAATAGATGTACCGGAGGAACTCTTGCGCGATGATATTCATGTGTTTATAACTCGCACATGCGGCATTTCTCGTAATCGTAATTATGCTATTTCGTGCGCTACTGCGCCTTTGTGCCTTATGTCCGACGATGATGTCGATTTTACGGCAGAAGAATTGCAATTGTTGATACGGACTTTTGAATCAAATCCCTTGGTGGAGTTGATGACAATAAAATATAGATCGCACCCGAATTATACCAAAAACTATCCCTCTTTTTCATTTGATTTGCGAAAACCTCCTCGAGGATATTACGTGACTGCATTCGAAATAGCATTTCGTAGAGAAGCTGTAATCGGAAGGGTGAAATTTTGCGAAAATATTAGTTTGGGCACACCAGTATTACGTTGTGGCGAAGAAGATGTATTTATAAAAGATGTCCTCGATGCCAATATTAAATCTTATTTTTTCCCGATTACGGTTGGTACTCATGCACATTCGACTACAGCTGAGCGTGATGCCTCCGCGCCTTATTTCCTTATGACCAAAGGGGCGGTATTCAGTTATATTCATCATCGCACTTGGCTTTTTCGGTTGATAGTCAATGCTTGGCGTGCTCGAAAAAGAGGCATACCATTTACCTATTTTATGAAACATACTCTTGCCGGTGTACGATATGCTCGTCGCAACAATGTCTTTTCGCACCGTACGCCATAAGCTTTGTAAATTACTCCTCTGAATTCGATAGCTATCTTTAATCATTGCTTAGTTTATCATATATTGGGTAATGAAAGTTCTATTTATAACCAAAAACTTTTGAATGAGGTAGTTGTTATAGAATACAAAGTCTATAATAAAAACTATGTCTATGAAAAAGTATTTTTTCTTATTTGTAATTCCTCTGTTGGCAGTAGCATGTCATTCAAAAAAAGAGAATGTCGTACAAATCGAGACTCAATCTCAAACAATTTCTAATGATACATTGGTATCGGTGTATGAAGGGTGGGCTGAGGCAGCCGATGGGCAAACGGTACTTTATGACTTGGTCGTACTTACTCCGATGAATGGTGGCGATGAAATTTATGAAATGGTGATGACCTACACCGACTCGGCAACAGGACAGGATACCAGTGTGACAACTCCGGCCATGCCGGCGCAACTCCCGGCCGATGTAGTGGAGGAGTATGATGAATTGTTGATATTCTCCGGAAAAAACGGTGAGAATATGTCGCTGTGGGAGCGAGGAGACTCTATGTTGGTTGTAATCGGTAAGGACATAAAAAAAGTTGGCGACAAAGCCGTTCATGCTCTCAAACGGATCAGATAGTTGCCGCATCAACATTTTACGCACAGACGTCTGTATAGAGCTATTCCGTGTAAAGTGTGGCGAGGTAGGGGCGCTTACCTCGTTTTTTATCTCTTTATCGCCTTGATTATATATACAAAAAAGCCTTAGATTTCTCTAAGGCTTTTGCGGTGCGGACGGGACTCGAACCCGCGACCCCATGCGTGACAGGCATGTATTCTAACCAGCTGAACTACCGCACCAATTTGAGGTCTGCAACCATTTTTTTCAATTGCGATGCAAAGATACTACAATTTTTCATATTGACAACTCTTTTTTGAAAAAATATTTCCGGAAAAAAGATCGATAATCGATAACAATCCAACGAAAATACTCCTCTTTGGGGAATTTTATTATCTGTATATAGTATAAGTGAAATCTGAACGTATATTCATGACAGACTTTTTTCGATTTGTACTACATCTGTAGAGAAAAAATGAAACAAACTTCTTAATTCTTGCTCGATAGTCACTATCTTTATCCGATAAAAGCAGACTGTTATGAGTAATCCGGAAGTAGAGAAACACCCACTCTTACCCTTTATACCCGATAATGCGCGATTATTGTTGTTGGGAAGTTTCCCGCCGAAACGAGAACGTTGGTGTATGGATTTTTTTTATCCCAATTGGATCAATGATATGTGGCGTATCATGGGACTTGTTTTCTTTGATGATAAAGATTTTTTTATCGAAGAGGGGCATAAACGTTTTTCACAAGCACGTATCGAGCGATTTTTGCATGACAAAAGTATTGCCTTATACGATGCGGCCACAGTGGTACGAAGGCTCAAAGATAATGCGTCGGATAAATTTCTTGATGTCGTGGAGCCGACCGATATTACCGCTTTATTACGCGTAATGCCATATTGTAATGCAGTAGTAACTACCGGACAAAAAGCGACCGACCTGTTGTGCGATACGCTGGCAATTGCAGAGCCAAGCGTTGGTGATTATGTGTCGTTCGATTTCGAAGGCAGGTGTATGCGCTTCTATCGTATGCCCTCCTCATCACGTGCTTATCCGTTACCGCTTACCAGCAAGGCCGAGATATACGCCTCTATGTTTACCTCTTTGGGGGTTATCTGATTAGCGAATATAGGGATTGTTACATCTTTCATATTCTACGGTCGTTGTAGGTCCATGTCCCGAGTATATGATGGTCTCGGGGGGCAGTGTGAGCAATTTATTGGTAATTCCTTCGACGAGAATCGAAAAATTACCACCCCATAAGTCGGTGCGTCCTATGCTGTTACGAAACAATACGTCACCCACGAACATTATGCCGGCGTCGGCACAATAATATGCTATGCTTCCGGGGGAATGTCCCGGCACATGTATAGCCGTGAGGGAGTAAGCGCCAATCGATATATTGTCGCCTTCTTCTATGTATTGAGCTATGTGCATAGGGTGATTGTCTACACTCATGCCGAACATTTCGGCTTGCCGGGCAAAATGTTCTAATAGAAATTCATCTCCTCGATGTGCCGATAGTGTGACTTTGAATGTGTTTGTTGCGTAGTGTATGCCGAAGGCATGGTCGAAATGGAGGTGTGTAGCCAACAGATGACACACCTGCAATTGCTTGGATATTATAAATTGTTGGAGTGTTTCATTTTCGGAAGGAGAGGAATTGCCGGCATCTATTATGGCACATTCGCCACAAGCATCGTCCCATACGACGTACGTATTTTCGCCGATTGGGTTGAAGGTGAAACATTTTACTTGTAACATGGCTGGTATTTTGTCTCTTTGTAATTTTATGTACCGGGTCTCTATTATTTGTATAAATGTACTGTTTTACAGAATCTTATATGGGCACATATATCACTTTTTTTGTCGAGAAAAATTCCTCTTCGAAATAGCTGCTTAGGTCAAAAACCATGGCGGTACGTCGTACGGGAGCTATTTCGGCTTGTACTTCGCCACCTTTGAGGCAAATCAGCCCGTTGGGCATGGCGTTATGTTGTTTGTTGCTTATGTTTTTGCGTACAAGTCTCAACAAATCACCGAGAGGCATCACAGCACGGCTTACCACGAAATCATATTTGTTTTTGTCTTCTTCTACGCTGCAATGGGCAAGTGTTACGTTTTGCAGTCCGATAGCTTGTGCCACCTCTTGTGCCACTTTTATCTTCTTACCTATACGGTCGACAAGGTGGAATTTACATTCGGGGAAGAGTATGGCCAACGGAATACCAGGGAATCCGCCACCTGTGCCCACGTCGAGTATCGTGGTATCGGGCATGAATTGTATGATGCGGGCAATACCCAACGAGTGCAGTACGTGGTGGGTGTAGAGATTGCCTATGTCTTTGCGCGAAATGACGTTGATTTTGGTATTCCAATCATTGTACAATTTCCATAATGCAGTAAATTGTTCGTGTTGTTTTTCGCTGATATTGGGAAAATATTTTTCGATTATTTGCATGATATACAGTCTATTTTATGATTCGTTTGATAGGCGATTCGGGGGTGAGGTAGCCGGCTATGGCACGATAAGGTAAGGAGATGGTCACGCTGCCGATGCTGTAAGGGGCAATGTCGTAGGGGTTATACAACCAGGTAATACTCGTATCACCGAGTACAAAATTGTCATCGACTACGATATTGTCGGTTTCATAGTTTTTTGAGGCGAGTTGTTCTATATTGCACCCCAAATCGTCGGCAAGTTGCCGGCGCAGCATAGTGTTGATAGTGGGGTGGTCGGCCTCGGCAAAAAGATCTTTGAGAGTGAGCATTTTTCCGCTTTGCATATCTACCACATTGTACGTGGTCGTGGTCATGCCATGTGCTCCGCCTGTAAATGTGTAGTCGGCAATGCTGTACCCCCAGAAATTATGGGCATTGTACAGGCTTTGTGTGGTTATTATCGATTGATAATTCATCCACGCGTTATCTTTGCGTTTGGCTTTCTTTATATGAGGTTTCAACTCTTTGCGGTAGTTATCGATATAATCGGTCGCGTATTTCTCGGCTGCTTCGCGAGGAGTGTTGCCTTGCATATGCAGAGAGGCAATGAAGAGCTGTTGCAGTGCGCCGAGTGTCATATTGCCGGTGTTTCCGCCTGTCGGATATTGCAATTCTATCTCTATGGTGGCAGCCGGTGAACGGTCGTCGTCGGCTGTCAAAGCATGCTTTTTTGTCACCGATAGTGTGGCGGTTTCGAGTTTTTGTGGGCGAGGAGTCTTTTGATTATCGGTTGACACCTTTTCGGTCGTGGTATTTCCCTTGCCTTCGCCGTTATTGTTTCCGATATATTGACATGATGCAATACTTATCGCACCGGCAAGTAGTATCGCAGAGAATATTATTTGTTTTAGTTTGTGCTTAAAATTCATATTTACAGTCGAATAGATGGTTTTGTTTGTGTCGTATAATTGTCTGTCTTCAAAAAACAAAATTACAAAAAATATGGAAATTATTAGAAGCCTTTCAATTTTATTTCGCAATTGACCATAAATTATGGCGTAATAGAAGTGCTACTCGACGCAGGCGTTTCTCTGTATTCATGATTTTTACAATTTCTGTAATTTATATCACTCGGCCATTTCTACTGGGAGTCCCTACAATACTTTCCAATATTTGAGTAAATATTTGTTGTTGGGGAAAATATTCATACCTTTGTCGCGTCGCAAGTTAGCCCACAAAAGTGGGTAAGCGGGCGGACTTTTTGTAAGAACGACGTTTTTTTGCGTTTATCTGTGGAAACTCAAACTTCGCAACTTTGACCACAACACACGATAACATTGCAACGAATGTCTGTGCTGTACGTATGTACGTGAGCTTTGCGCCATGGCGCATAAGCCTTGCTATATCCGTACCGGCGTGGGCTAATTGCGTTGCTTATCCGGTGTTGTGTGGTATGCGAAGACCAGAGTTTCCGGGATAGGCAAGGACAGCACCCACGCCGTTTTTATAAATAAGCATATCACTATTATAACCGCCGAATCGGGGTGTCTATCGGTGAAAAAACTCAAAACAATGAAAAAATTTCTTTTCACCCTCGTCACCCTATTTCTATCTGTTACCGCTTTTGCACAAAGTGCTTTAATTGCGACTTTAAGTCATGGAGATAGTATATCTGTTTATTATGGAGCCAATGCGTTGAGAGATGCTCATACGGCTGCTACTGATGGCGATATAATCACACTCTCATCCGGAACGTTTATCTCTACTGATATTTCCAAAGCGATAACTTTACGTGGAGCCGGTATGTTACCGGATTCGGCATTACAGATATTGCCGACAATTATAGCCGGAGATTTTTATCTGAGTGCAAAGACCGATACAACGCCTCATCGTCTCACCATTGAAGGAATATATCATAACGATAGAATATCAATAGATTTAAAAATATTTGGTGCGCAATTTATAAAATGTAGATTAAGTAATTTGACATATAGCAGCAGCGGTAGTAAATTACTAAATTCAACATTTATTCATTGTCAAGTAACAAAAAATATGGCCCTTCCGGGTTCGACGTTTACAATGATAAGTTGTGTCGCTAAAGATATAGATATTAGTAGCGGATATGCAGAAATGAAAAATTGTATTATAATAAATACGAGAGCGACAAACGATCAAAATTTATCCTGCTATAATTGTATTTTGTATAATAATCACTCAAATTATTCTTACGCACCTATGACTGCATATAATTGTATAGGATACGGAAATAGTAAAATCTTTGAAAATATAACAAATACCACGAATAAAATATTGAAAACGGATACGGAGAATATATTTAAAACATATAAGTTTACCACAAATTTATCCGATGGAGAGACATATGAATTGACAGAAGAAGCAAAAAAGAAATATTTTGGTATGGATGGAACAGAAGTGGGTATATATGGCGGATCTTTTCCCTATGACATTACGCCGACCAATCCTCGAATAGTAAAATGTAATGTGGCATCGAAATCGACTGCCGATGGCAAACTGAGTGTGGATATAGAGGTGAAAGCCGCCGAATAAATTGTACCGCTATGCGTAAGTTTTTATTTGCATTGCTTCTATGGTTACCTATAGTAGCTATGGGGCAAGGGCATTATAAGTACCGCTATTGGTTCGATGGTGATGCACTGCAAGTAATGACAGGAACATCTGCATCTGCCAATTTCAGTCTTGATATTGATTTGTCGGGATTGTCTAACTCATTGCATACAATACATATGCAGATTTGTGATACTGTGGGAGTCTGGAGCAGTCCCATATCCCGATATTTTGTCAAAGTTGGTGATTTGCGACCTTCGGTGGGTAGATATTGGTTCGATAACGATATTGTACCAACACCTTTATCTGTACACGATGGTAAATTTACAATAGATGTCAGTAAATTAAACACCTCTATACACTATTTTCATTATCAAGCGCAATCTACATCAAAATCGTTATCTTCGCCACAAAGCAGATTATTTTATAAAATACCGGATAAAGGAGATTATACCTATTATTATTGGGTAGATGGTGATACAACAACGATAAAAAAGGGAGAATATTCCGGTGAGGCGATGATGATAGATGTGGCGGAATTTGATGAAGGATTACACGTACTCTATTTTGTTGTAAAGAATAATAATGTTGCTTCTCCTCCGGCAACGTCAATGTTTATTAAAATACCACAAACAGAAGGTGTTGAATATTTGACGTGCTGTTGTTATATTGATGGTGTATTGTATTATCAAGAAAAAATAAAATCATCGGGAGGTATTGTCGATTGTGAATTAGATGTGTCATCTCTAACACAAGGCATACATGACATTCAGGTACAAGTATTAACACCATCGGGGGTGGCGACAAATGTGGTAGATGGCTACTTCCTTCGTACTGCTACGACGGAAGAATGGGGCCGTATGCAGTGTCATTATGTGGTCGATAATGGAGAAATGCACAATGCAGGAGGTTCTTTTGTTAATGGCCTATTCCATTTCGATCTCGATGTCGAGTCTATAACAGATGGATTTCATAATCTGACGTTTTATTTATCGGGAGAAAATGGCGTATTAACACAAATAATGTCTTCATTTTTTCTTAAAATACCGGTTGGTGGTACAGGAATAAAAGAATATCGTTATTGGCTCAATGATGATATGACAACTATACGTGAAACAATTTTGGAGGAACGAGCAAATCCTCTCAAACTGATTTCTTTGCTCCCGATCGACACCTTGCCGATACGTAGCAGTTGTTTCCATTTGGAAATGAAAGACAGCGTGCCGATACTCTATGCCAAAAATGATATTTATTTTCAATTTATTGATGCATCTAATCGTCTATTGCAAGAACATAAGCAATATATCGACTATAATGTGAGTGTGCAGGTGGAGAATGCGCAAGAATTGGAGTCTGGCAAAAAATATACCGAGAATTGCCCCGGGGAGAACGAGATATATTGGTATAGGCTCTATGCCGACGAGGGTGACAGCTTGGCGTTCAAGACCGACCAAGCTTGTACATTGCAACTATTTTCGCCCGATGGTGAGGAGATATATAATGCACAAGGTAGTACATCGGTAAAATGGGGCGGTTGCCATGCCGGCAGTGATGGTAACTACTATCTTGCTATGCACGACGTGACCGGCAGTAGGTCTCAAATATCACTTGACTACCTGCGTATCGAGAAATATGCGATATTAGATCAAGATGTGAAAGAGGCAGGAAATGGCGGTTATTGTTCCATCAATTTCGATGGAAACGGATTTTTCAGTCTGATGTCAATCGCGTTGGTTAACGGGCGCGATACGATACCTTGTGTAGATATAAATTACACAAGTGACGCGCAGATATGTGCTACGTTCGACCTTACCGGCGTGAATATAGGAAACTATACGGGCATATTCCAATTTATCGACGATGTGAAAGTCGTGAAAAATATGCTCGAGGTTGTGCCTGCAGAGGATATAACTATCTCAACAACTATATCGTATTCGAGTACGTATTTGAGAAATAGTACAACTACATACACATTGAAAGTTTCTAATCACGGTAATATGACAGCCTATCGAGTACCGATATATATCTATGTATCGAGTGCTACAATCGATGGTATATCACGGCTCGAAATAGAGGGCTTGGATTTACCCGGATTGTTCGATGGTATAGATAAGGATAGCCTATCGACTGCAGATAGAGAGTATTTGCGTAAAGTGGAAAATGAAATAGGCGATGATCACTATTTTATAAAATTGAAAGCGCCTATCGATAATACATTGGATAGTATAGTGGTGCGTAGTGGCTATTTCTTTACCGATTTAGCTCCGAATAGTACAAAAAACATTACGTTGAATATAACTTCCAATGAGACAATAGAGGTGTGGTTTACCATGCCCGATACATGGAATCCGATTACCGCCCCTCAAGAGGTATCACCTTATATGCAACGATCATCTACAGGATATGGATTAAGAGATTCATATTGTTGTATCAAAGAGAGTGTGGAATGTGTTGGAAACATAATCGGAGACGTTGTCGGATTTGCCAATAAAATAGCCGGTCTTACAGGTATTCCTCAAGCAAAAGCTCTTTCTATAGCAGATTGTGCCATAGGTACAATAAATACCGTAATCTCGGTAGTGGGCGAAAATGTATGTGGAGAAAATGACGTGGAAAAATCGTTCTATGAAAGATTGAAAGATATAAAAAATGGAATATCTATTTCGGGATTAGTGGTTGGGTGTTTTGAAAAATTTCTTCCCGATAAATCTGTATTGAAATCTTTGGGCGAATTATCTTCTTTTGTAAATATTTCAACACATGTAACAACAATCGCTGATTGTCATGTGGCATTTACTGAAAAGAAACCTAATTGTCCGCCCAATACTACGGGAGGTGGTGGTCAGTCAACACCAGTTACATCATTAGATCCCAATGATATTTACGGCTATAAAGCGGAGTCGGGTAGTCGAGCGGTGAAGAGCGGACAGCGTGACGTGTACTACACGATAGAGTTTGAGAATGATACAGCGTTTGCCACTGCACCGGCGCACACCATTGTTGTGACCGATACTTTAGATGGTACGACGCACGACCTTGCAACGTTCGCTCCTACGGGTATAAAGATAGGAGAAGTATCGGAGATACTCGACGGTACTCAGAACTTTGTTCGCACAATCGACCTACGTCCGAGAATCAATGTGATAGCCCAAGTGGAATTGGCATATTCGCCTGTTACCGGTATTGCTCGTTGGGAAATCACTTCGCTCGACCCAATGACTATGGAACCGACAACCAATCCTATGGACGGTGTATTGCCCGTTAATTACGATGGTAATGGAATAGGTCGATTGTCGTATGAAATAAAGTTGCGTGATAGTCTGGAACATAACTCTACCATCACCAACCGGGCAGCTATCGTATTCGATACCAACGATGCCATAATCACCCCTACGTGGGTGAATTGTATGGACCTTTTTGCCCCGCGCAGTGAAATCATCTCTTGTGAGGTGTCGAGCGACACGACCGCCGTGGTGAGTTGGAATGCAAGCGATATAGGTTCGGGTACATGGCGTTACGACCTATATGCACAGTATGGCGATGGTGTGACGTGGTGGAAAGTGGCCGACGGCATAACCGATACCCTTGCCGACGTGAAAATATATGCCGGCATCGATCATGGTTTCTATGTAGTGGCTACCGACTCGGCCGGAAATGTAGAAAGTAAACCGGCGGAACGTGAATATACGCTCAATCTCTTTACGCCGACAGATTCTGCTGATATGGAGTTGACATTGTATAGTGGTTGGAACTGGATATCGCACAATCTTGCTACGGAAGTGCCTATAGAACGTCTTACCGCTCTCGGTGCGATACAAATCATAGGCGACAGCGATGAACTGATACATACCTCGACCGGATATACAGGAACGCTAACCGCTCTTGCACCGAGCAAGGGCTATAAAGTGTTGATGCCTGCGACACGCACCCTTGCTTTGTCGGGTGTATTGTATGATATGAGCACTACGAGTATAATGTTGCGTGAAGGTTGGAACACGATAGGATATCCCATGCCTTATGCAATGTCAGTAGCGCAAGCGTTGGAAAATACCGAAGTAGACGAGTATGATTGTATTGTAGGTAGAGATGGATTTGCTATCTATACATCGGGTGAATGGCTCGGCTCGTTGGCCTGTCTCGAACCGGGCAAAGGCTATCTCTATTGTGTGGAAAGAGACAAAGAGATTACTCTCAATCATACTGCTAAACAAAGTAATTTCGCGCATAAAAATGGCGATGATGGTAATCCTTGGCATTGTGACCGATATAAATATCCCGATGTGATGCCTATGGTAATAGAGATACAAGAAGATGGCAAACGTACTGATGCGGAAGATTATTATATCGCCGCATTTTGTGGAACGGAGTGTCGCGGTGTGGCTCGTCTATCGGACAATTGTCTTACTATGAATGTGTATGGCTCCGGTGGTGAACCGATTACATTCTATGTAAATAAAAAAGCGACATCGGGTGTTCGTACGTTTGAAAATCAGCTGCCGTTTATTCCCGAAGTGAAAGGTGATTATATCGCACCCTATATACTCGATCTCGATGAATCATCGGGAGCTCTACTACAAGAAGATTCCCCTCTGATTGTATATCCGGCGATGCCTACCGATAAAATTTTTGTATCGGTAAAAGGACGTACCATAGACGAGGTAAGGGTGATCAATACTGCGGGTACGGTATTGATATTGCAGAAGTACGTCGCAGAAAATGAGTCGATAGACGTTGGTGCATTACCCGATGGAGTCTATATCGTATCGGCACGTGTAGGTGATGAACAGTATTATCGCAAAATAGTGAAAATTGCTCGATAATTAGTGTAATATCCTAATGTTCCCCCACTCGATGAACCGAGTGGGGGAACGTCGTTTATGCCTATGGCTCCAACAGAATACTAAAAATAACGATGTGTATAAAATTGTGGTAATTGATTGTTTTTTCCGTTGAATTGATTTAACTTTGCAACAAGTATATGCCATTGAGAAAACGCTCTTTTGGCGTGTGTCGTAATATATTGAAAATAAGAATATAAAAGAGATAAAATGTTCAGAACGAAAACTTGTGGCGAATTGCGACTGGGTGATGCCGGAGCTGTAGTTACCTTGGCCGGCTGGGTGCAACGTACCCGAAAAATGGGTGGTATGACCTTTGTAGATCTGCGCGATCGCTATGGAATTACCCAATTGACATTCAACAACGAGGTGAATGCCGAATTGTGTGAGGCAGCCAATAAATTGGGCCGCGAATATGTGATACAGGTGACAGGTACGGTGTGTGAGCGCTCGAGTAAAAATGCCAATCTGCCGACCGGTGAAATAGAAATCGTTGTATCGGAGATGACTTTATTGAATACTGCTGTTACCCCGCCGTTTACCATCGAAGACGAAAGTGATGGGGGCGATGACTTGCGTATGCAGTATCGCTACCTCGACTTGCGCCGTAATTGTGTGCGTAAAAATTTGGAACTGCGTCACAAGATGGCTTTCGAGGTACGCCGCTATCTCGACTCGCAAAACTTTATGGAGGTAGAGACCCCGGTACTTATAAAATCGACTCCCGAAGGTGCCCGCGACTTTGTCGTGCCTTCGCGTATGAACCCCGGTGAGTTCTATGCCCTCCCTCAATCGCCGCAAACTTTCAAACAACTGTTGATGGTTGCCGGATTTGACCGTTATTTCCAAATTGTAAAATGTTTCCGTGATGAAGATTTGCGCGCCGATCGCCAACCCGAGTTTACTCAGATCGACTGTGAAATGTCGTTTGTGGAGCAGGAAGATGTGTTGAACCTCTTCGAAGGAATGGCCAAACATCTGTTTAAATACATTAAAAATATTGATTTTACAGAGCCGTTCTTGCGTATGCCTTATTGCGATGCCATGAAATATTATGGCAGCGATAAGCCTGATATTCGTTTCGGAATGTGCTTTGTGGAAATAAAAGACCTGACCGAAGGTAAAAACTTCGTGGTATTCGACAGCGCCGAGTATGTGGCCGGTATTTGTGCCGAAGGTTGTGCTTCGTACACACGTAAACAACTCGATGAATTGACCGAATTTGTAAAACGCCCGCAGGTAGGAGCCAAGGGACTTGTGTATGTAAGATATGGCGAAGACGGCGTTTTGAAATCATCGGTCGATAAATTCTATTCACAAGACGATTTGAAGGCATGGGCCGAGCGTTTTGGTGCAAAACCGGGTGATTTGATGTTGATACTTGCCGGCGCAACAGGAAAAACACAAAAGGCTTTGTGCGAATTGCGTCTCGAAATGGGCGAACGTCTCGGATTACGCGACCGTAATAAATTCGCGCCTTTGTGGGTTGTCGATTTCCCTTTGTTGGAGTGGGACGAAGAGACGCAACGTTTCTACGCTATGCACCACCCCTTCACTTCGCCTAAACCCGAAGATATTCAATACTTGGAAAGCGACCCCGGTCGTGTGCGTGCCAATGCATACGATATGGTTGTAAATGGCGTGGAACTCGGTGGCGGTTCGATACGTATACACGATAGAGAGTTGCAAAACCAAATGTTCAAATTGCTCGGGTTTACAGAGGAGAAGGCCTATTATCAATTTGGATTCTTACTCGATGCGTTTAAGTATGGAGCACCCCCTCATGGCGGTTTGGCTTTCGGTCTCGATCGTTTTGTATCGCTTTTTGCCGGGTTGGATTCTATTCGCGATTGTATCGCATTCCCCAAAAATAATTCGGGTCGTGATACCATGAGTGGCGCACCGTCGGTAATAGATGATACCCAACTCGAAGAATTGTGTCTTAAAATTGATATTAAAGAATAATGCCAAAACTCATCGATATAATACAAGCTATAGAGGCTGTCGCTCCATTGTCGTTGCAAGAGTCATACGATAATGCCGGGTTGCTTACGGGTAATCGGGCAATGGAGATTACGGCCGCTGTGGTGTGTATCGATGTGACCGAAGATGTGATAGATGAGGCATTGGATAAGAATGCCAATCTTGTCATTTCTCATCACCCGCTTATTTTCAAAGGATTGAAATCGCTTACAGGCAAGGATTATGTAGAGCGCACAATAATAAAAGCAATAAAAAATGATATTGCCATATATGCCGCTCATACCAACTTGGATAATGCTGTCGGTGGAGTGAATTTCAAAATGGCCGAAATGCTGGGATTGAAAGATGTTGCCATATTATCCCCAATGTCGAATCAATTGTTGAAATTGGTGACATACGTTCCGCTTGATGATGCCGACAGGGTGCGGGAATCACTCATGGAGGCCGGAGCCGGAAATATCGGCCGTTACGATTATTGCAGTTATAATTGTAATGGTTATGGCACATTCAGAGCGGGTGAGGGGACCGACCCTTATTGCGGAGAAATAGGCGAAATGCATCGTGAGGCAGAAACCCGCATAGAGGTCATTGTGCCACGACATTGTAAAAGTCGTGTATTAAAAGCCTTGGTAGAATCGCACCCTTATGAAGAACCCGCATTTGATATTATTCCTATAGAAAATGAATGGATGCAAGCCGGTAGTGGTGTTGTCGGTGATTTTTATGGACCGATGGAGGAGTTGGAATTTCTTGAACGGCTGAAGTCGGTATTCAAAACCGGTTGTGTGCGTCATACCACTCTTACCGGACGTAAAATTCGTCGGGTGGCATTATGCGGTGGCTCAGGTTCTTTCCTCATACCGCAAGCTACGGCAGTGGGGGCAGATGCGTTTGTGACCGGTGAGATAAAATATCATGAGTTTTTCGGTCATGAAGATGATATTTTATTGGCAGATATAGGTCATTATGAGAGCGAACAATACACAAAAGATATATTTTGTGATATTATAACAAAAAAAATTCCTAACTTTGCGTGCTATTATACAAAGGTAGAAACAAATCCGATAAATTATTTGTAAGCATGGCTACTGATAAGACAAAAGCTGAAAAAGAATACACCGTAGAAGAACGGTTGAAAACTCTCTACGAATTGCAGACAATGCTTTCGGAGATAGACCGTATCAAAACATTGCGTGGAGAACTTCCTCTCGAAGTGCAAGACCTCGAAGATGAAATCGCCGGTCTCGAAACTCGCGTACAGAATTTCCAAAATGAGATTTCTAATCTGCAAATAGAAATTGCCAAGAAAAAAGAGGAAATAAACAACTCTCGTACTCTTATTGAGAAATATACATCTCAGCAAGACAATGTTCGTAACAATCGTGAGTATGATTTCCTTTCTAAAGAGATTGAGTTCCAAAATCTCTCAATAGAACTCTGCGAAAAACGTATTCGTGAGTTTACGGCAATGGATAAAAACAAACGAGAAGAGGTCGAAAACTGTCAAGCCGCTCTTGCTGAGCATCGTGCTGTTTTACAAGAGAAAAAAGAAGAACTTGATGAAATTGTTGCCGAAACACGTCAAGATGAAGAGAAATTACGTGATAAAGCTAAAAAACTTGAACAACAAGTTGATCCGCGCTTGCTTTCGGCATTCAAACGTATACGTAAAAATGCTCGTAACGGATTGGCCGTGGTATATATTCAACGTGATGCCTGTGGAGGTTGTTTCAATAAGATTCCACCTCAAAGACAATTGGATATTAAGCTTCGTAAAAAAATTATCGTGTGCGAATATTGCGGTCGTATCATGATAGACCCTGAACTTGCCGGTATAAAAGAATAAGGATATATTCTTATATATCATATTGTAAGGCTACATTTCGATAGAAGTGTAGCCTCTTTTTTCTGCATTATTATGAGGTGTTACAGTAGCATTGTATAATCATGAAAAAAAGTCGCCATCTTTGCGGATGACGACTTTTTTTCATGATTATACCGAATTATTCCCAACCTCTTAATTCCATTAAGATGCGGGTAATTTCATATGCTGAGTGAGCTACAGAAGATCCGGGACCAAAGATGGCGGCTACACCGGTTTGGTATAGAAAATCGTAGTCTTGTGCTGGGATTACACCACCGGCAATAACGATGATGTCTTCGCGACCTAATTTTTTCAATTCTGCAAATACTTGTGGTATAAGTGTCTTATGACCGGCTGCGAGCGATGACACACCGATTACGTGCACATCGTTTTCTACAGCCTGACGTGTAGCTTCTGCCGGAGTTTGGAACAGCGGGCCCATATCTACGTCAAATCCACAGTCGGCATATCCTGTTGCAACAACTTTAGCACCACGATCGTGACCGTCTTGTCCCATTTTGGCTATCATTATACGAGGTTGACGACCCTCTTTCTTTGCAAATCTATCGATGATTTCTTTGGCCCGAATGTATTCGGGATCTTGATTAGTTTCTGATGAATACACGCCTGAAATAGTTCTGATTATTGCTTTATAACGTCCTGCGACAGCTTCGCAAGCGTCAGAAATTTCGCCCAATGTTGCTCTCACTTTGGCTGCTTTTACCGCAAGATCGAGCAAATTACCTTCTTTTGTCTTTACACATTCGGTAATAGCATCGAGGGCAGCTTTTACGGCAACCTCATCGCGATTGGCTTTCAGCTCTTGCAAGCGGGTTACTTGTTGGTTACGTACAGAGGTATTATCGACTTCAAGAATATCGATAGGATCTTCTTTTTCGAGACGATATTTGTTGGTTCCGACAATGGTCTGTTTTCCCGAGTCGATTCGGGCTTGTGTGCGAGCTGCCGCCTCTTCAATACGCAGTTTGGGAAGACCGGTTTCAATAGCCTTGGCCATGCCTCCGAGTTTTTCTATCTCTTGTATATGCTCCCATGCTTTGTGTGCCAACTCATTTGTCAGAGACTCTACATAATAAGAACCTGCCCATGGGTCAATCTCTTTTGTTACGTATGTCTCTTCTTGTATGTAAATCTGAGTATTTCGAGCAATACGAGCTGAAAAATCGGTCGGAAGTGCAATTGCTTCATCGAGTGCATTGGTATGGAGCGATTGCGTGTGTCCTTGCGCAGCACCCATTGCTTCGATACAGGTACGTCCTACATTGTTGAACGGGTCTTGTTCTGTCAATGACCAACCCGAAGTTTGTGAGTGTGTGCGTAAAGCCATCGATTTAGGATTCTTGGGATTGAATTGTTTTACAATCTTGGCCCATAACATACGAGCGGCTCGCATTTTTGCAATTTCCATAAAATAGTTCATGCCAATTGCCCAGAAAAACGACAAGCGGGGAGCAAATGTGTCGATATCCATACCTGCATTGATACCGGCACGCAGATATTCGAGTCCATCGGCAAGTGTATATGCTAATTCTATATCGGCGGTAGCGCCGGCTTCTTGCATATGATAGCCCGATATAGATATAGAATTGAATTTGGGCATATATTGTGATGTAAACTCAAATATGTCGGCAATTATTCGCATCGAGAATTCAGGTGGATAGATGTATGTATTGCGTACCATAAATTCTTTGAGAATGTCGTTTTGGATAGTTCCGGCCATTTCTTCGAGTTTTGCTCCTTGCTCCAATCCTGCATTGATATAGAATGCCATGACGGGGAGTACCGCTCCGTTCATGGTCATTGATACCGACATTTTATTCAAAGGTATTCCATCGAAAAGTACTTTCATGTCTTCGAGGCTGCAAATCGAAACTCCCGCTTTTCCTACATCGCCTACAACACGTTCGTGTGTTGCATCATATCCACGGTGAGTAGGTAAGTCAAAAGCTACAGACAGACCTTTTTGTCCCGATGCTAAATTACGACGATAGAAAGCATTGGATTCTTCTGCTGTAGAGAATCCTGCATATTGACGTATAGTCCAAGGACGCATAGCGTACATGCCACTATACGGACCACGTAGATATGGAGGGATACCTGCTACATATTCGAGGTGTTCCATACCTTCAAGGTCACTTTTTGTATAAACCGGTTTTATCGGAATTAATTCGGGTGTGAGCCAATTTGCCTCATTGTTTTGCAAAACCGATTTTCCGCTTTGCGAGAAGGCATCGGACGTGATATTTATATTTTTGAAATTTGGTCTCATAGTTGTATGTATTTACCGGGCAGGGGTTAGATAGATAATAAGGTATTAAACTCTTTGAGGGTGTCAAGGACATTGCTACGTACATTGATGTAGCGAGTAATACCTTGAGCTTTGAGTTCTTCCATACATTCCGGAGCTCCGGCTACGACAAGTATGGCTTTTTCGCCAAGTAATGTATGTGCTTCAGGTGCCAATGTAGCATATTCTTCATCGCTCGAACACAATACTACGATGTCGGCGTGAGTGTTTAATGCGGCATCTATACCTGCTTGTATGGTCTCAAATCCGAGGTTGTCGATAATTTCGTACCCTGCACAACCGAAGAAATTGCCCGAGAATTGTGAACGCGCCAATCTCATGGCTAAATTGCCTATTGTGAGCATAAATACTTTGGGACGTTTTCCCGATTTCTCGGTAGCCAAACGTAGAGCTTCGAAATCGCTTGCTGCGCGATTGGTTTGCAATGTAGGCAATTCGGGAGTACATTCGCTATGATTACAGCCACATGAGCATGAGGATTTATCTTCGATTTTGTCTATGGCTGTTTCGTTGATATTCGGGTATTGATTTGTACCCAAGAGTATCTCTTTGCGACGAGCTATAGCTGTTTGGCGGGCTTGTGCGGCCGTGTTTACGGTATTCTGCACAAAACCGGCTTTTAATGCTGCATAGAAACCTCCCATATCTTCTACTTCCAAGAAAAGTTTCCATGCCTCTTGTGCAATCGAAATAGTAAGATTTTCGATGTAATATGAACCTCCTGCGGGGTCGACTATCTTATTGAAATGAGATTCTTCTCGCAATAATAATTGCTGGTTGCGAGCGATACGTTCCGAGAAATCGTCAGACTGTTTATAGGTAGCATCGAAAGGAGTAACCGTTATAGAATCCACTCCGGCAAGTGCCGCCGACATTGTTTCTGTTTGAGTACGTAATAAATTTACGTGTGAGTCAAACACCGTCATATTGAAACGAGAGGTTTGGGCATGCATTTTTATTTTATTAGCACATTCGCATGCGGGATTATACGCAGCGACTATTTGCGCCCACAACATGCGTGCGGCTCTGAATTTTGCTATTTCCATGAAATAGTTCGACGAGATGCCAAAGTTGAATTTGATCCGTTTTGCAACTTCGTCAATTGTCAATCCGGCATCGGTAAGAGCCGATAACCATTCATTACCCCAAGCTAATGCAAAGCCAAGTTCCTGAGTGATGTATGAACCGGAATCATTGAGCATTACAGAGTCTACGCCTAATACTCTATAATGAGGAATATTTTGAGATGCTTTTATTAATTCTACTGCGGTTGCAGCATAATTGGCTACATCTTTGCCTCGTTTCAATATGCGTTTGAAAGGATCGAAACAGATAGAGCCTTTAGCCTTATTGGTGTCAACACCTTTTTCCTTAAAATACAACGATAAGGTCTCAGCAATTTTTATGCTGTTTTTGATGCATGAATTGAAATTGAGCTCTACAGTTTCTGCATCAATATCGGCCAATAAAATTTTGAAATTTTCGAGAGTTATATGGTCGGCTTTAATGTTAAATCCTATCGATGTTACGCCTTTGGTCAGTATGTCGAGAGCCTTTTTGTTGGCATCGTGTAGACATTCGACATCGATGTTTTGTCGTATCAACCAATCATTATTACATTTGGTACCTCTGATGTAAGGATATTCCCCGGGTATGGAATCTGTGGTTTTCAATCCGTTAAGGTCTTCGGCACGATACATAGGTTGCACATTGAATCCTTCATTGGTACGCCATACGAGTTTTTTATCGAAATCGGCACCTTTTAAGTCGGCAACCACTTTTTCCTTCCATTCTGTTGTTGTAATGGGCGGAAACTGCTCAAATAGTTTTTCTTTCGCAGCCATGTGTTTTCATTATAAGGGTTTAAGTTTGATGTTCCAACAAGATATACAATGGTATATCCATTCCAAAGGTATAAACATTTTTCTCATTAAGAAAATTTTTGAGATAAAATAAGAGTATAATTAATGAAAATTGTGTAAATATCTATACATTATATTATTGTCGGGGAAGAACGGTACGTTCTCCAAGTTCTTTGTCGAGTTGGCTTTTCAACTCTTGTAACCTTTTTATTTCCGACAGCAATTCTATGGCATTCGATGGGGTATGTTTTAATTTATCTCTTATCTCTTTTATCTCTTGTGTGATAATGGAGTCTTGCAATTCGTAAAGGATACGTGGCACAAGTTCTTTAAGTCTTTCTTCTTCCGGAGCGACTTTTTGATATCGGGTATGTATTCTGCTCAATTCATATTTATCACTGATGCAATCAAGAGCTATATTACTGATTTGGTTATTGGGGTGTGATACAAAATGTCGTGCCAAATTGTCGCCGGCTTGCTCAAATATCGACTCTGCTTCAGAGATGATTTTTTGGTATAGGGGATTGATAAGAACGATGGCGTCATTTTTTAGATTTTCAAATATATATAGTCCGACATTCCACTTTTCCGGGCCATGTCCGTTCTCATAATCTTCGTTGGGAAACAAATCCCGATTACCATATCTTAACAGATAACGGATAAGGGTACGTTCTATTTTATCGTTGGCATACGATATGTTTTGTTGTACGGGGATATTATCTACAAGTGACTGTTGATTATTTTCTGTATCTTCCTTTGAAGGTTCTTGGTTATTTACTGTATCTGTAGTTCTTTTATTCTCACTCTCTTTTTCGAGTTCGTCGGTAAGCCGCTTATTTATTTCGCGTAATAATATCTCTTCTTTTATATCGAGTAGTCGGCTACACTCTTTGGTATATACCGAACGTTCGATGTTATCGGGTATGGCGGTAATACTTTTTACAATATCGCTAATGAGAGAGGCTCTTTTTATAGGATCGTTTCCTGCACTTTGGAGTAGAAGATTGGTTTTGAAACGAATAAAATCCACTTCATGTTCTTTGATATATTGAGTAAACGATGCAGCACTCTGTTTTTTTGAAAATGAATCGGGATCATCACCGTCGGGTAGGAGAACCACTTTTATATGCATACCTTCGGCGAGCAGTAAATCGATACCGCGTAACGACGCCTTTATACCGGCTGCATCACCATCATATAGTACGGTTACATTGTCGGTAAATCTGTGTATGAGGCGTATCTGTCCCGGAGTAAGTGAGGTGCCTGATGATGCGACAACATTTTCTATACCCGATTGGTGCATGGATAGTACGTCAGTATATCCTTCGACCAAATAACAAGTGTTTTGTTTTACAATGGCTTGTTTGGCTTGGTACAATCCATATAATTCGTGGCTTTTGTGGTATATCTCCGATTCGGGCGAGTTTACATATTTGGCCATCTTGTCGTCTTTTTTCAAAATACGACCGCCAAAAGCCACAACTTTACCCGATATTGTATATACAGGAAATATTACCCGACCTCTGAATCGGTCGTTTATCTGTCCGTTCGACCCTTCGAGGCATAGTCCGGTATTTATTAAATATTCTTTTTTATAACCACGTCTCAATCCTTCGGTATAGAGAGCGTCGCGCTGGTCGAGAGCATAACCCAATCCAAATTTTTTGATAATATCATCTCTGAAGCCTCGCTCATGGAAATATGAAAGACCTATTGACCGACCATCGGCATGATTGAATAGTAAATTTGAGAAGTATTCTTGTGCAAAAGTATTGACGATAAACATACTTTCGCGTGCCCCTTGTGCTATTTTTTCTTCGTCGGTAAGTTCACGTTCTTTTACCTCTATATTGTATTTTTTAGCGAGATATTTCAGTGCCTCATAGTACGACAATTGTTCATGCTCCATAATGAAATGGACTGCGCTACCACCCTTTCCGCAACTGAAACATTTGCATATCCCTTTAGAGGGAGAAACACTGAAAGAAGGGGTTTTTTCGTCGTGAAAAGGGCATAGACCGGTGTAGTTCACTCCGCGTTTCCGCAAGGTGACAAAGTCCGAAACAACCTCTACAATATTCGTTGCATCAAGTATTCGGTTTATGGTCTGTTGATCTATCATTGTACTTTGTGATAATTCCACACAAAAATACAATATCTTTTTTTTATAGCAAAATGCTTCTCGAAAACGTAACCTTAGCTTTTGCTGCTCTTACGGGTATGTGTTTTAACCGTAAGGTATTTTCCTTCGTTGCGCAGAGCACTGAGTTCCTTTCGCTACAGTACGGATTCTCATTTAGTCAATCCTCTACGACCTTGCCATCGTTGGCTGTTCGGTGCTACAAATCGTATCTGTCGCCACTCCGTGGGTCGTGCGAAAGGACGAATAACCCCGTCTGCGAAAATAACCCTATATCAAGAGGAAGTCGAAGCATTGCAACGACAAGCCCCTAACGGGAGATTGCAGGACATTGCACCCTTTGACATTACAGTCACCTACATACCCGATAGCGGTATTGTAACGGTGGATAAAATCCGTAACTGTCAATTCAAGGCGAACAGCCGTAAGTGGAAAGAGGGAGACACAGGACAGGAGGTAGAGCTTGAACTTGTACCCTCGCATATCGAATGGAATAAGTAATAACCCGTCTTCCCGGTGCTTTATGGCATCGGGAGGACATAATAAAAAGCAATATGGAAGACAAGACAAACGAGCAGGAAGTAAGAACAGGTGAAACTTTTGATGGCGGAATAACAGAGGAACAAATCAAGGCATGGAAAAGCAAACACGGCAAGGTTTTGCGTATTGATGTTGTCGATGCCGACGACTTGCATGTGGGTTATTTCCACCGCCCCCGACTTGAAACGATGAGTGCTGTTACTAAGTTAGTCAAGACTGACGAGTTGAAAAGCTCCGAAGTGATGTTTGATAATTGTTGGCTGGGAGGAAGCCCGGCAATGCGTACTGATGCGGTCCTTTTCTTGGAGACAACAAAACAGCTGGGTATAATGCTTAACAGTTGCCGTTCAAGCTTAAAAAACTTGTAGAGGCACACCAACTTTCAGACAGTGACAACGAAGACGGTTTTGAAAAAGGTTGTGCCTTAATACGGGCTAATTTAGGGGTTGATCCTACCAAAGGGGATTATGAAGATTGGGCGATAAACTATGCCCGGGCCTTGTGGTTGGAAAAATGGAGATTGAAAAACCTAAATGAGATGTTGGCTAAAATGTTCAACTCGGGGAGGGTTTAAAAATTACCACCTACCAAAAAATACGAATATTCCCTCCGTCTCCTTTGAGACTATCTCTGATCATAAGGATAAAGTATATCACCATTGTAAGCATTCCTACTCCTAAAAATATTTTTAAGAGAACACTGAAAATATACCACAAAATAGAAAGAATAATATCCATAATAATTCTAATTAGAATGTTTGCACAAAAATAAAAAAAAACGTTATGGCAAATATTTTCGATTATATTTTTAATATAAAAGGTGACTATTCTGTAAAAATCAATGGAATGACAGATAGCACAGCTGAGTTTCAGGCATCTGTAATAAAGTCACGAAAAGTATTAGAGGACTTGGGACAAGCAGCTATTAGTTATGAATCAGTAAGCAATGTAATTAGAAATATAAATGGAGTATTTAGTGGAATAACCGAAGCCGGATCGTTGGCAGAGTTGCAGTTGATGAATCTGAAGACACTGTTTGGTGGAAATGCCGATGCGGCACAAGCCATGTATGACAGGATTTCGGAATATGGAAAGGTAACGCCCTACGATAAGGCGGGACTAATCGAGGCACAGCGAACGATGATGTCGTTCGGTATGTCGGGAGAAGCCGCCTTTGAAACACTCCAACAGATAGGCGACATCGCGATGGGTGATAGCTCTAAAATGCAATCATTGGCATTGGCGTTTGCCCAGATGTCGAGTACCGGAAAACTTACCGGTCAGGACTTGATGCAGATGATAAATGCCGGATTTAATCCCCTGAACGAGATAAGCAAGGCTACCGGGAAAAGCGTGGCTCAGCTGAAAGATGAAATGAGCAAAGGAGCGATTTCGGCAGATATGGTATCGGCTGCTTTTAGGAGAGCGACGAGCGAGGGAGGACTGTTTCATGGAGCGATAGAAGCTGCATCAGAGACAACATCCGGGAAACTGGCCTCGATGCGAGACAGCATAGAGGAGATAAAAGTATCGATATTCAATGCTACTGGAGAAATGGGGTTATGGGTAACATCGTTAAGCGAAGTAATGGTGCCGTTATCGCAACTTATACCATTAATAATGGGAATTGGGAGAGCGATGTTGTGGGTTAGATCCTTGAATTGGATGTCTATGTGGTCAAGCATTAGGGGCTTTTTATACGCCAGCCGAATGCAGATGCTTATGATGAACAAGGAATTCATAACAGGACAGTTTGCCTCTAATGGATTCCTTCTCAACATAACCCGTGCAACCTTGGCTGTTGCCCGTTTTGCCACTGTGGGCATAATGCAAGGCTTGAAAGCCTTAGGTACATTTGTGCTGTCTCTTGTAACAGGCGGGGCAACATCTGCAACCTTTGCGACTATTGCGTCCGGAGCTTTCGGAGCATTTAAGCTGGCTGCAACAACTGCGTGTTGTGCAGTAAGTGTGGCAATAATGAATATACCGATTATTGGTTGGATTGCAGCTGCTATTGCAGCACTTATTGCCATAGGTGTATACTTCTGGAACACTTCTGCAAAATTCCGTGCAGTTCTCAAAGGCTTGTGGGCTTCATTCAAGGCCGTATTTACGGGTATTGGTGATATGGCTAAGCAGGTGTTTGGCAATAAATACTTTTTGTGCAAATGATAACATTTTGACTTCATGTTGGAATCTTTATATAGAAAAATATGGGCATTTTTTTTGTAAAAAATGATTGAATATCGAAATAAAGCGATTAATTTTGCAGGATTAAAAATGCGAACACATATTTATGTGCGTGATTTTTATACATAAAGCATTGAGTAATAAGTAAAATAATAAACTAATATTCGTAAAGAATGAACGTCTTACAAGAAAACTTGAGCAATGTCTCTGCTATAGTGAAGGTGGAGATCGTGAAAGCTGATTATGCAGAAAAAGTAGAAAAGGCCTTACGCACATACCGCCAGAAAGCTAATATTCCCGGTTTTCGCAAGGGTATGGCTCCGATGGGTATGATAAAGAAAATGGTGGGTAAATCAATACTTGCCGATGAAATTAACAATATCGTATCGGAAAATTTATACAATTATATTAAGGAAAATAATTTAAATGTATTGGGAGAACCACTCCCTTCGGAACAACACGAAGAGATCGATTTTGACAAACAAGAAGATTTTACTTTTTCGTTTGATGTCGCTATTGCTCCCGAAATATCTATATCACTTACAAAAAAAGATAAAGTTCCCTATTACAACATCGCCATCGACAATGATATGGTAGCAAAACAAAAAGAGGCTTTCTGCAACAGATTTGGTACACAAGAACCTGTAGAAACTGCATCGGACAAAGATATTGTAAAAGGTGTATTTGTAGAACTCGATGAAAACAATCTACCCAAAGAAGGTGGAGTGAATGTAGAGTCGCTTTTGACTCCGGCATATCTCAAAGATGATGCGGAAAAAGCAAAATTCATTGGCGTGAAAGTCGGTGATAAGGTTATATTTAATCCTGCTATCGCTGCTGGTGGAAATGATACCGAACTTGCATCGATGCTCCATATAGATAAGGCTCAAGCTGCTGAAATGAAATCGAATTTTGAAGTGACGATTTCTTCAATCCTTGGCTTCAAACCGGCAGAAATGGGACAGGAGTTGTATAATCAAACTTTTGGAGAAGGTGTTGTAAACAACGAAGAAGAATTTGTCACAAAAATACGTGAGACTCTTGCAGCTCAAATGAAGCCCGAAAGTGATTATAAGTTTGCTCTCGATGCTCGTGCCGCTCTCGAAAAGAAAGTAGGCGAAATCGAATTACCCGATGCAATGCTCAAACGTTGGTTGGTGGTTTCGGGCGAAAATCGTACTATGGAGTCGGTAGAAGAGGAGTATCCAAAAATGGTACCCGATCTTAAATGGCAACTTATAAAAGAGGCTCTTGTGAAAAAATATGAGGTAAAAGTAGAAGATGCTGATTTGCTCGAGGTCGCAAAAAAGGCAACTCGTTCGCAATTTGCCCAATATGGTATGATGAACGTTCCTGAAGACCTGCTCGAAAAATATGCATCGGATATGTTGAAAGACAAGAAGATGATAAGCAATATGGTAGACCGTGCTGTGGAAGACAAAATCGTTGCGGCTATCAAAGAGCATGTAACATTGAATGAAAAAGAGGTATCGGTAGAAGATTTTTATAAAATGTTTGAAGAAAACAAATAAAAAAGATATATAATACCTTGATATCATGAGGCTGCTTCTAATCTCGAAGTGGCCTCATGCTCTTTTTTCAAAAAATACCGACCTCAAAGGAAAATAAAATTTGCGGAGTTGTTGTTTTATTTATATCTTTGTTTGATAAATGTGTAAGTATTATAAACGAAATTAACCCAATAAAAAAATAACTATGTCAGACGATTTTAGAAAATATGCAATCGGGCATTTGGGAATGAACGGACTTGCGTTGGATCAATATATGAAGATGACAAGTCGGTGTGCAACTCGTAGTATAACAAGTAGTTATATATCTCCAACAATAATAGAGGAACGCCAACTCAATATGACACAGATGGATGTATTCTCGCGTCTCATGATGGATCGAATAATATTTCTCGGAACACAAATAGATGAATATTCGGCCAATGTGATACAAGCACAATTGTTATATCTTGATACCTCCGACCCGGGTAAAGATATTTCTATATACCTTAATACTCCCGGTGGTAGTGTATATGCCGGTTTGGGAATATACGATACTATGCAGTATATATCAAGTGACGTGAGCACAATATGCACCGGTATGGCAGCTTCGATGGGGGCGGTGCTTTTGGTTGCCGGTACTGCCGGAAAGCGTTTTGCTCTGCCTCATTCGCGAGTAATGATACATCAACCCATGGGTGGCGCTCAAGGGCAAGCTTCAGATATTGAAATCACAGCTCGTGAAATACAGAAATTGAAAAAAGAATTGTATACCATCATAGCCAATCATTCGGGACGTAGCTATAAACAAATAGAGAAAGACTCTGATCGCGATTATTGGATGATTGCCGAAGAAGCAAAAAAATATGGTATGATAGATAAGGTGTTGATACGGGAGAAAAACGCAGATGATGGCGTGAATGTAGAAAGTGCTGAGTCGAATACAAATGATAAGTAATGGCTAAAGAAACAACAAAAAACAGATGCTCGTTTTGTGGACGTAGTGAGCGAGAGGTCGGTTTCCCTTTGTTGACCGGATATTCGGGCTTTATATGTGTGGATTGCGCCGAGCGTGCAGCTGAAGCAGCACGTGAAATACGCACCCCTCAAAGTGATTTCGAAATAGAGACACTCCCTAAGCCTCTTGAAATAAAAAACTTTCTCGACCAATATGTTATAGGACAAGATGATGCCAAACGTTATTTGTCGGTCGCTGTATATAATCATTATAAACGATTGAAACAACGTGGCTCCAAGAAGTCTCAAAAGGATAAGAATGATAGTAATGATGTGGAGATAGAAAAATCCAATATCATTATGGTCGGACACACAGGTACGGGGAAAACCTTGCTCGCCAAGACTATCGCTAAAATGTTGAAAGTGCCTTTTACGATAGTCGATGCAACCGTACTTACTGAAGCCGGATATGTAGGAGAGGATATAGAAAGTATTCTTACCCGACTATTACAAGTCTCAGATTATGATGTATCGGCTGCAGAGCGAGGTATCGTTTTTATAGACGAGATAGATAAGATTGCTCGTAAAGGCGATAATCCCTCGATTACCCGAGATGTAAGTGGAGAAGGTGTGCAACAAGGCCTTTTGAAATTACTTGAAGGTTCGATCGTGAATGTTCCTCCCCAAGGTGGACGTAAACACCCCGATCAGAAAATGATTCCGGTCAATACCAAAGACATATTATTTATATGTGGTGGCGCATTCGACGGAATAGAACGAAAGATAGCTTTGCGTCTCAATACTCAAGTGGTAGGATTCGGTGTCGAACAACAGCGTACTAAAATAGATCGCAACAATCTTTTGCAATATATTTCTCCGCAAGATTTGAAGTCGTTTGGTCTTATCCCTGAAATAATAGGCCGTTTGCCCATATTGACATATCTAGATCCGTTGGATCGCGCCACATTGCGTCGTATATTGGTAGAACCAAAAAATTCAATTATCAAACAATATATCAAAATGTTTGAAATGGATGATATTGCACTTAAATTCGATGAAGATGCATTGGACTTTATGGTCGATAAATCCATTGAGTTTAAGTTGGGAGCCAGAGGTCTTCGGTCGATAGTAGAGGCGATAATGATAGATGCCATGTTTGAAATGCCATCAACAAATAGTAAAACATTGCATGTAACACGCCAATATGCTGAAGAGAAGATGAAAAAAGCAAATATGCATTCGTTAAAATAAAAAAAGAAGATAAAATTTGCATAGTACAAAAGATATTTTATAAATTTGTTCATACATGAAGATGTGTAAAGAGCAAAACACGATAAAGTCTTATAATTATGGCAATAACAAAAAAAGAATTAGTAGCAGCGCTGAAAAAGCATTTTGGCTTTGATACATTCAAGGGAAACCAAGAGGCAATTATGCTCAACCTGTTAGCCGGAAATGATACATTTGTATTGATGCCAACCGGTGGCGGGAAATCGCTCTGTTATCAATTACCCTCTCTTCTCTCTGAGGGTACTGCTGTTGTCATATCTCCACTGATAGCATTGATGAAAAATCAAGTCGACGCAATGCGTAATTTTAGTGAAGAAGACGGAGTGGCACACTTTATCAACTCTTCGTTGAACAAAGCTGCGATAGATTTGGTAAAAGAAGATATTTTGTCGGGAAAAACAAAACTATTGTATGTCGCACCCGAATCGCTAACCAAAGAAGAAAATATCGAATTTCTTAAACAGGTAAAAATTTCATTTTATGCAGTAGACGAAGCGCATTGTATTTCGGAGTGGGGACATGATTTTCGTCCGGAATATAGACGTATACGTCCGATAATAAATGAAATAGGGCCGCGACCGGTAATAGCATTGACAGCTACAGCAACACCAAAAGTGCAACACGATATACAGAAAAATTTAGGTATGTCTGATGCTGCAGTATATAAGTCATCATTCAATAGGGAAAACCTATATTATGAGGTAAGACCCAAAACACAAAATATCGATAAAGATATTATCAAATATATCAAATCCCAACCAGGTAAGTCGGGTATTATATATTGTCTAAGCCGGAAAAAAGTGGAAGAACTTGCTGAAACATTGAAGGTAAATGGTATAAACGCATTACCTTATCATGCCGGAATGGATTCCAATACCCGAACAACAAATCAAGACGCATTCTTACTTGAAGAGGTAGATGTAATTGTTGCTACAATTGCATTTGGTATGGGAATAGACAAACCCGATGTGCGATATGTTATTCATTATGATATACCGAAAAGCCTCGAAGGGTATTATCAAGAAACCGGACGTGCCGGGCGTGATGGAGGAGAAGGTCAATGTATCACATTTTACATAGATAAAGACCTGCAAAAATTGGAAAAATTTATGCAGGGGAAGCCTATCGCCGAGCAGGAAATAGGGCGAGAACTACTCCGAGAAACTGCCGCATATGCCGAGTCGTCATTGTGTCGTCGAAGAATGTTGTTGCATTATTTCGGTGAGGAATATGCAGATGATAATTGTGGAAATTGTGACAATTGTTTGAATCCGAAAAAACAAGTGGAAGCACAGGACTTGCTATGTACTGTATTAGATGCAGTTATAGCACTAAAAGAAAAATTCAAAGCCGATCACGTGATCGACGTTATAAAAGGTAAAGAGACAACCGAGATACTCTCATATCATCAAGATGAATTAGAAGTTTTCGGTAGTGGTGAAGGTGAAGATGAAAAAGTATGGGCGACCGTTATACGGCAAGCCCTTATTGGCGGCTATCTCGATAAAGATATAGAAAATTATGGTTTGTTAAAGATTACCAAAGCCGGTCATAACTTTTTGAAACACCCGATATCCTTTAAAATCGTGCAAGATACTGATTTTGAAGAAATAGAAGATGAAGCTCCGATAAAAGGTGGAGGTGTATGTGTATGTGCTGTCGATCCGGTGTTATATGCCATATTGAAAGATTTACGTAAGAAAATTGCAAAAAAATTAGAATTACCTCCTTATGTAATTTTTCAAGATCCATCGTTGGAGGCTATGGCAACAACATACCCCATATCTATAGATGAATTACAGAACATTCCCGGAGTTGGGGCAGGTAAGGCTAAGCGATATGGAGAAGAATTTGTAAAAGTAATAAAAAAACATTGTGAAGAGAATGAAATAGAACGTCCTGAAGACTTGCGAGTACGTACGGTTGCCAACAAGTCGAAAATGAAAGTTTCTATCATTCAAAGTATAGACAGGAAGATTGCTCTTGACGAATTGGCCGAGTCGAAAGGCTTGGAATTTTCGGATCTCCTCGATGAAGTCGAAGCAATAGTATATTCGGGTACAAAAATAAATATTGATTATTTCCTTGATGAAGTAATGGGCGATGATCATGTAGAGGATATTTTTGAATACTTCAAAGAGGCCGAAAGTGATGATTTAGAAGATGCTATCGAAGAATTGGGACGAGATTATACCGAAGAAGAAATACGCCTTGTTCGTATCAAATTCCTTTCAGAATTAGGAAATTAAGTTTTATTTTATATCAATAAAAAGGGACAATGCATTTGTCCCTTTTTTTTATTAGAAAAATATTTCATGCAAGTATGAAAAAAGATTCATTCTTATGGTGAATTATTTAAGAATAATATCTATCTTTGCATGCAATAAATTCACAAAAGTCCTATCTAACTATGTCATTTATTGCCGATAAAATCGTAATGGATGGATTAACATTTGATGATGTCTTGTTAATCCCAGCTTATTCAGAAGTGTTGCCTCGTGAGGTTGATTTAACAACCAAATTTTCTCGAAACATTCAATTAAACATTCCTTTGGTCTCGGCGGCAATGGATACCGTTACAGAGTCTCGTTTGGCCATTGCTATCGCACGAGAAGGAGGTATAGGTGTAATCCATAAAAATATGCCTATTGAGGCTCAGGCAAAACATGTTCATAGTGTAAAGCGAGCCGAAAATGGAATGATATATGATCCTGTTACCATCAATCGTTCTGCAACAGTAGCCGATGCATTGGGTATAATGAGCGAATATCACATAGGAGGGATTCCTGTTGTAGATAATGATAGAAAATTGGTGGGTATTGTCACAAATAGAGATTTACGTTTTGAACGCAATATAGAGCGTGCCATCGATGAAGTGATGACAAAAGAAAATCTTATTACCACGACACAATCGACCGACTTACAACAAGCTACAGATATATTGCAACAGCATAAAATTGAAAAACTTCCTGTAGTTGATAAAGATTTCCATTTGGTGGGGCTTGTAACCTATAAAGATATTACAAAAGCCAAGGATAAACCATATGCATGTAAGGATAAACTTGGTCGTCTCAGAGTCGCAGCAGGTATAGGAGTAACGAATGATTCGATGGAGCGAGCTGCAGCTCTTGTAGAAGCCGGTGTAGATGCAATTGTGATAGATACAGCGCATGGACATTCTCGTGGCGTGGTAGATGTCTTGAAAAAGGTGAAAGCCGCTTATCCGCAGATTGATGTTGTGGTAGGTAATATTGCCACAGGCGAAGCTGCTAAATATTTGGTGTCGGCAGGTGCTGATGGTGTAAAAGTCGGTATCGGTCCGGGTTCGATATGTACGACCCGAGTAGTTGCGGGTGTAGGAGTCCCTCAATTATCTGCTGTATATGATGTGGCAAAAGCATTGAAAGGAACAGGTGTCCCATTGATTGCTGATGGTGGTATTCGTTATTCGGGAGACGTAGTTAAAGCATTAGCTGCCGGAGGATATTCTGTCATGCTTGGTGGTATGCTTGCCGGAGTAGAAGAATCGCCGGGTGAAACTATTATATACAATGGTCGTAAGTTCAAATCATATCGCGGTATGGGTTCTCTTGAGGCAATGGAAAAAGGGTCGAAAGATCGCTATTTCCAGGCAGCCGAAACCGATGTAAAAAAACTTGTCCCCGAAGGTATTGCAGCAAGAGTACCATATAAAGGCTCTTTGTATGAAGTTGTGTATCAAATCGTTGGTGGACTCCGATCGGGTATGGGGTATTGCGGTGCAGCAAATATAGACGCTTTGCATAACGCTAAATTTACCCGTATAACCAATGCCGGTGTGGCCGAAAGTCACCCGCATGATGTAACTATAACAAGTGAGTCGCCCAATTATAGCCGCGGACAATAATATTCTCTTACAATTCTTTAATAAGTTTATACACCTATTGGGCGTGTTCAATGTAATAATTTTATTATATTTGAGCCGTTAAAATAGGTGTATTTATTTTAGTAAATATGCAAGTATAATAAGAAAGATAATAACAATGAAAGTATCGCAAATTTTATTGACTTCTACATTCGTGTCGTTTGTTACCTTATCGGCTTGGGCAGATAATGACGAACTAATGAATATTGCCGGTAAAAGTATTTCAAAAACTGAATTTGAATATGTGTATAATAAAAACTTACGACAACAAACAGAAAAAACATCAATAGAAGAGTATTTGGGTTTGTTTTGTAATTATAAATTAAAGGTTGCTGAAGCAGAATCTATGGGCCTCGATACAACGGATACATTCAAAAAAGAATATAAAGGTTATCGTGACCAATTAGTTAAACCATATATGGTAGACAGAAATGCCGAGGAGCAATTGGCATTTGAAGCCTATAATCGGTTGCTCGAAGAGGTAGAGGCAAGTCATATATTGTTTACTATTACACCTAATGCTACTGCGGCAGAAAAAAATGCTGTGTACCAAAAAGCTATTTCAGTAAGAAATGAAGCTTTGAATGGTGCCGATTTTTCGGCATTGGCTCGGAAATATTCCGATGACCCTTCAGCGCGAAGCAATGGTGGCTATTTAGGTTATTTTGGAGCATTCTATATGGTATATCCTTTTGAAAAAGCAGCCTATGAAACGAAGATGGGAGAAATTTCAATGCCCGTGGAAACGCGTTTTGGTTATCATATAATAAAGGTTACCGGACGTAGAAAAACTCGCGCTATAGAGGTGGCACATATAATGTTGAAAATCGATCAAAATGCACCCGAAAATGAACAAGCAAAAGCTCAGAATAAAATAAATGATATCTATTCACAATTGAAAAAAGGTGCTGATTTTGCAACATTAGCTCAAAAATATTCCGAAGATGAAGGATCTGCATCTCAGGGTGGAAAAATGCCGTGGTTAGCAGCCGGACAGATTGTGAAATCGTTTGAAGATGTCGCATTTGCGTTACAAAAAGGAGAAATGTCTCAACCTGTTCGTACAGAATTTGGTTGGCATATTATTAAATTGCTCGACGAAAAAACTCCATCATCGTATGATATGATGAAGGATCTTATTGTGAGACGAATGGCGAGAGATGAGCGAGCAAATGCCGGTCGTGACACATTCATGAATAAATTGAAGTCGGATAACGGGTTTGCATGGAATGAGAAAAATATTGAAGAGTTGGAAAATTTGGTACAAGATTCATTGTTTATCGCTAAAATAAGTGATAATAATGCCGATTTGTTTGTTTTTGCAGGAAAAACATATCCTATATCGGGCCTGATGACATATATTTCCAATTATGAGCAAATTTCTTTGTTAATATTGAGAGATGCGATGAATTCATATGTTGATGATACTCTTACTGATTTCTATGTAGCAGAATTAAGTTCGACCAATAATGAATTCAAATATTTGTTACAAGAATACAGAGATGGAATGTTATTATTTGAAGTAAGTAACAAAACCGTATGGAATAATGCATCGACAGATGAGAAGGGGTTGCGAAAATTTTTCAAAAAAAATAAGAAAAAATATGTTTGGGAAACTCCACATTTCAAAGGTTTTGTTATTACTGCCGATAATGATACAATTTTAGAAGATGCAAAAGCGATATTGTCGAAAAAAACTTCATTACCATCAGATTCTTTGATAGCTCATATCTATAATGTATACAATGATAGTGTAAAGCATATTCGTATAGAAAAGGGTATATATAAAGAAGGTCAAAATAAAATTGTTGATTACAAGGTCTTTGGTATAGAAAATACCGATACTTTGCATACGAAATTTTCGAACAAAGATGTATGTGGGAAATTACTTCAGACTCCTGAAGAATATATAGATGTAAAAGGTCCGGTTATTGCCGATTATCAAAATCATTTGGAACAACAATGGTTGAAAAAATTGCATAAAAAATATCCTGTAAAAGTAAACAAAGAGGTATTGTCTACTATAAAAATTGATAACTAAAAATCTGTGGCTGTGATATGCTAAGATATGTAAGTATTTTATTATTTGCCCTGTTATTTCATTCTTGTAAGATAGAAACAACAGATATTCCCGGTGCTATACTTAGTGTCGGGAATAAAATGCTTACACAGAGTATATTGCAGGAAGTAATACCAATAGGAGTATCAAGTAAAGATAGCGCAGCCTTTGCCGATGCATATATACGACAATGGATAGAAGATGAATTGTTGTATATCAAGGCTCAAAAAAATATTCCCGATGTAGAACGTATCAATCGTATGGTCGATTTATATCGAAGAGAGTTATTTGTTCACGAATATCAAAAGCAACTTTTGAGTGAGAAACTAAATAAAGAGGTTTCAGAAGATGTCGCTCGTAAATATTATAGAGTCAACTTAGATAAGTTTGTGTTAAGAACACCTATAATAAAAGGTCTCTTTTTGAAAGTGTCGGAATCCGCTCCACAAGTAGAGGATTTGAAGAGATGGTATAAAAATAATGATCATTCATCAGTAGAAAATATTGAAAAATATACCTTACATAATATTGTAAATTATGAATATTTCAATGATTATTGGGTCTCTTTTG
>JAZURX010000077.1:0-8494 GCA_045606385.1 Bacteroidales bacterium | reverse complement strand
TCACATAAAGTTGCAACAACTTACATGGTTTATAAAACTTAAATTCCTCTTGAATCATATTGCAAAATTACAAAGAAGTCGTAATAATAAGCCTTGCATGGGCAAATTATTACGACTTGTAGTGCATTTTATAGTTTCAACCCTCGATTTTGTCTTCTGCTTGTCGGCAATCCTATGGCTTCCATAAACTCATCTTTCTTGCGTCTGAACCAAGAGAGCTGCGAAATGCCATCGATATTAAGATATAATTCCTTTGAACGCGCAGTTTATTACCGCCAGTCTAAACAGTATTAGACTGGCTACCAAATAGTAAAATCAACAGCACATTATTCTATAATTTTTTGGAATCTGAACGCACCGCCAAGTTCATTGGCATCTTCGGCATCTGGACCTTCGTAGGGATGGTGTTCATTGAAGAACTCTACAATATGAAAACCGCAACGATTGACATAGAAATGAATGTTGCGAGTTTCAAAATATGGTGTCAGTGTCTCCCAAACCTTTATTTCGGGGTGAATACGCTCCACCTCGCACCACGCAGCATAGCCAATACCTTTACTATGGGTATTCGCATTGGTAAATAGCAGTGTCAAGTCTCCTCGCTTCTGTTCTGCATTAAGGTCTATCACAAGACCACCCACACGCTTGCCCTCACATACGATGTGGTAACTTTCGGCATTCGGGGAGTCCAATACAGCTATGATAGAGTTACGAGGCATCACCTCACCATCCTTATCTATGTGTGTATTGCGCTCGCCAAACTCCTCTAATGAGCCATAACGAAAAGATTCTTGACAGTCAGCGATAAACTGTTCTCTGTCGTCAATACAAATAGGAATAAGTTGAATATTTGCCATGTTATAAAACTCTTGCGAGATATCATGCACATCTCTGTTGAAACAAACTATAATATGAGTTATCTCAATTCAACCACAAATTTACAAAATAGTCGTAATAATAAGCCTTGTACAGGCAAATTATTACGACTTGTGATGCATTTTAGAGTTTCAATCCTCGATTTTGTCGTCTGCTTGTCGGCAATCCTAATGCTTCCATAAACTCATCTTTCTTGCGTCTGAACCAAGAGTGATGCGATACGCCATCGATTCTAAGGTCAAATCGTCCCTCTTTGTCCTCTTTGAGGGAGCAGACCGCACCATCGGCTGAAAACGATTGATTAAACATCGTTGAATAGAGTTTACCTTTGACGGGAATTTCCTTAAAGGTACATAATAATTTGATAAGGTTATCATTGAACCCCATCTTTTCGCTGAGGTATTTAATCATCGGCATCAATTTCTCCACATACGGGAAGTAACGCAAAATCTTGTCGATGTATTCCGATTGCTTACGATGTTCCGCTTTGTATGATTGCTTGACCTCCTATATCCGCTTTTGGTGTTTCACCTCCATTTGCATGATATTGGATTGCAGTTGCTCGATGGTCTCGTCTCGGACGGCTATTTCCGAGATTTCCGGCGTAATGCGTTTATTATCAGTGCAAGATGTACTATTATTCCGATTTTAGTTGATTATTCCAACGTTTTTTGTATTTTCTATATGTTGTCAGGTGATAAAAAAAACCGAGATTTTTAATACCTCGGTTTTCATGTTTTCACATATTATTAAGAAGGTTTACAAAGTGCGATTATTGTATACCCGATGTCTCCATTTCCTTGTTGATTTTCTTTACAAGACCTTGCAGAACACTGCCGGGGCCTACCTCGGTAAACGTAGTGGCACCGTCGGCAATCATGTTGAGTACCGATTGAGTCCAACGTACCGGAGCGGTAAGTTGCGCTATAAGGTTGGCCTTTATGGTCTCAGGGTCGGTTACGGCTTGTGCACTCACATTTTGATATATGGGACATTTAGGTTCATAAAATGCCGTATTGGCAATAGCCTCGGCAAGTTCAGCGCGTGCTGGCTCCATAAGCGGAGAGTGGAATGCACCGCTTACTTTGAGTTTCATGGCACGTCTTGCTCCGGCGGCAAGCAACTTTTCGCAAGCAACGTCGATGGCTTGTACTTCACCTGAAATGACTACCTGTCCGGGGCAATTATAGTTGGCCGCAACTACTATACCTTCGGTAATTGATTCGCATATCTCTTCGATTTTTTCATCGGGGAGAGCGAGTACGGCGGCCATAGTAGATGGACGGGCTTCACAAGCTTTTTGCATCGCTTGCGCGCGAGCCGAAACGAGCCGAACACCGTCTTCAAACGATAATGCTCCGGCGGCAACAAGAGCCGAAAACTCTCCGAGTGAATGGCCGGCTACCATGTCGGGGCAGAAATTTGCGCCCATGGTCTTGGCAAGGATTACCGAATGGAGAAATATGGCGGGTTGGGTTACTTTGGTCTGACGCAAATCTTCATCAGTACCGCAAAACATCATGTCGGTGATGCGGAAACCTAATATCTCATTGGCTTTTTCAAACATGGCTTTGGCTTCTCTGTTGTTTTCATACAACTCTTTGCCCATGCCTACAAATTGTGCTCCCTGTCCGGGAAATACAAATGCTTTCATATTGCTTATTTTCTTCGTTTGTATATTTCAAAACACCTCATTATCTCGATGACCGATGTGTTTTGTACGACTTTAATGTTTGATTTTGTGTTAAAATCGTTGCAAAGGTAGTTATTTTTTGTTTATAAAGATGCATTTCTTCATTTATCTCTACTTACTAGCTATGCATAGAGGGTAAAAAACTTATATTGCAGACGTTGATAATATGGTGTTCTAACAAAAGTCGGCTGTTGTGTCGTAAATCGGTAAAAATCCTCAAAAAACTATCGAATACGTCAAAAGTTTACAGAGTAATTTCTATCTTTGTACCGGATAATGTAAGAATGTACGGCTGTCGCAGCCGGTTCAATAGGTTATAACATGAAAAAAATACTTTTTATACTATTGATTTTGCCGATATATGTATCTGCACAAAACATTGCCGATAGAGTATTGCAATCGGAGCGTGTAGAGTTAATTCCTTATGGTGATATGGAGCGTTGGACCACGCGCATCATTAAGGAGGCGGCTATACTTGGTGGAGCGACTAAGGAGGTATACCATTTAGGCCCTATACAGACATTAGAAAAGGTGTCGCCATGGACCAAAGGGTCGAGTGACTCGCCATGGGGCTCATCGAGTGTGTGGGCTTGTCCTGCCGGTATCGACAAGGTAAGTGTCACTATATTCCCCGAAGAGCGTGAGCCGGGGAATCTGTGTGCTCGCATGGAGGTGCGTAAAGAACAATGTAAGGCTCTCGGCATCGTAAATATTACGGTGGTTGCTACGGGCTCTATTTTTATCGGATTTATGTGTGAACCGGTGCGAAGTGCCAAAAATCCTCAAAGTAAAATAAGTCAAGGTATAGAATTTACAGGTCGTCCCAAGGCTATACAACTCGATTATAAATTGTCACTCGAAGATCAGATAATCAAAGCCACCGGTCTTCGCTCTTCCGAAATCGAAGGAAAAGATAATGCCGAAGTTTCGCTCTATCTTATACAGAAGTGGGAAGATGAAGATGGAAATGTGTATGCTCGTCGTGTTGGTACCGGCTATCATCAGTTTTCGGAATCGGTTTCGGAGTGGCAAAACGGATTCCGCATACCGATATACTATGGCGATATTTCGGGAACACCTTTTTATAGCGAGCGCATGGCACTTGAATTGCCCGATGGCCCTCGATATACGCTCAACAGCAAAGGCGAAAATGTACCTATCAATGTTGTGGGGTGGGCTGATGCCGATGCTACACCTACGCATATGATGTTGCGTATCTCATCGGGCGATAGAGGTGCTTATATAGGAGCTGTCGGTACATGTTTCTGGATAGATAATGTATCGTTGGTATATTGATGTATTCCCGCAAAAAAATAAAGCGAGCGGCGAGAGTATCCTCTTGTCGCTCACTTATTTTTTAGGCACAAAATCGCTTCGTGCCGACACAAAAAACTATAACCCTTTAACAACCTTTTGAGAACTCTCCGAGAGAGTTTTCTCTATATAATAACCGGTATACGGGTTATATGGTTTTGCCTATATTGTATTTATCCGATTATGGGCAGAAGATATTTGCATAATCCATAACCACCGGCCACCAACCATATATATATAATAGCTGCCAAGTAAAATGGTTTGGCTCCTGCTTGCTTGAATTTGTCAATATTTGTTTCGGCCCCGAGTGCTGTCATGGCCATCGTAAGTAGAAATGTATCTATACTTTCGATATTATGCAGTACACCTTTGAGTGCTTGTGCGTCGATGATGTGCGATGATTGTATCAACGAATTGAGGCATATTACTCCGAGAAACGCGAATGCAAACCAAGGTATGGCGATTTTGCTTTTACCGGTGGAGTCGGTATCTGTATGCCGTACTTTACGTACACGGGCTATGATATAGCTTATGATAAGCAGTACGGGTGCAAGCATCATCACGCGTATCATTTTTGTAATAGTAGCCTGTGATGCGATATGTAGGCTGCCCGATGGGTCTATGGCATTTCCTGCGCCTACAACGTGTGCCACTTCGTGAAGGGTCGCACCTGTGTATATTGCCATTGCCTCATTACTCAATTCGAAAAATCCTATGCGAAACAAAATGGGATATAGAAACATCGATAAAGTACCAAATATTACCACAGTCGAAACAGCTATGGCGGTTTTGTGTGGTGCGCATTTTACGACCGGCTCGGTGCCAAGAACAGCGGCAGCACCGCAGATGGCGCTCCCTGTCGCTACCATTATCGACGTTTTTTCATCGATGCGCATCATGTGCCCGGTGATTATACCTATTATAAGTGTACCCAAAATAATGATACAATCGATTGTTATAGCCGGAAATCCTATTTCTACCACCTGTTGAAAGGTCAGCCTGAAGCCGTATAATACAATACCTATTCGTAATATCTGTTTGGTGCAGAATTTTATACCCGGAATCCATGTCTCGGGGATATAATTTCGTAAACTGTTGGCATAGAGCATGCCCAGAATAATACCCACAATGAGCGGGCTCAGCGATAGGCTCTTTACCCATTCTAATTCACTGATGTATAATGCCGAGAATGCAAACAAAGCGATGAGCAGTATACCGTGGTACGTGGCGGCTTTCTTTTCTGAAATCATATTTTCAGGTTTTATTTTTGCAAAGATAGCAATAAACAAGCGAGAATTATAATCTCGGATTGTTATTTCTCAATAAGAGAAATGATGCATGATAAAAGATATATCTTGTTTGTTATCATATAAGATGAAATAATCATTTATTTGATCCATTTTTACAGGTTTTTACATATTGGATTAGATTCTTAGCCGATAAAACAATATCTTTACACACTCATTTAAAATCGTATTATGAAACATAAACAGAATTTTGTGGGACTTACTGATGAACAGGTTGTAGAAAGTCGCAAAAAGTATGGCTCCAATGTTTTGACACCACCCGAAAAGAAATCGGTATGGGCGCTTTTCTTAGAAAAATTTAAAGATCCTATTATCCGCATTTTGCTGGTGGCATTCCTTTTGTCATTGGCCGTCTCTATATATGAAAAAGTAGGTCTGAATCATGACGCATCGGTGTTTTTCGAGCCGGTGGGTATATTTGTGGCAGTGTTGCTTGCTACAGTTGTAGGCTTTTTCTTCGAATTAAGTGCCAATAAAAAGTTTGATATACTCAACCAGGTTAATGACGATCTTCCCGTGAAGGTGATACGCAACGGTGTGATACGTGAAATCTTGAAAAAAGATGTCGTTGTAGACGATGTGGTAATACTCGAACTTGGTGAGGAGGTGCCTGCTGATGCCGTACTACTCGAGAGTGTGTCGTTGCAAATCAATGAGTCGACCCTCACAGGCGAACCCGTAGTGTCGAAAACCACCGTCGAAGCCGATTTCGATCGCGAGGCCACGTATCCTTCAAATGAAGTCTTGCGCGGTACCACCGTAGTCGACGGGCATGGAGTGTGTCGCATCAAGGCCGTAGGCGATGCTACCGAGTATGGTAAGGTATATGAAGGCTCGCAAATCGAAAACGATACTCAGACCCCTCTCAATAAACAACTCGACGGACTTGGTAAGCTCATTACCTATATAGGATATGCTATTGCGGCGTTGCTTGTCGTGGGTCGTATAGTGCTCTTCTTTATGCAATCCGGTCCCCATTCGTTCGACAGTATTGTAGCCTATATGGTACAAACATTAATGATTGCCGTTACTTTGGTAGTTGTGTCTGTGCCCGAGGGCCTTCCTATGAGTATCGTGCTATCGCTTGCTTTGAGTATGAAACGTATGCTGGCTACCAACAATCTGGTGCGTAAAATGCATGCTTGTGAAACAATGGGAGCCGTGACCGTGATATGTACCGACAAGACCGGTACGCTTACACAGAATCAAATGCGTGTGCACGAGACCAATTTTTGGGCATTGCCCGATCAGAAATTGTGCCCCGGTGAAGAACTTAGCGACTTCATACGCGAGGGTATTGCCGTGAATACAACAGCTTATCTCGAGGCCGGTGACAACGGGAAATACAAAGCTATCGGTAATCCTACCGAAGGAGCTTTGTTGCTATGGTTGCAATCGTGTGGAGAAAATTATCTTGCGTTGCGCGATGACGCTCACATTATCGACCAATTGACATTCTCTACCGAACGTAAATATATGGCTACCATCGTGCAATCGCCTATACGTGGAAAGAAAATATTGTATGTAAAAGGTGCTCCTGAAATAGTGTTTGGTGAGAGTCGTCGCGTTATAACCGCAGACGGTGTGGCCGATGTCGCCGATTATAAATCGGTTATTGACCGACAACTCCTTGCATATCAGTCGCAAGCTATGCGTACATTGGGATTTGCTTATCAGATACTTGATGATGATAAACCTCATTTCAATGAAGGTCGTCTCTATGATGTAGACCTTACTTTTATAGGTATTGTGGCAATTGCCGACCCTGTGCGTAGTGATGTGCCGGCAGCCATACAATCTTGTCTCGATGCAGGTGTGGAGGTGAAAATTGTGACCGGTGATACACCCGGAACGGCGCGTGAAATAGGTCGTCAGATAGGACTTTGGTTGCCGGACGATGGAGATGAAAATATTACTACAGGTGTAGAGTTTGCTGCTATGAGCGATGAAGAGTTGTTGCAACGTCTGCCCGATATCAAAATTATAGCCCGTGCCCGGCCGATGGACAAGGAACGCCTTGTACGTACTTTGCAGCGCATGGGGCAGGTTGTTGCAGTAACCGGTGATGGTACAAACGATGCGCCGGCCCTCAATGCAGCACAAGTGGGGCTCTCGATGGGTGATGGTACCACCGTGGCCAAAGAGGCCAGCAGTATTACTATTCTCGACAACTCGTTCCATAGCATTACCCGTGCTGTAATGTGGGGACGTTCGCTCTATCAGAACATACAGCGATTCCTGCTGTTCCAAATGACGATAAATGTTGTAGCATGCCTTATTGTATTTATCGGTACCTTCTTTGGTACACAATCACCGCTTACAGTAACGCAGATGTTGTGGGTAAACCTCATCATGGATACATTTGCCGCTATGGCTTTGGCTTCGTTGCCACCCAATGAGCGTGTAATGAAAGATAAGCCGCGTAAAGAAACTGATTTTATCATTACCCGCCCTATGGCAGTGCGTATAGGGGCTATCGGTGCTTTCTTTGTTGTGTCTTTGTTGGGCTTACTTTACTATTTCAACAATTACGATGTGACCACTATGTCGCAGTTGTTCGACTTTAGTGCGGTACGTTCACAGAGTAGCTATTTATCTCCATTCGAACTTACCGCCTTCTTCTCCATATTTGTGATGTTCCAATTCTGGAATATGTTCAATGCTGCGACTTTCCTTTCCAAGAAAATATTATCAAAAGGAAGTCCTACATTTTGGAGTGTTCTGGCCGGTATTTTGGCGGGGCAGATACTTATCGTGTCGATTGGCGGAGAAATGTTCAGTGTCACACCTCTTGCACATGTCGAATGGCTATATATTATAGGCGTGACATCAAGCATATTTATCGTCGGGTTGCTTTATCGTTGTCTCGAACGCATCTGTAGATTCAATTTCTGATACCCTATCATCTCTATATAGCGGCAGACCATGAAGTTTGTCGCTATTTTTTTTGAGAACACGTATGACGATTATCTGTTATTAAAATATCAACAGATAATATTCGCAAGCAATCAATTCGATTGAAATTTGTTATTTTTATATTCAAATGATATATGATAATAGCGAGAAATTTTCTAATTTTGCGCTGTTTAAGGAAATAAGATTGAATATTTATTCGAATTATAACGAAATATACAAAAAATGGTTAACTTCAAAGAATTAGGATTGGTAAATACTCGTGAGATGTTTGCCAAAGCAATCAAAGGCGGCTATGCCGTCCCCGCATTTAACTTCAACAACATGGAGCAGTTGCAGGCAATCATTATGGCAGCAGCCGAGACAAAGTCGCCTGTAATCCTTCAAGTAT
>JAZURX010000076.1:0-23446 GCA_045606385.1 Bacteroidales bacterium | reverse complement strand
AAATTACATTCGTTAACAAAAATACTAAAAAACCTTCCTGAGAGCACTGGAGGCTATATATCAACGAAATAGCCCCGACTTTTTAGAGTCGAGGCTATTAAAAATATGCTTTAAAAAGGGTTTATTTTATTCCCACTCTATCGTTGCGTTGGGTTTGGGAGACATATCGTAACATACACGATTTACATTTTTTACTTCACGCAATATACGCTCAGTTATCTTCATAAGAATACTCCACTCAACTGGCTCAATAGTCGCGGTCATCGCATCTACAGTGTTGACGGCACGGATAATAACCGGCCACTCAAATGAGCGGGCATTGTCGCGAACACCGACAGATTTGAAATCGGGAACAATAGTAAAATATTGCCATACTTTCTTGTCGAGACCGGCAAGCTTGAATTCTTCACGTAAAATCGCATCGGCTTCACGAACAGCTTCAAGACGATCACGAGTTATTGCACCAAGACAACGCACCCCAAGACCCGGACCGGGGAACGGCTGACGATAAACCATATCATAAGGCAATCCAAGTTCTACACCACATGCACGTACTTCATCTTTGAAAAGCTGACGAAGCGGTTCCACGAGTTCGAATTGTAAGTCATCGGGAAGTCCACCAACATTATGGTGAGATTTCACCATTTTTGCTGTTTTAGTTCCACTTTCAACTATATCGGGATATATTGTTCCTTGTCCCAAGAAGTCGATACCATCAAGTTTGCGAGCTTCTTCTTCAAAAACACGAATAAATTCTCCACCGATGATTTTACGTTTTTGTTCGGGATCTGCGACACCGGCCAATTTATCCAAGAAACGATCGGTGGCATCTACATACACAAGATTGGCACAAAGTTGGTTACGGAAAACTTCAACAACATTTTCCGACTCTCCTTTACTCATAAGTCCATGATTTACATGTACACACACAAGATTATCACCGATAGCTTTAAGCAAAAGAGCTGCTACTACAGAACTATCAACACCTCCCGACAATGCCAAAAGCACTTTTTTATCACCAACCTGGCGACGTACAAGTTCTATTTGATCATTGACAAAATTAGTCATATTCCAATTGGCTTCGGCTTTACAAGTATCAAATACAAATGATTTAACAGCATCTTTTATAACTTCCACATCATTAGAAAATTGTGAAAGTTTTATATCACAAAGAGCTTTGTCATGTCCAGCAGCCATAACAGGAATACCCATATTATATATATCTGGTAATACATCAATAGCGATACCATCTACAACATTATTGGGACCACCATTAATAATGATACCTTTGACATTAGGCAGTGCTTTCAACTCACCAACAGTAATATCGTGAGGATATATCTCACTATATACCCCCAAAGCTCGAATGGCACGGGCCAATACAGTATTCTCGTGACTGCCAAGGTCGAGAATTACAATCATGTCTTGTTTCATATTGCTACTATTTTAATAGGTTTATTATTTTTACATAAATTTTAAAATACAACGTAAGATTTTCCTAAAATTCTGAAGTAAAATGGAATCTTATTTTAGGGAAATCCGATTGCGCCATTTGCAACACATATCCCGAATCGGCAAGGAATACATCGCGCCCCTCTTTATCCTTTGCCATAAATTGGAATTTTCTTTTTTTGAAATTGTCGAGAGCTTCTGCATCATCACTCTCTATCCAGCATGCCTTATAGAGGCTGATGGGTTCCCACCGACATTGCGCACCATACTCATGAAGCAACCGGTATTGTATAACCTCAAATTGTAATTGTCCTACCGTTCCGATTATTTTACGACCATTAAACTGATTAACAAACACCTGTGCCACACCTTCATCCATCAATTGGTCGATACCTTTATTGAGTTGCTTTGTTTTCATTGGGTCGGTATTCTCAATATATTTAAACATTTCGGGCGAGAAACTTGGCAATCCTTTGTAATGCAACTCCTCTCCAGCTGTCAGGGTATCTCCAATCTTGAAATTACCCGTATCGGGCAAGCCGACTATATCACCGGGATATGCTTCATCAACAGTCGATTTCCGTTGCGCCATAAAAGCCGTTGGACTCGAAAAACGCATCATTTTCCCTTGTCGCACATGCTTATAATTCTCATTACGAACAAATTGGCCGGAGCAAACTTTCACAAACGCGATACAACTTCTGTGATTGGGATCCATATTGGCATGTATTTTAAATACAAACCCGGAGAATTTCTCTTCATCGGGATTAACTATACGCTCTATAGCTTGAACAGGACGCGGAGAAGGGGCAATCTTAACAAAACAATCGAGCAGTTCACGGACACCAAAGTTATTTAATGCAGAGCCGAAAAATACCGGAGCCATATTTCCTGCAAGATACTCTTTTACGTCAAACTCGGGATAGACACCCTCTATCAATTCCAAATCGTTACGTAACTTTGCTGCATCAGAATCTCCTATATATTTTTCTAAATCGAGACTATTCACATCTTTCAACTCGACGGCCTCAGTAACAACTTGCTTACTGGGTGTATAAAGATTGAGATTTTCTTCATATATATTATATACGCCTTTGAATCTTTGTCCTATATTAATAGGCCAACTAAGAGGACGAACAGATATTTTGAGCTCCGATTCTATTTCATCGAGTAGGTCAAACGGGTCTTGTCCTTCTCTATCGAGTTTGTTTATAAATACAATTACCGGAGTTTTTCGCATACGACATACTTCCATAAGTTTTCGCGTCTGCGTCTCAACTCCCTTTGCAACATCAACAACAATGATAACACTATCGACAGCTGTCAGTGTTCGATATGTATCTTCAGCAAAATCTTGGTGTCCTGGCGTATCAAGAATATTTATTTTATAGTCTCCATAATTAAATCCCATGACAGAGGTTGCTACAGAGATACCGCGCTGTTTTTCGATTTCCATCCAATCCGATGTTGCGGTCTTTTTTATCTTATTGGATTTCACAGCTCCTGCGACATGAATTGCACCACCGAAAAGAAGGAGTTTTTCGGTCAAGGTCGTTTTTCCCGCATCGGGGTGACTGATTATAGCAAATGTGCGGCGTTTTTTAATTTCTTCGGTAAGTATACTCACGTCTTATATTGTATTAGTTGTTTTATTTGTAATAATATTATCAATACATCGTTGCAAACTTTCTTCCCAATGCGAAATAACAATGTTGTACGTATTTTTAATTTTTTTCTTGTTCATCACACTATAATGCGGACGCATTGCCGGTGTCGGATAATCGATTGTTTCTATTGGTAAAACCATACATTTTTTCACACCGGACATTCGATGAATTGTTTTAGCAAAATCATACCATGAACAAACGCCTTCATTAGAAAAATTATAAATACCGGGAATAAAATCCTTACTATTGATAATCATCACTATCGCATTAGCTAAATCTGCCGCATATGTAGGTGTTCCCACCTGATCAAATATTACAGATATAGATTCTCGTTCATGACCTAACCTAATCATGGTTTTTACGAAATTGTTTCCGTATGGAGAGTAAAGCCAAGATGTACGTAGTATAACAGATTGTGAATTATTCGCTAAAAGCAACTGTTCTCCTTCAAGTTTTGTAACTCCATATACAGAAGCTGGAGCAACCAAGTCTGTTTCAACATATGGTCTAAAATTCATTCCACCATAAACATAATCGGTAGAAATATGTATCATTTTGGCATGGGCAGAAGCTGTAGCCTTTGCTAAAATCTCGACTGCCGACGCATTAATTTTTCGACACATCTCAATATCACTTTCGGCCTTATCTACAGCTGTATATGCTGCACAATTTACCGCAACATCGATAGCATTTCCATGTATAAACTTTTCGACAGCATCGGAATTAGTAATGTCCAACTCTTGTACATCGGTAAAAAAATATCGATTGTTGGTATCACACATTGAACAATTGCGCATTTCATTACCTAATTGTCCATTTGCTCCTGTAATCAATATATTTGCCATATCTTTATATTAAAATTATAATTCTAAATTACCGGCACAATCTTTTTTATATTCCTCGGATAATAACGCAAGGAATCGGGATATTTGCGAGACAGCTTTGAGCGTATCCTCTGAAATCTCTTTCTTTTGCAATCGGAGCAAAATCACCCCATATAAAGCATTAAAACACGTTTCCAACTCTCCTACAGCACTATTTCCTGAGCGAGAGCGCAATTCCACTATGTAGGGCAAGGTTTTGAAAAATGTTGCATTATAAAAAGGTTCGCGTGTCGATTGTAGTAGCCTCTGATGTAAATCCGAGAGTTCAATTATGACATTTTTATTGATTTGCAAATGCCCTTTGTCTACAATGTTTTCATTTCTCATCATAGACACAAGATTATCATACCACTCTCTTATTTCACTTAATGTACCGGTATCTACATTTGTGTATCCCGAAATTATATTCTTCTCTATTATTTCAGTATCACAATGACAAGCACGTATTATATCTTCGACTTGCCACATATACAGAAGATATTCTGCTATATTTTCCTGCTTTCGACTTCTTGCAACTATCATAGCTATTTCAACTTAAAAAATCGACAGAAAGTAAAGAGTCATAAAACATCCTATCGGCAATACCAAGTTGTCGGCAAGCCAATTGAGCTGCACTTATGTCACACAAAATATCATCATCACAATCAAATGGCATTTCCATTTCGATTTTACCATTTGATAAATAAGATACACCACCGCAACGTCGACACCGATGTGGTTTGAACGGGATTGAAGTAATATCTTCTCGTAATGTGTCGGCCCACTCTTGAAAAGCCGTTACCGACTGATTGTATATAAGAATTCCATTACGATTGATTGTTGTTATTAGTTTATGACGAGCTTCAAGATAATCTTCAAAGGTCGGATATAAGGTACTTTCTTTCCATCGCATTGACGAAAGAATAAGTATATCGGACTTACAATTTCTCATATCGCGTTGCAATAAGAAATCACCGTCGAGCAGACATATACGGGTGTTTTCAGAAAAAAATACTCCGGAATATCGATTACCCGCATACTTGTCAAGTACATAATCAACCTTTTTAGATTGTGTTTGCAATGCATGAACTATTAATGACGATATGCGACCGGCAGAGCGAGAATTACACTCAATTATTTTCACCTTATCTTCAATGATAGTCGCCAACAAATCATATGCTGAAATTACAGGAATGTGCTCAGACACGGCAAAAGACAAATCATCTCCTTCGTATCCCTCCGGAATTACAAGTATATCGACCGTTCCACCCTCTGCGACATAGTGAGACAACGAATTTAGAATAATGTCTGTTCTCGAAATATTATCTATCTCTGGCGCAAAATCGCTACAAGAAACGGTATGTCCGCTTTCTTGCAATGCTAATGCAAATTGAGATAAAAATCTATCTCCTTGAGTAATAATATGTATATTTTCTATCATAAATGAGTCATCTCGCTATTCGCACATCACTATATTATGGATTTTAAAGGTACAAAAATAAAACATTCAGATGAAAATATGAACTTGTTTTCCCGAATTTTTATCAACTTTTTTAAATAATTACACATCATAAATAAACAACAAAAGCACACATAAATTTGTGTGCTTTCATTATATGGTATTTATGTATTCTAAAATGAGAAATGTAGTGATATACGAACTCCACCATTTGTTGCATTAGGATGCTTATGAGGCTTATCGGCATGAGCGGGATTATTATCGGTTCCTTTACGATATGATAAGCGCCACACATATTCTATACGTAAAATTTTGAATATATTGTCAAGACCTGCACTCAATTCCATATACGGATATTTTGAGTCCATTAAATACACAATATTATTACCCGGGAATTTCCATAAATCCGGATTTAATATATGTCCGTTCTCGTTTACAGCCATCGGGTTATTTTTGTTCGACAAGTTTCCAAAGAATCCTTTGAATGAAACCACTTCCCTTACACGCAATAATTTAACATAAGGAATACGATTGAGTAAAATACCATTTGCAAAATATGTAATATCCCATGATGCATATGAGTCGAGTACAAATTCCATAGGATTAAGTACACTATACGAACCCGGCTGAATCGTGTATGACAAGTTGGCATTGGGTAATATCAACATTGTAAAGGGGACCTGATTCCACACATGACTCAAACGGAATTCTGTTTCGAGATGGCCAAAAGCAGAAAACCAGAAATCTTTTGCAAAAGTAAAATCGGTACGATTGAGCATGAATTTACTACCCATAAAATCCTTTGGTGAGAAAGTATGCGACAACGTAAAAATCGGTGCATCTCGGTTGATAGGATAACGATTTCCTTTTGTTTGGTAAAATTTCTCATTCGGCGCATATCGAAGGCGAACTTCGGCTTCACCCCAATTATAATAGCGGAATGATTTATTGTATCGATAATTTTCGATGGGCTCCCATTTTACATTTGGTTCAAAAGGCACCCATTGTGTAGCTTCTTCTCGTTTATATCTCAAATTCACTCCATAAGATAATCCGTAACCATGTTCTCTAAAATATGATAACTCAGTATTTTGGAGATATGTGGTTTTTGTATCACTCATACGTTTAAGTGCCAAAAATACATTATCTTTATTTGTGTATTCATATTGCTGTCCCAATTGATTTATATCGTAAGTATGTGTGAGTGCTACAGAATGTATTGGGAACTCTATCGGAGAATACCGCTTCTCATTGAACGAATATTCGACTCTGGAAGAATATTTGAAGCGATGATCACGAGTACCGAATGCCAAATATCCTTTCCAGAACCAATGTTTATTAAGATTTCCTGTTGTCAATCCACCGACACGCAGGCGCACACCTTCGACAGTATTACCACTTATAGTAGTATTCATCGGACCGATATCAAATTTACTTTCCTCCTTATCAGGACTTGTCTCTATATAACCGGTAATTAGAATTTTTATAATCTTCTCAAGCCAATAATAAATAGGATTTTCACGTAATTTTTCGAGGAGTTTTCCTACCATGCTTTCCTGTTTCTTCAGTTCGGATTGACGATGGTCGGCCCAATATGATTGAGGCATGGCATCGGCTAGTTCACTGGTCACAGTCTGATGTTCCTGTTCAAATAGCTTTAAAGCCTCTTTATCGGGCTCTTTAAACTTGTAATTACGATACATCGCCAAACGTCGGGTATATAAGCGCGGAGTACCCGGAATAATTTGAAACTCGACCACCATATCGTCTTTTCGTTTCATTCTTGTACCGTCTTTAGTCCGCTCAAATTCTTGATGAATAATCAAATCTTCGACATAGTTGAGATTAATATCCTTAGGCACTGCCATGGAAAACTTCTTTATAAAATATGTCGAATCAAGAGTTACGAATAAGTCTCCAACAAAACCGGCCGACTCCGAATTGAATGGGACAAATGACAATTTAAGACATTTTTCTCCATCAAGCATCAATGTATCACCTAAATAATATTTATAAAAAGTCGGCCCCAACGTTGATATTGGACTCACGAATCGGGTTAACATTATGGGAATGTTATTTTGGAATATATCTATCTCAGCAAAAATCTGCTGATAGAACATTGAGATACCTTCCCGGCTAAACATCTTGTCGACACCTTCACTATACGTGGCTGTTACGAGCTGACGTTTTGTTTCCGGATTTTTTCGATAAAACGTATTTGATAGTTTTTCACGTATTGCAACTGTAAGTATTGGCTTTCCGGTAATTTCCGAGGTATCAACAAAATCAAATAAGAACTGAAAATTTTTATATACTCCTTTTTCACGTTTCTCTTCAGAGAAATCATTAAGAGCCATTGTCATTTTATCATGTTGATCAAAAGAGTAATAATCATGATTTTCTAGCTTATTATCGTCTCTTCTGGCAATAATCTCTTTAACGAAATCGACAGCCGGATTGTTTTTACGTGAATATTTCTCTTTCTTTGGTTTTACAACCACATCTTTAAGTATATAATCAGAAGGACATAATGCAATATTTACAACATGTGTACCACCCGGTTTTATAGGGATTCTCTTTTCTTTATAACCCACAGATGTCGCTCCCACCGATGTAAAATCACTTTTGGTCGTCCGAAGCTTATAACGGCCATCTTCATCGGTCATAACTGCAATAGTTGTACCTGAAATAAATACGGATATGTAAGATAATGGTTCTTGCGAAATCGAGTCGGTAACCACACCGGTAATTACCGTCGGTGTCTGAGCCGATACGGAATTGACACTAGACAAGCATAAAATCAAAAATAAGATACGCGCAATATATTTCATCTATCGACGATATTTTCACATTTTGTGTGCAAAGGTAGAAATTTTATTATCGTAAACCTACATTTTTTCAAGTAATCACATTCATTAACACGTCATTTGTGCAATTTTAGTTATCTTTACCGACTAAACGGACATTACAGACGAAGCAATGGGACAAGAAATTGAACGAAAATTCTTAGTTATTAACGACAATTATAAAACAACCGCAACAGCTCATTTGTTTCGGCAAGGGTATTTATGTACTGATAAAGAGCGTACGGTACGAGTGCGCATCGCCGGAGAAAAAGCATTTATTACTATCAAAGGCACAACACATGGTTGCACAAGAGATGAATTTGAATATGAAATCCCTACTGTCGATGCACAATATATAATAAACCATCTATGCAAGAAACCTATCATAGAAAAAATTCGTCATACATATACCGAAATCGATGGAAAAATTTGGGAAATAGATGAATTTATGGGAGAAAACGAAGGCCTGGTCTTGGCCGAAATCGAATTGTATAGTGAAAAAGAAGAATTTATTAAACCCGAATGGTTAGGCGAAGAAATTACGGGAGATATTCGTTATTACAATTCCAATCTTACAACATATCCCTACAACAAATGGGAACAAAACAATCATTCAGAATCATAGGTCATGAAAAAATACACATTTCTATTTTTAATCCTTATTATTTCGATAACCATTCGTGCACAATATCCTCAAGTAATATTGCGTGGAGACTATCCCGATCCAACTATTATGCGAGAAGGCAAAGATTATTATATGACGCACTCCCCGTTCTTCTATGCACCCGGGTTTCTTATATGGCATTCTCAAGATTTAATTAATTGGGAACCGATATGCCGTGCATGCCCCGATTACACGGGTTCGGCCATGGCACCGGAATTACTAAAACTTCATGACAGATATTATATCTACTACCCTACACACAACGGCGACAATTACGTAATATTTGCCAATGACATTAGGGGACCATGGAGTAACCCTATTAAGTTAGACATCAAAGGCATTGATCCCGGACATATCGTCGACACTGATGGTAAAAGATACCTATTTGTAAATAATGGTTGGGTTGCTCCTTTGAGTGATGACGGATTAAAAATTATCGGAGATAAACAGAAAGTTTATGACGGATGGAAATATCCTGCACATTGGGAAACCGAAGGGAATGATATGTGGCTCGAATCACCCAAACTTATTTATAAAAACGGGTATTATTTTATGACATCGGCCGAGGGTGGAACAGCTGGTCCGGCGACAAGCCATATGTGTGTAATGGCTCGCTCAAAAAGTATTTTCGGACCATGGGAAAACTCTCCATATAATCCGATTGTTCACACATACAGCCGTCGTGAAAATTGGTGGTCAAAAGGTCATGGTACTGTAATTGATGACATTAATGGCAATTGGTGGATAGTATACCATGCTTACGCAAACGGGTTTCACACATTAGGTCGGCAAACCCTTATAGAGCCACTGAGATATACCTCTGATAATTGGTTTGCTCCCACAAGCGACATTGTACCACTACCCGGTAATGGTGCCATAAATCATGGATTAAATCTCAATGATGATTTCTCATCAGAGAAGCTCGGCCTGCAATGGACATTTTGGAAAGAGAATGCATCAAAACATATATCTATACACAATAATACTTTGAACATAAAAGGGAAAGGCACTTCTCCCGCAGATGCAAGACTGCTTCTTATCACTCCTGAAGATAAATATTATGAGACACAAGTTGAGATAGAAACAAGCAAAAATAATCGCGCCGGACTACTCTTGTTTTACAATGAAAAAGCATTTGCGGGCATCGTATGTGATGAGAATATTATCACAATATATCGCACTGCCGAGAAACATGAGGACATCAAAAATCCGATTGGACGAAAAATGTATCTAAAACTCACCAATCGCTCCAATATCCTCAAAATAGATATTAGTAGTAATGGTGAGGAATGGTATACATTGATTGAAAACATCGATGTATCTATGATGCACCATAATAATTACAACGGATTTTTTGCTTTACGTCCGGCACTAGTATCAATAGGGAATAATCATGCCAAGTTTAGAAATTTCAAATATAAAAATGCTATACCTCAAGAGAAGGATATGAGTGCTTATCTTATGGTGTATCATAAAGATGAAACACATGGATTATACATGGCACTAAGTCGTGACGGATATACGTTTACAGCGCTTAATAATGGAAATCCGGTCATATCGGGCGATAGTATAGCACAACAACGAGGTATACGCGACCCCCACATATACAGAGGTCCTGATGGAGCTTTTTACCTCGCCATGACCGATTTACACATTTATGCTCATCAAGAAGGTTTCCGAGAAACACAATGGGAACGAGATGTAAAATATGGATGGGGCAATAATCGCAGTCTCGTACTTATGAAATCATGGGACCTTATCAATTGGTCGCGAACCAATATTAGTTTTGATGAAATATCGGCGGCCTATCAAGAAATTGGTTGTGCTTGGGCTCCTGAAATAACCTATGACGACAAAAAGAATAAGTTGATGATATACTTTACTATGCGATTTGGCAACGAACCTAATAAGCTATACTATGTATATGTAAACGACAATTTTGACCAATTGGAGTCTACGCCACAAATACTTTTTGAATATCCCGATGAAATGATTTCGGCAATCGATGGAGACATTACAAAAATTGGAGAAAAGTATCACATGTTTTACGTCGCACAAGACGGGACATCAGGAATAAAACATGCTGTATCCGATAATATCAATCATGGATATGAATATGATGCACGCTGGTACGACTACGAACCGCGAGGATGCGAAGCGCCCAATGTATGGAAACGCATCGGAGAAGAAAAATGGGTACTGATGTATGACATATATAGCATTAAACCTCATAATTTTGCGTTTGTCGAGACTAGTGATTTTGTAAATTTCTCCTATCTCGGGCATCTTAATAATGGTGTAATGAAATCGACCAATTTCTCATCGCCTAAACATGGTGCCGTAATACATCTCACAGCCGAAGAAGCAGACCGACTAGAAAAATATTGGAAGAAATAACAATTTTATAACATTATCAAACGATCTATTCATTGACAATAAATAACGAGAATCAAATAAAAAAGTAAAAAAATAATTTAGACACGAGGTTGGATAATTAAAAAAGAGTTGTTACCTTTGTGTCCGAAATTAAAAACGACCAAAGGAAAGATGCCGGAGTGGTCGATCGGGACGGTCTCGAAAACCGTTGTACTCGTAAGGGTACCGAGGGTTCGAATCCCTCTCTTTCCGCAAAAAGACTTGCATATGCAAGTCTTTTTTTATTATTTATATGCGACAATATTTTTATTTTATAAACCGAACGTTACACAAAGATTTTATATGTTTTCTTAAATTTGCATTATAACCTTAAATATACAATTTATGAAAAATAATTTTATAATTGTCCTATTGCTCTTGCTGTGTTCTACATCTGTGACCGCACAGACAGTTCTTGCGACTTTTGAAGATAACTCAGAAAATATACTCACGATTGACACACAATCGACCGATGCATCACTTTTTCTCCAAATTCCGGCTATAGTAGAGAATCCTGATACAACAGGCATTAACAAGTCTATAAAATGTCTTGGAGCCATAAACGTCGCTAACGCCGATTGGAATAAAAACTTTGTAAAGTTGAAACTATCCACACCCATTGTAATATCTAACCAAATGCGTTTTTTGTCATTCTTGGTATATCGTGAGGCTCAACCCAAAAATTTTCGGATTGGCATAAACGGATATGACGATACTCATGAAATATATCAAGATAAGATACTACACGACGCAACATGGGAGCGCGTGGTTATCGACCTTATGTCTACAGAGTTTGCGGGGCAGACATTAAACTCTTTGTATATTATATTTAGTTGCAATTGGGACAATCCTCGCAATGGATGGGAAAATATATTTTACGCTTTCGACGACTTTGCCATATCGGGTAGCGCAAAAGTCGTAAAAGCCAATATACTGATAGACCCGACAGAAAGTTATCAAGAGATTGAATATTTTGGAGCATCAGATTGTTGGGCAGGAGGCTATATCGGCAATCGATGGGAGAAAAAAATAAACGAATATATTGCCGAAAAACTTTTCAGCAGAGAATTTGATAGCAAAGGGAATCCTATAGGTATAGGACTAAGCAATTGGCGGATAAACGTAGGTTCAGGATCGGCTGACCTGCCCGAAGAAAATAATATTACTGAAAAAATCAAACGCACGGAATGTTTTTTGCAAGCTGATGGCTCTTACGATTGGAACAAACAAGCCGGACATCAATATTATATGCAAAAAGCAAAAGAATATGGCGTAGAACAAATGGTACTGTTTTCTAATAGTCCTCCGGTTCAATTCACACAAAATGGGAAAGCATACGCAAATCTTATTTCATTGAATGCCAACCTAAAAAGTGACAAATACGATGATTATGCCGAATTTTTAGCTACGGTAGGAGAACATTTTCGTAACCAAGGTTATAATATACGACACATCAGTCCGGTAAATGAACCTCAATACACATGGTCAGATGCGAACCAAGAGGGAAGTCCATGGACAAATAGCAACATACACAACATAGTACAAGAGCTTGACAAATCGTTACAGGCACGAAAATCACCCATTAAAATATTAATTGGAGAAGCCGGTAAATACACGGATCTATATACGGGTAGTCTTTTTTCTCGGGCAACCAATCAAATAGAGGAATTTTTCTCCCCATCATCAAATAATTATATCGGAAACTTACCCTCTGTTGAACATGGAATATCAGCTCATAGTTATTGGACATTCCAGACACGTGATGGTCTTACAGATTTAAGACAAGAGACACAAAATGCTGTTGCAAAAGCAGGATTGAAACTATACCAAACCGAATGGAGTATGCTCGATGAAATGCCCGCAACCAACACCGGCTTTCCTCAAAATTATAACTATCACGACATAGCCATATTTACAGCAAAAATAATTCATTACGACTTGGTATATGCCGGAGTATCGGGCTGGGACTATTGGACCGCCATGGCGTCTGAGGTATATGGCCACTTAAACAGATTTTTACTGATACGTACAACCCCAGGAAATGGGACAGGTGGCTATGAACCATACGGAGATTTTGACATAAGCGGGAAAGCAGAAGCAACTCCATCTCTATGGGCTTTGGGACATTATAGCCGATTTATACGCCCAGGATATAAACGTATCAGACTCGAAGGGGCTGATGTCATGACACAACTATTAGGTTCGGCATATATGTCACCGGATAGCTCCGAAATGGTAATAGTGTTAATCAATGGTGGTGCTGCACAGCAGGAGGTATTTATATCAATACCGGATAGTTATAATAAAAAACCCTCTTCGATAAAGCGTTACATGTACAATTCAAAAACTACTTCGGGTATCACTCGCGCATCGAGTCCTGCCGAAGATGACGTCGAAGCAACAATATTATTAACGGCCTATTCTATCAATACTATTATCTATGATTTCACTCCAAAAGAAAATAATGACAATGAAAATAGCGGTGATAATGAAGATAGTAGTTTTGGTTCAACCACAAAGAATGATTATGATATTGCAAAAATTATACCCAATCATATAAAAAGCGGAGATAATATTAAAGTAATAGTCCATGAAAACAATGCCATGTTGCGTATATATACCCTCAGTGGTAAAAGGGTATATCAAAAATATGTATCAAAAGGCCAATCTATTATAAATCCTCATTTATCTCATGGTATGTACATATATGAAATAACGGCAACAGGTTTCCATACACAAGGTAAATTTTGGGTAAAATAACTACAAAATGGTTAGAAAACCGACAATATTTTTATGGTTACTCTTTCAATAAAGATATAATATCATTACCTTTGCAAAAACAAACTAACACATGATATGTGCGGAATTGTCGGATATATTGGAAGCAGAGACGCCTACCCTATAGTAATAAAAGCACTAAAAAGACTCGAATACAGAGGTTATGATAGTGCCGGTGTAGCCCTTATAAACACGAATAGCCAACTAAATATCTATAAAACGAAAGGTAAAGTTGCAGATCTTGAACAATTGGTCAACAACCAAGACGCATCGGGAAGTATCGGTATTGCACACACTCGTTGGGCTACACATGGTGAACCTAATGAAATTAACGCACACCCTCATTACTCCGAATCGGGTAATTTGGCCTTGATACATAATGGTATCATCGAAAACTATGCTACGATAAAGGAAAAATTACAAAAAGCCGGATACGCATTCAAAAGCCGCACCGATACAGAGGTTTTGGTTCAACTTATAGAATATATCCAAATATCGCACAATCTCGATTTGCTGAGTGCTGTACAACTCGCACTGCAAGAGGTTATAGGTGCCTATGCTATTGCGATACTCGATCGTAGAAATCCCGATACAATCATAGCTGCACGACAAAGCAGTCCGTTGGCAATCGGAATAGGTGATAAAGAATTTTTCTTAGCTTCGGATGCATCTCCTATTGTCGAACACACCAATCGTGTTGTATATCTCGAAGATGGTGAAATCGCAGTAATGAAACAAGGAGAGAAACTCGAAGTAGTCACACAAGACAACAGTAAAGTAAATCCTAAAATCAGTACCATAAACCTCAATATAGGGCAACTCGAAAAAGGGGGATACCCACATTTCATGTTGAAAGAAATATTTGAGCAACCTGATTGTATTCGTGATTGTATGCGCGGTCGTATCAATGTTGAGGGTACAGATATTGCGCTATCGGCAGTTATCGACCATCAAGAGCAACTGCTCAATGCTCGCCGATTTGTTATTGTAGCTTGCGGTACATCATGGCATGCTGCACTCATAGGGAAATACCTAATCGAACAGATCTGTCGATTCCCCGTAGAAGTGGAATATGCTTCAGAATTTCGATATCGAAATCCTGTAATTGATGAGAAAGATGTGGTTATCGCCATCTCTCAATCGGGTGAAACAGCCGATACATTAGCAGCTATCGACGAGGCTAAAAAGAAAGGCGCCTTTGTATATGGCATATGCAATGCCATCGGTTCTTCAATTGCACGAGCCACTCACACCGGTTCTTTTATTCATGTCGGTCCAGAAATCGGAGTAGCATCGACAAAAGCTTTTACCGGACAAGTAACTGTGCTTACAATGTTAGCTCTGACAATGGCGCGCTTGAAAGGCTGCATTTCAGATGATGATTTCAAAGAAATTGTTGGAGAATTGAGTAAAATTCCTGAAAAAATGAAACAGGTTGTCCAACTCAATGACAGCATTGCCCAATTATCTAAAATATTTACATACGCACATAATTTTATATATCTCGGTCGTGGTTATAACTATCCGGTTGCCATGGAGGGTGCATTAAAGCTGAAAGAAATTTCATACATTCATGCCGAAGGGTATCCGGCAGCAGAGATGAAACATGGTCCTATTGCCCTGATAGACACCGAAATGCCGGTTGTAGTTGTTGCTACGTACAATCAACAATACGAAAAGATTGTAAGCAATATCCAAGAAATAAAAGCTCGACAAGGCAAGGTTATCGCATTAGTAAGCGAAGGCGATAATCAGATAAAGAATATCGCCGATTATTGCATAGAACTACCTCGCACATTGCCGTGCCTCGATCCACTAATCACAACTATCCCGCTACAATTATTGGCATACCACATAGCCATCTGTAAAGGTAAAGATGTAGACCAACCTCGGAACCTTGCCAAATCGGTTACCGTAGAGTAAACAATTGGTTAACAACGACAAAAAATACCGTCAAAAGCATATAAACTTTTGACGATATTTTTTTTATAAAGACACAATAATTATTCTATCGTAATGTATTCCAATAATGAAGAATATTTTGCAGAAGATCTTCTACGGTAATAGATTCAGATGATAAACTTATCATAATATCAGCCGGAACAATAGCGTTTTTCTCCACACCAAAGCGCATGGCAACTTGTGAAATTGCAACAAATGACTCTACCGGCATACCGGCAGATAAAGTCAGGTCTATCAGTACATCGGCATTAAGCGCAAGAAATTTTTCGCATACTTCGGCACATGGGCGATTGTGTCCCCAACAAAGTTCTTGCAACGAAATTTCAACTGTATCGATGCCGGGAAATATCAGTCCATTCTGTTTCAACGCATAAGTAAAGTAATAAAGAGTAACTTTTTTCCCTATAGAGACCAATTTTTGCAAATGCGGTAACACTTGTTGTGCTCCTTGTACCTCGGCTAACACTATAATGTGATTGGCTTCCGAAAATGAAATAAAACGCTTATCACGAAGGCGTGACGAGCGACGCGAATGGTATTTTATATATTTGGCAACAATGATATTCCACATGATTTTATCTAAATTTTATGAAATCATCTGTAAAAACTCGTCTTCAGAGATAATTTTAACTCCCAGTTTTGTAGCTTTTTCGAGCTTGGAAGGTCCCATATTATCACCGGCAAGCAGATAGGTGGTTTTAGCCGATACCGAACCGGTATTTTTACCACCATGTTGCTCAATAAGAGCTTTATATTCATCGCGTGAATGGTGTGTAAATGTACCGCTGATGACAATAATCGCCCCTTGTAACTTATTGGTATAATCGGCCATCTGATCGGCATTTATAGCCATTTGCAGTCCGGCCGCGCGTAATCTATCGATAAGCGTCGATGTCTCGGTATGTGAAAAATAATCTTTTACACTATTTGCGATACGTATACCTATTTCATCGACCGCCATCAAATCTTCTATTGTTGCAGATGCCAATCGATCGATACCTCGGAAAGCAAAAGCCAATTTCTTTGCCACAGTTTCACCGACAAATCGTATTCCCAATGCAAATAAGACTCTCTCGAATGGGACTTCTCGTGAAGCAGCTACCGCCTCGACGATATTCCGAGCCGACTTATCTCCCAAACGCTCAAGTTTTGCAATTTCATTCTCTTGCAGAGTATACAAATCGGCTATATCACGAATCATTCCCAATCGATAAAACATGTCAATTGTTTCTGCGCCTAATCCGTCGATATTCATTGCTTTACGACTTATAAAATGTTCTATACGGCCTTTGATTTGCGGGGGACATGATTCATCATTGGGGCAATACCATGCCGCTTCACCTTCATATCGCATCAGTGGAGTACCACACTCGGGACAATGTGTTATGAATCGCACCTTCTCTCCTAACAATATACGCAAATCTATATCGACTCCTGTAATTTTAGGGATTATCTCACCACCTTTTTCAACAAAAACCATATCTCCGATATGCAGGTCGAGCGATTGGATAATGTCATCATTATGCAATGATGCCCGCCTCACCACAGTACCCGATAATTGCACTGGGTCGAGATTGGCAACAGGTGTTATTGCACCGGTACGACCTACTTGATATGACACCGAATTAAGACGAGTTACAGCCTTCTCTGCTTGGAATTTATAAGCAATCGCCCAACGAGGTGATTTAGCTGTAAAACCTAATGCTTTCTGTTGACGCAATGAAGCCACCTTGAACACTATACCATCGGTTGCCACCGGTAAATTTTTACGATGGAAATCCCAGTAATCAATAAAAGCATATATATCGTCGAGCGTATCACACCGTTTCATTGCATCGGATATTTTGAAACCCCAATAACGAGCAGCTTGCAAATTTTCAAGATGATCGTCAGTTGGCAACTCTTCGCCCAATAAATAATAGAGATAAGCATCGAGTTGACGCGAAGCAACCTCAGCAGAGTTTTGCAATTTCAGTGTTCCAGATGCAGCGTTGCGTGGATTAGCGAATAAAGATTCTTCTTCGCGCTCACGCTCAGCATTAAGTCTCTCAAATACAGCCCATGGCATTAAAATCTCTCCACGTATCTCAAATAATTCGGGATAATTATTACCTCGCAAACAAAGAGGTATGGTACGAATTGTTTTTACATTCTCGGTTACATCATCGCCTTTCACACCATCGCCACGCGTAACAGCTCGCAATAGTTGGCCATTTTGATAAGTCAATGATATTGAAGTCCCATCATATTTCAATTCTCCAACAATGGTAAAGGGTTCTTGTAATGTATTCTGCACACGTGAATAAAAAGCGGCCACCTCTTCCCTGGTATATGTATTACCCAAAGACAACATAGGGTAACGATGCGCCACCTGTATAAACCCTTTGTTTATATCACTTCCTACGCGACGCGTTGGTGAATTAGAGTCGTCATACTCGGGATTAAGTTCTTCGAGTTGTTGTAATTCTGCCATTAATTGGTCGAAATCATAGTCACTGATAGTCGGCGAATTAAGCACATAATAATTATAATTATGTTCCTCGAGTTCTTTTCGTAATTCTAATATACGCGCTTCAATAAGATTCATGTCATCAGACTTTATCATACGATTATATATTTGCAAATCTACATATTTTTCATGAATCAGCATAAGGTGAAACAAAAATTAATTTGTTATCATAAATAGAAGTCTAAAACAACAATAAATGGCGCTTTTTTTTCTAAATTTGCACACATAAACAATGAATATTATCAGTATGCGTATAGATATAATTACAGTTCTGCCCGAACTATTGGAAAGCCCCCTCCACCACTCTATTTTGAAACGCGCACAAGATAAAGGTCTTGTAGAAATTGTTGTACATAATTTACGCGATTTTTCCACCGATAAACATCGCAGAGTCGATGATTACCCATTTGGTGGATCGGCCGGTATGGTGATGCAAATAGAACCTATAGACAGAGCCATATCTCAATTGAAAAACGAACGAGAATATGATGAAATAATATATACGTCGCCCGATGGTGAGACTTTCAATCAACCTATTGCCAACACCCTGTCAATGGCCGAAAATTTGATAATTTTATGCGGGCACTACAAAGGCATAGATTATCGCATACGCGAGCATCTTATCACACGCGAAATATCTGTCGGTGATTACGTGCTTACCGGAGGTGAACTTCCCGCAGCAATCATGTGTGACGCTATCGTACGATTGATACCCGGCGCAATCGGAGATGAACAATCGGCACTTTCAGACTCTTTCCAAGACAACCTACTTGCTCCTCCCGTATATACAAGACCGGCTGAATATAATGGTTGGCGTGTACCCGATATTTTACTTTCGGGACACCAACGTAAAATCGACGAATGGTTGCATGAACAATCGGTAGAACGTACGCGTCGTTTACGTCCGGATTTACTTGATAATGAATAATCTATAAATATTAACACTTTTTCAAAAATAGGTCAATATGAATCTAAACCCCGAAAATTTTGTATTTGTTGGTGCCATACTATTGCTTTTCAGCGTAATTGCAGGAAAAGCCGGATATAAATTCGGTCTACCGGCATTATTACTATTTCTTGGCGTGGGAATGATATTCGGTTGCGATGGCCCATTCCCATTTTTACAGATACATTTCGATAGCCCTAAAACGGCTCAATTTATAGGAGTTATAGCACTAAGTATCATATTGTTTTCGGGTGGAATGGATACCAAGTTCAGTGATATTAAACCAGTAATCGGGCCGGGAATAGCATTAGCGACATTCGGAGTATTACTTACTACCCTGATAACAGGTTATTTCATATACCTTATGTGTGGATTTATTCCAGATATACATCTCAGTATATGGGAATCTATGCTATTAGCAGCCGTAATGTCGTCAACAGATTCTGCGTCTGTATTCTCGATATTACGATCGAAAGGGTTGAGTTTGAAAGAGCGCCTGCGCCCTACCCTCGAATTGGAAAGCGGTAGTAATGACCCCATGGCATATATGCTTACCATTATATTGATTCAGATTATACAAATGGGGAAGTTTTCGTTCTGGAGCTTTATAGGAACATTACTTATACAATTGAGTATTGGTGCTGTATTAGGGCTCTTGTTCGGACGACTTTCTGTAATTGCACTCAACAGACTCAATGTTCATAACCAATCACTTTACCCTATTCTGCTTCTTGCATTTGTATTCTTTATCTTCTCTTTTACCGATATGCTTGGTGGAAACGGATATTTGGCAGTATATCTTGCCGGTCTTGTTGTGGGTAATGCCCGAGTTGTGCATCGTCGCAGTATGGCAACATTTTTTGACGGATTTACTTGGCTTTTCCAAATTGTTATGTTCCTTACACTCGGCTTGCTTGTAACCCCCAGCCAACTACCACCGGTTATCGGTATTGGGCTTATTATAGGTATATTTGTAATTATTGTTGCTCGGCCTATAAGTGTATTATTATGCCTTATACCTTTTCGTAATTATTCGACAAGAGCCAGATTATACATAAGTTGGGTGGGTCTGCGTGGAGCAGTCCCTATCATATTCGCAACCTATCCTATGTTAGCAGGTATTGAAAATGCAAGATTAATATTTAATATTGTGTTTTTTATAACCCTTATTTCACTTCTTGTTCAAGGAACGACTGTGGGAACCATGGCAAAATGGTTACATCTCATCGCCCCGAATAAAGTAAAAAAGAATTTCGATGTGCAACTTCCAGAGGAAATAAAATCATCTATGTCAGAAATAGAAATCAACGACATAACTCTATCAAATGGAAATCGTCTGATGGATATGACACTACCCGATAATACTCTAGCCGTAATGGTAAAACGCGAGAATAATTTCTTTGTTCCCAAAGGGCATACCATACTGAAAACAGGTGACAAACTTCTTGTCATAAGCGACAATGAGGAAGAATTACGTAAAGCATACGAATCATTAGGAATAAAAGAATACTCAATCGAAAAAAATTAATTCGTATAAGAAAAGCCGAGATAACACCTTGCTATTTCAGTTTTACCCCGGCTTTTACGCTAAATATAAGTCCTTATTGAATATATGATCTATACTTTTCTATTATCTCACGAGCGACCTGTATACCATTACCGACCGGAACTGAAGAGAAGGTATCTATCTGCTCATTCCACCATTGTTTTTCGTATCGAGTAATTTCTTTTTTATAAGCTTCAAAACGAGCATCATCAAATTCAACGCCCTCAGATATTGCGTTATTGACTGCATCAAAGAAACGATTCCAACGAACTCCATAATACGACTTTACAAGACCCGCCCAAGTACGGCTCGCATAGTCATTGAGCAACATATCTTCATCACCCCATGTAGTCAGCAGATTACGTGCATTACTTTCGAAGTATGTTTTTTCGGTCTCGGTTGTTCCCCACGAACGAGCATCGGCAATCCATTTACCCATGAGGAAAGTCGTATTTGTTGCAAGTAAACGCTCTGTATCTGTAAGAATTTCTCGCAACATCTTTTCATGAAGTTCCATTGTTTCATAATCCTTTGCGGCATAAGCTTGATCATACATAGAACGTATATGATCAAAATAGAAACTCATCATCTGTCGAGTGATATTTACGACATCAAATTCATAGGTAGCTCGTTTGGTATCGACCTTCAACAATAGATCTAATACCTCCAAAAGATTTTTATTTTTGCATGTAAACCATGTACTCGAATAGTAGGTTCGAGGATCGCCAAACGATGGACGTATATTGAGCCATGAACATTGCCCCGGAGTAGTTTGGTCTGTATATACACTATCTATAAGCAGATGCCATGCTTTACGGGCATTTTCATCGAATTTACCCACCCGCTGATCGGCTAAATTATCTATCCATTGTGTAATATTCTTATGCATATCGAAATCCCATGCTTTTTCGAATACATATTCGTATACAAAGGGATTAAGATCAAATCCTTCGAGAGTAGAACCTATACCTGCAAAGTTTTCACCACCATTAACAAAAGTATTCTCTATACGTTCATTAATAACATCGAGTCGACCACAAAGTCTCGAATTTCCTCCAAAATTACCAAGATAGCACCAAATATAAGGGGTACCAAAGAATTTTTGCGTACGTTGCCACACCTCCTGAGCCTCACAATAGTAATCAAGAAGTATTTGATGTTCTTGTGGGAAAGATGTAAGATAAGCTTTTACTCGCTCATCGGTCCAATCCCTACTGTCATTAAAGAAAAGCCAACCCATTTGCAACCATGTTGCCTCTTTATCGACGCTACGCAAATTTTCATAGACCTGCTTGCTTACACGTCCTAAATATTCGGGCTCCCAAGATGGCGGAGTAAGTTCATTAAATAAATCAATACCATATATATGGTCCGTACCATATAATTTCTTCTGTTGTTTCAAAAAAGCCTGCTCGATCTCGCGAAACAAAGGATCCATAGGATCGAGAAAGCTGCATGCATATTTATCGGCATACCCGGCCCATGCTCCAAGTCGCGTAATTTTAGCCTCCGGATATATACGGGAAAGTTCTTGAGGTACATGCCCGGCAAAAGCCGGTAATACCGGACGCATATTCAATTCTCGTTCTCGGGCAACAATTTTCTTTTGAAGTTCTTCTTGACCATCAAGCCATGACATCGGGAGATTACCATGCCAATAGTCAATATTGAGCATACGATGCCAAGGTAAATGTGCGGGGCCGGTAAAATATTTTCGAACTTCCTCGTCAGAAAGCCCTAATTCTGTCCATACTTTATACCATATACTTTCCTGACCTGTAATAGCAAGAGGTAAATTTACGCCATTCAGAGCCATCCAATCAATAAAATGCTCCCACTCCTGCCATTTCCACCAAGGCATTGTATAACCAAATGTACAATAATTGAGGAAGAATCTATTTTTTACCCGAGCCTCTACATGTACTTTATTTTCTACAATCGGAAGGACTTCGGGCATTTCAATAGGATTGTAATCAAACCATGAAATTTCGGTTTTACAATAATATTTAAGGTAATGGTTAAGCCCGACAGCCATAGAATTGGCATTATTACCGGCAATTATAATTTTCCCATTTTCGCTCCACAACTCAAAACAATCTGTATCACTCTTTATTTTTTTGAGTTTGAAATCATCTACATAATCAGGTAATAAACGAGAAATAAGTCCTTTCATCGCCCCCCTATCATCGGCATACATGTTCACAACGAAGAACGATGCCATAAAGATTAACAATAATTTTTTCATGATATTTTTTAAAATGTTATTTGAGAGTAAAATTACAAAAAAATTACATATTACAACAATTACATTTGCTCCTAAAAAAGAAAGATTTGATGTA
>JAZURX010000075.1:0-14663 GCA_045606385.1 Bacteroidales bacterium | reverse complement strand
GTCGAGGATGGCGCTGTCCAGGACGATGTCCCTGTGGTTGGAGATGAACAGTTGGTTGCCGCGATTCGAGATTGTGCTGTGGTTGAAGGTGTAGCCGTGTGCATGCTTCTTCAGCACATAGCGCACTACGTGCTTCATGAAACGGAGTTGGAAGTCAAGCGGAGTTTTCACTCCTATGAACATCATCTTGAAGAAACCGTTGCGCAGTCCCTTGGGCAGCCAAGGGGCAAAGCCCTGCATCACTTTGTTGAAGTGGCGGTCATTGAGCAACTGGTTCAGAGCCTCCTTCATCTCCCCTTCTTCGTAGGGCGTATCTCGTCGAATTCGTGTAAACGATTGCTTCATATCGACTATCCGATAATAGTATAGTAAATAATTCAGGGCTGTTTCCTTTTTTAGGATTCAGCCCTATTTAGCTGTTTTGACTACTATTATTGTTTAAACACACGCAATTATTACAATGAATAGAAGTCTTCACCAGATAGTTTCCCTCTCCTACCACACAGTAGTAGATAGCAGTCTTAGGTGATATGAACAAAAAGTAGGATAAAAACTTACGATAAGACGCACCCTTGTATGGGAGGGGGCGTACTTAATAATACCACCAATGTATTTACCAAAATCATTGGTGCTCAAATCAAGCGGTTGATATAACCGGGATTAGTTAGTAAAATTGACACAGAGGCCAAATTGGAGAGTGGCAGGATTATGTGGATACCCCGGCATGAGATAATAGTTATTACCACCGAAAAGCCCTTGATTGAAGTGAGTGTACATAATGTAGAAACGTACCATCTTCATTTTCATGTTGGCATAAACATTCATAAGCGGATAGTTACCCACTTTCATTTTGTCTTGCGTATGGAATGAGAGTGTCGCCGGTTGATACACTTCGGCATAATATGAGGTATGATATTTGCAATCGACACCGGCTTGAATCTGCAACACTTTAGCAATTTTGAAATCGAGATACATCTGGGCATAGGCACTGAGGTCGGGCAAAGGAATAACCTTGCTGTCGCTCGTCTTCTGATAGATTGCTTCGAGATTGAGATTGAATATACCCCATTTTACTTTTTGACGCAACGTTGCCGAGAATATTTGTAATATACGATCGTCTTGTACCGGTAAGGCATTGTTTCCAAAGTAGACATAATTTTGCACATTCTCCACACCTATATTGAGAAAAGTACCTGACACAGGCAATCTAAACTCTCCACCGACACGGAATTTACGTATTTTTCCGTAATTATTGTTCCAAATAAAGTGATTGGAGGTGTATCTACGATAATAGAACGAAGGTGCTTCATTTTTGAAAAATCCATATGCACGTAATTGTACCGTGGTTTTACGTATCTTGAAACGAGTCTGTATTTCTCCGTCGATTTTTACAGCACCGGCATCGACACCAACCAGACCGAGAGAAGCATCGGCTGAATATGTAAGCAACTCGCCTTGCTTTTTCGATAATATGGCACCTACCCACAACACATTTTCATTGAATACACGAGGTGCTTTTTCGACAATGTGCGTAAACGAAGAATTGGGTAACATGGGGATAGTGGGTGCAGCCATCATAGACTGAGGAATAACGTCACTCATGAGCGTGTAACGACGGAACTCATGAGATAGGTACGCCGACATACCCATCTTGGCATATTTATTGAAACCCTCGAGTAAAGAGATACCTATCGTATTCTTGAGCGACCAATATTCGGTAGAATCGTTAGAGCCATCTTTGCGAAAATATGTATTCTCGAAGAATGTTGTATCATCTTTGGCCGACTGATTGACAAACCGGCGCATATTATTATTATATTCGATAGTATGAATAAAACTTGTAACCGGGGTAAAAATTTTTTTCTCCGTGGTATCATTTAGCATCTCTGTCTTATAGAATCCGAGATTGTAGCGATGTGTAAGATAATAATTATGTCCTCGCAATCGGTTATAAGCATCGTAGAGATGTACGGGAATAGTTTGAGAATCAAATCCTCCTTGCCCCGACTCCATTTCATCGGGTTCGAGAATAAAACGATCGTCGGCAATACCTCCATTTTCCTGATTTACAAAATTGTAGGTATTAGCCATAAGGTGGAGTTGATATTTATCACCGATATACGAGCCGGCAATCTGCCACGTCATATCTTTTGTTGCCTGGTGATCGTAACTACCACGCGACAAAATATAACGCAAATTAGCTGCCACCGCAATGCGCCGATTGATATTCCCAGAAAACTCGGCATTGAGGTCCTCCTGTTTTTTAAGCTTGTTCCCGCCAAAAAGATATGACAACAACGTCATCGGGAGACGAGTGTTATAATAGGTATAATTGCTCGGTGTGGTGATGAGATAATCGTATGGAGCCTTGAATATAAATTGCGGCATATCGGGACGGTCAAAAAATATTTTTGATATACCCGGACCACCCAAGTTTCCGGTATAACTATAGGCGGTAGAATTCATAAGGGGCAAGTCGGTATGGTAATAGTTATCTATAAGGGTATCGAGAGGCACTTGATAGGGCGTACCAAGCGGTTGCGTAAGCCTCCACGCATATGGCTCACCCACAGGTTCTTTCTTATCGGCAAATAGTGCTATTGCCGGTAAAAGAAGAAAGAGTACTACCAAAAATCTATTCATACGTGTACAAATATACGGCAAAATAACGATACTGCCCCATTCTATTCCTTAAAAAGATACAAACGAGTGCCGACGCATAAGAAAACTCTAAAAATATGATTTAACATCATAAAAGTTGTTTCGAAGTTTCATAAAAATCACACACCATTTCTTATGTCTGATAATCGGAATAAAAAGAAATAAACGGGAGCAACAAAAAAATTATTATTCCTCACCTTCTACTGCTTTTTTGTTTTTTTTCAAACGTAACTGGCTACGTACCGGGCTGTTCTTACGAAACATATCATTATCAATCATCACATTGAAAGTGATAAGTTGTTGCGATGACCACTTCACGCCGTCGTAATGATGTACAGAAGACACTTTAAGGTCGAACTTTTCGTTTTGGAAAGGATGCCAATAGGCTTCGAGACGATTATAAACATCGTCGCGCGTACGATAAAAAGCTGAACCGGTATACAGACTCGATGCATAACGATCGTAATAGGGCATCATGCACCCACCGGCAAAGAGCGTATTATAAAGGCCGATTTTATATTTCTCAATACGTGCTTCGACTTGCATTCCGTGAGGTTTTACATAGTCGCCCACATAAGTACGGTCGTTCTGGAATGTGTGTAGCCAGCCAACGCTTACTTTCAGTTTGTCAAACCATAGTTTATCGGAAAAATCTACACCGATACGAGGATATAGCCATACATTGTCGGTCACTCCTCCGGCATAGGAGCCATCGGCCGCCAATCCCGACCCGGTACCGGCATGGTGATGCATCATCACCTCATACTCACCATAGAGCCATGAGAGCGGATAATATCGTCCTGATGAATATACGATAAAACGTTCTCGCTCGGTCGCGGTCTGATGTCCATCCCAATCGCAAAATAATTCTACATAATCATTATTGTGGCGGTATTGTAATAGAAGGCCATCGATGGTATTATCGAAAAACTTAATAGAATCACAGAAAAAAGCGTCACTTCCCCCGATAACCTGGCGACGAGGAATAATACCTGCCGAAACATTAAAACGGTCGTCGCGATAGTTGTAAAAAAAGACAAAATTCCAGTTCATATCTTTCGTAGGCGCGCCAAAATTGCGCATGGCACTCACACCGGCTTGTATGGAATTGCCTCTCCAGCCAAGGCCGACCATTGGCGTGATATTCGCGCCAAAAATAGTTTGTGGCCAATTGTAACGACTTTTACCATACTCCCGATTGTCGAACATCATATTCACATCGACACTCCACAGAAACTCTTGTGCCGACAACAAAGAAAACGGGACCGATGTCAACACCAAAGAGATTACTATTTTATAAAAGAATCTTTTCATTTCTCTTCTTATTTTGCGATGACAAAAGTAGTACAAATTGAGATAAATCCGATATATAAAACCGAAAGATTTTACAAAAGGTGAACGAAAGAACAAACATTGAGATTGTTTGTAGGTATATATGATGTATCTTTGCAAATCAGCAAGAATCTAAACAGAACATGCAACTTCATATTGAAAAATATCGTAGACATTACCGCTCTATTCTTCGTATGGGCATACCCATCATGATAGGTCAGATAGGTGTTGTATTGACAGGATTTGCCGACAATATCATGGTGGGACGCCACCTGACAGCAGAGCTATCGGCGGCCTCGTTTGTAAACAATCTGTTTCTGCTCCCCACCATGTTTGCCTACGGATTTGCCATGGGTATTACACCGCTTGTAGGCGAACAGACCGGACGAAACGAACTACATCGTGCCGGACAAACATTCCGATATGGACTATACAGTAATGGAATACTTGCTCTATTTCTGATGCTTATAATGGGCGTAATCTACTTTTTTATCGATCGATTTGATTTGCCCGAAGAGTTACTTCCCATCATACGTCCATACTATATAATGAATATCGTGGGACTGTTTCCGGTGTTACTATTCAACGCATTCAAGCAATTTGCCGATGGCACTACCGATACTCTTATGCCTATGTACATATTATTGGTAAGCAATGTACTGAACATCATCGGTAACGCCTTACTGATTTATGGTTATTGTGGTTTTCCCGAAATGGGCCTTACCGGTGCCGGTATTTCGACTCTGCTTGCCCGGTTTTTCACCATCATTGCGGGATTATGGTTATTCTTTCGCAGTAAACGTTATAACAGATTCAAAGAGGGATTTTTCCATCTTTTCGGAGGGAGGAATGAGTATCGCCAATTGTTGACCATAGGATTGCCCATAGCTTTTCAATTGGGAATGGAGACGGGCGCTTTCAGTTTAAGTGTTATATTTGTAGGGTGGATAGGTACTACGGCACTTGCTGCACACCAAGCGGCCATGACTTTCTCGACAATCGGCTTTTTACTTTATACAGGTATAGGCTCGGCCATAACCATACTCATAAGCAATGCTCGCGGTAATGGTGCACACGAAGATATTCGCCCCATCGCATCGGCAGGAGCACGTATTGTTTTTGTGCTACTGATACTTGTGTCTGGTGTAATGTTTCTATGCAGACATCATATCGGATTCCTATTTACCGATTCGGACGAAGTGGCTGCTATCGTATCGGCCATAGTAATACCCATGATGGTATATCAATTGAGCGATGGCATGCAAATTTCGTATGCTGGAGCATTGCGTGGATTGGGTGTGGTAAAGCCTATGGTATGGATTGCCTTTATCAGCTATTTTGTGGTATGCTTGCCGACATCATATCTATTTGCTTTTCCTCTCGGTGGCGCAACTCCGGGAATATGGTGGGGCTACCCCGTGGGACTTAGTTGTGCCGCCGCACTGTTTTTTATTGTATTTATGAAGCATACACGCCGCATTATCGCCGAAAAAGGTCTTTCGACTGCCAATCATAAGTCTCACTGAATTAATAACCGTCAGGGATAAAATCGAATAGTTTTTCCTCTGTATAAATATAAGTAATAAAAACTCTCTCGAAAAGCGTTATTATTTCGAGAGAGGGAAATGAAGCGATTGTCTGTTTTCTCTAATCAAATGGGAAAAGAAGCGGCAGCACAAATATCATGACAATACCCATGATGATTTGTAATGGAAGTCCGACTTTCACATAGTCCATAAAGGTATATTTACCTGCCGACATCACCAATGCGTTTGGCGGTGTGGAGAATGGGGACGCAAAACACATGCTCGCTGCCACCGTAACCGCAAAAAGGAAGGGATAAGGGCTTACACCCAAACCTATGGCCGATTGCATGGCAATAGGAGCCATAAGCACCGCTGTGGCCGTATTACTGATAAACATGGTCATAAGTGATGTGGTAAAATATATTCCGGCCAATAGTAATAGGGGACCGTACTCTCCAAGTCCAGAAACGAGTGCCGTGGAGACGAGTGCCGACGCTCCTGTTTTTTCTAATGCCAACGACATGGGCATCATAGCGGCAATGAGCACGATACTCTGCCAATTGATGGTGCGATAGGCATCTTCGACATTGCGTAAACACCCCGTAAAAATCATCAAAATGGCGGCAATCATGACGGCAACTACTGCCGGAACCCACTCAAATACCATAGCCAATATCATAGCCAACATGATGGTTGCAGCAATAGGAGCCTTACGATCGATGGTCGCCTTAGCCACCTTTTCAAGAGGTTCACCCAATACCACCCAATCATTCTGTTCTTTACTCATACGGGCTATATCGCTCCAAGCACCTTGTACCAACAAAGCATCACCACTACGCATACGGAAATCACGCAAATCGTGCACATGATACACACTATTGCGTTGCACACCCAATATATTTATACCAAATTTCTTGCGGAATCCACAATCACGCACTGCCACGTTATCGAACGATGAGTTATGGAGTAACACCACCTCGGCTATACCGGTAGAATTGGACTGCTCTCTTGCCGACATATTGGCCATGGCATCGAGATTGTAAAGGTTATTTTCCGAAACCATAAGCGCCACCTTGTCACCATCGCCCGAGAGGTAAAGTATATCCCCCTCTTGTAACACCGTATCGGGACCGGCGGTGATATGATCATAAATATTATTGAATATAGGACGACGGGTAGAAATTTTGCGACGTATCTCGAGTAAACTTACATCATATCGTTGCGGGATATTGAGATTTTGCAATTGAGAACCTACATAATCCGAATTCTTAGAAATCTGCACGCGGAACAAGCGTTGCTCGAGTTGGTACTCGCGAATTAAATCTTGCTGTCCGCGACGGGTCGCTTTATTATTATCGTTCTGTTTTTCATTTTTGGACAAGAACCACTTCGACAATGGAATGAGGACAATTATACCCACCGTAATACAGACAATGCCGACAGGGGTAAACGAAAAGAACGACAAAGCCTCATAACCGGCATTGATAAGCGTCTCTTGTATAACGAGGTTGGGGGGCGTACCAATAAGCGTCAACATACCACCCATACTGCTGGCAAAAGCCAATGGCATTAACAGTCGCGAAGGCGACATGCCGGCACCGGCTGCAAGACTTACTACAATAGGAAGCATGAGTGCCACCGTACCCGTGTTGCTCACAAAGGCTCCGACGAATGAGGTAACAACCATCACCAACAAAAACAATAGGAACTGATTCTTACCTGCCAACTGCATAATCTTACCGCTTATCATCTTGGCTAAACCTGTTTGGAAGATTGCCCCACCTACTACAAAGAGGCCAATCATCATGATAACCACGCTGTTGGAAAATCCGCTCAATGCTTCGGCCGGTGTAAGAATATCGAATACCAATAACAATATCAATGAAGAGATAGCAACCAAATCGGAGCGAATTTTCCCCATCATGAAGAAAATTGCCGACAAGAGAAGAATAATTGAGGTAATAATCATCTGTTCCATCATGTATCCTATTGAATTTTTACGACAGCAAAGATAGCTGATTTATCAACGCAAACCAACGTTAACTATTCCGAATATATCATTAGAAATACAAAAAAACGATATAAGAAATATTATTCTACAAAACATGAAACGGAAACAAGAGATTATATAAAAACAGGTATTCCGGAAAAATTCGCACCCTCACGATTTACCAATCGACATACAACTACCCAGCAATATCTTATAAAAGATAAAAGCGTCCGAAACAAGACTAACCTTGAAACGGACGCTTCTATGTTTACAAAAAATATCTACTCCACCGAGCATGAAAGTGCATCGGTGAGTATGAATGAAGTTTTGGCACGTATATCGGTCGATGACGAACCGATATAAATATTCATCTTTCCCGGTTCTATAACCCAGCTATGCGACGCATCATCGAAATAACATAGGTCACGCGGATCGAGGGTGAAAGTTACAATTTTCTCCTCTCCGGGTGCAAGAATCACTTTATCAAACGCTTTCAACTCTTTGGTCGGACGTGGCAATATCGAGTGGTCGTCGCCTACATACAATTGCACAATCTCTTTACCGGCAACTTTACCACTGTTTTTTACAGGTATAGAAACGGTCAATTTATCACCGGCTGCGATTTTACGACTCGAAACAGCAACTTTTCCGTATGAGAACGTCGTATAACTCAAACCATGTCCGAACGGATAAAGCGCCGGAATATTTTTTGTGTCGTGCCAACGATAACCGACGTATATACCTTCGCGGTATATCACACGTGCAGTGTCGCCTGGATAACACAACGCATCGTAGGCATGAGCACCATTATCGGAGAGTTTGGCCGGAAACGAAAAGGGTAATTTACCACTGGGATTGACACTACCCGATAATACATCGGCAATAGCATGACCAGCCTCAGAGCCGAGATACCAAGCTTGCACTATGGCCGGCACCTGCTTATACCAAGACATTTCTACCGCATTACCACTTACAAGCACCAATACCATATTGGGATTTGTGGCGACCAATTCTGGTATCAGTCTGTCTTGTCCAAACGGTAAATTATATTGTATACGGTCGCCGGCTTCACTGTCTTGCTGGTAATTCTTGTTGAGCCCACCGACAAAAATCACCAAATCGGCTTCTCGAGCCAAATCTACAGCTTTACGATGCAAAGAGTCGACATTGACACGTACTTTATCGACCTTACCATATCGAGGCCGTCCTGCGGCATACCCCTGCGTATAGATGATTTTATCGCCATAAAGTTGCTGTAATCCTTCGAGCGGAGAGATTTCTTGTTTTACTTTCAACTCTGACGAGCCACCGCCTTTGGTCTGCTTACGTGTAGCATTGTCGCCCACGACAAGTATTTTATTATACTTATCGGGATTGATAGGTAATAATGCCTCTTTTTGAGAACGAGGAGCATTGTTTTGAAGTAATACTATACCTTCGGTACCGATAGTGCGCGCTGCCTGATAATGCGCCTCATTGGTAAATGCGCCCCAAGGACGATTACGATTCATGGCTGTACGGAAAATGAGTCGTAATATACGAGAGGCTTTATCGTCGATAGTCGACATAGGATAAGTACCATCGCGCAAACCGGCCAAATAGTTTCGAGCCAAATAATAGTCTTCATAAGCAAAATCACGATTGGCCGACAAACCATCGGTATATGAACCCATCTCTATATCAAGTCCATTTAATGCCGCCTCTTTGGTGATATGAGCGCCACCCCAGTCGCTGATTATACAACCATCGAAATTCCACTCACCCTTCAATATGCGATTGAGTAGCACATTATTATGGCAACAGTGCTCGCCGAGGTATTTGTTATACGCCCCCATAATCGACCATGCTCCACCCTCTTCCACTGCGGCTTTGAATGCAGGAAGGTATATTTCGTATAATGCTCTTTCGCTCACATCTACATCGATATGGTCGCGCCACAACTCTTGATTATTGAGCGCAAAATGCTTTACACATGCGGCAACTCCATTTTTTTGTAATTCTTGAATATAGGGTACCACCATGACAGATGCCAGATAAGGGTCTTCTCCCATGTATTCGAAATTTCGACCATTGTAGGGTGTACGATATATATTACAGCCGGGACCTAACAATACGTCTTTGCGACGATAACGAGCCTCTTCACCCACATTCTTTCCATACATAGCCGACATCTCGGGATTCCACGTCGCAGCTAAGCAAGTCAACGCCGGAAACGCAGTGCAAGAGTCATTGGTAAAACTTGCCACACTCCAACTATCCCACAACAACTCCTCTCTTACCCCGTGAGGGCCATCGCTCATCCACAACTCGGGAATACCGAGACGGGGCACTCCGTGAGAGCTGAATTTACTTTGAGCTGTACACAATTTCACTTTCTCCTCGAGTGTCATACGCGACAGAGCATCTTGCACACGCACATCGATGGGCTGCGACTCATCGAGATACAAAGGTTGTTGCGCCGAAGCACCGAATATGCCAAAGAACAAGACACAGATTAAAAAAGTCTTTTTCATAATATATATGTTAATTTTTGAATGCCGGCTCAAGGTTGAGACATACCTTTTCACCCTTATATGTAATTGTAAAATCGGGGGTACAATCACGTGCAAATGGTACCGGACGAAGTGGCGATACTACGACTATATGTATGGTACGAGACGTCGGCATACCCGGATAAGAACCTTGGAGAGCGTCAATAGTAAGAGTTTTTGACGTTTCGCAATAAGAAACAGGCATATGCATATAAGCCCCCTTCTCGTAATTGTAGTTTACATTCTCATCTTCATATAGCGAGAATGAGGCATCACGTCCCGTATACACATATAAAGTAAGAGTGTCGGCCGGTTGCTCATCGCTATACTGCAGGTCGGGACCAAAGGGTATGATAGAACCTTGTGGAACAAACAAGGGTATACGTTCATAGGGAGCGTTTACAATTATATGTTGTCCACCTACAATCGAAGCACCCGAATAGAAATCGTACCAATCGGTTGTAGCGGGGAAATATACTTCACGCGAACGAGCCTCATAGGTATATACCGGACATACCATAAATGATGGGCCAAACATATATTGGTCGCCAATATTCAACACATCGGTATCAGAAGCAAAATCCATTACCAACGGACGCATAATGGTATAATCGTTGTGCCATGTCATACCGGCGAGAGTATATATATACGGCATCAAATGATAGCGTAAACGTGTGTAATAGGCAATAGAGCTATACGCAGGATGTTCTTCGGGTGCAATATTGTATATTTCGCGATAGGGATATTGGCCGTGAGAACGGAATATGGGTGCAAACGCGCCAAACTGGTACCATCGGGTATTCAACTCACGCCACTCTTTGTGGTCGGCATTCTCATTACCGGTCTTGTTGTATTTCTTGAACCCATTTTCATACCGTTTTTCAACGCAAAATCCACCAATATCCATCGACCAATAAGGGATCCCGCTAATCGAGAAATTGAGACCTGCAGAAATCTGGGCTTTCATATCTTCCCAACGGGTAGCAATATCACCACTCCATGTAGCCGTGGAGTAACGTTGTAACCCGGCAAATCCCGAACGAGTAAGGAGAAAAACTCGTCTATCAGGGTCTTTATCGGCATCGCGTTGTCCGTTGTAAATGGCCTCGGCGTTCATCAACGCATAAGCATTGAAATACTGCGTCGACGGGCCCAACGCCGTAGGTCCGCAAAGAGCTTTGCGATACTCCATATCGGTACAATCGCGCACGTTGGGCTCACTGGCGTCCATCCACCATGCATCGATACCCAACGGATAAAGATGCTCACTCATCTGTCGCCAAAATATTCTACGACCTTCGGTCGAATATGCATCATAAAAAGAACCTATGTATCCGGGACCTATCCAGTCGCGTATACTATCTTTGATGGCCTGTTGATACATCAACCCTTTTCGGTCGAATTCTTTATAATGCTCGGTCGTCATATAGAACTTAGGCCACACCGAAATCATCATACGTCCATTGAGGGCATGAATGGAGTCGACCATCGCCTGCGGATCGGGGAATCGCTTTTCGTCAAACTCATGGCTTCCCCATTCGGCTTCACGCCAATAATTCCAATCGAGCACGATATTGTCGATAGGAATATCTCTGCGACGGAATTCATTGAGTGCTGTAAGTATCTCATCTTGTGTTTTATATCGCTCGCGACTTTGCCAAAAACCCATTGCCCAACGAGGCATAATCTGAGCCTTACCGGTAAGACGACGGTAGGCGGAAATTACATCATCGGCACTATTCCCCGCCATATAATAGTAATCTAACGATGTCGACATCTCACTATACCACGATAACATACCCTGCTCGTCGGTCGGAAGTGAAGATAAAGCACGTAAGCCAAGGTAGGAGACACCGCCATCGGGTTTCCATTCGATACGGATAGGGACTCTTCGCCCCGCTTGCAAGCTTGTCGTAAATTTATAGCTATTGGGATTCCAAGCGGTACGCCAACGTTCAGGCACTACCAATTGTCCATCGATATATACCTTTACATACCCTGCATAGTAAAGCAAAAACTGAAATTTGCCCGACTCTCGAGCAGCCAACTCACCAGTATAAACGACTTTAGAGCCATAAAGCGGAAAATCTTTGGGGAGATCGAGAATCGTTTTTATATCTTCATAATAAATTCGGTCTTCACGCCGAGTCAACGCTTTTACTTTCTTATTTTTTTTATCGGGAGTATATGTGGCTGTAAGAGCGCCCTTTTCCCCTCGTGCGTCATATAGGTCAAAGAGGTCACAAAGCTGCGCATATTCCCGACTGTCGCCCCACTTACACAACGAGTAGGTATCGAACAACAATCCATAATTTCTGCTCGACACGATAACAGGGACAGAAACCTTTGTATTATATTGATACAACGACTCGTTTTTACCTTTATAGTTAAACTCATCGGACTGGTGCTGTCCCAAGCCATAAAATGCTTCGTCCTCGGGTGATTCGAATTGCTGCCAATAACTATATGCCGAACGACCATCAACGGTTATCGGTTCGAAGCGCTTTCCACCACCTATTCGTTCTCGAAGTCGCACATTACCGCAGGAATCGGCAAATGCTATTTCTCCCGTACTCATATTTACAAACGCCTTTACATGTGCGGTAGAAAGTATGAGAGTATCGCCATGCTCATGGAGTGAAAAGGGCGTTTTACGATAGGCAGTATTCAATACTACAAGACTTTGATCTTTCGGTAATTTTTTACCGGGAACAGCCGTAACTCGCACAATATCCTCATCGACTACACGTAGGCGCACAGTTTGAGGTTCCGTAACATCTTTTTGCGTCAATGAAATAATCACCCCATCGGATATTTTTTTATATGCAAATACCGAAAACGAAAGTGCAAAGCAGATTATAAAAGAAATTATTTTTTTCATTATATATAAGTTTATCATGGTATAGTGATATTGACGGGTAACGTCTCCTATCACCCACAAAGGTGATAAAAAAAACGCAACTACACAAATATCGCACCCTCTATGTCGTAGAAGAAATATTTTTTGAGAATTATTGCTCTTGAAAATATGGTTAATTTCGTTTTTTTATTGTTGCATGTAGAAATATCAAATATTATTTTTACTTTTGCTCTCCACGAAAGGTCGAATTGAAATTTAATGAGACACAATCACTGTTTCAAAATCGGTCTTGCAAATAAGATATAACCAACTTCTTATACATATGAAAAAGAATTTGTTCGCCGTACTTGTAATGACAATGTTGCTTGTCGTCACAAGTGGTTGTAAATCGAAAGAGAGCGCATACAAAGCCGCTTACATCAAAGCACAAGAAAAAGAAGCCGTAGAAGAGGTACCCGTCGAAAATGAAGTAGTCGCGAACCCTGCTCCACAAAAAGAACGTGTAAGCAATGAACGAATCGTAATCATCGATGATGATGCATCGAAATTGAAAATGTTCAATGTAATTGTAGGCAGTTTCTCTGTAAAAACCAACGCATCATCGCTGAAAGAACGACTTACCAAAGACGGATACACCGCCTTTATGGCACGCAACAATCAAATGATGTATCGTGTAATTATAGGTAGTTATGACACACGTGCCGAAGCAGAAAAACTCCGTGATGCCGTGAAATTGAAATACTCTCCTGAGTTTCAAGATGCATGGTTGTTGATAAATAAATAATATTCAAAAAAAAATATCTACGCATCTCCGATTAGTAAATACGGAGATGCGTTTTAATTATATCATATACACAACACCGAGAATAACAATTCTTATATCGACAAACATTTGCTACAATACAACAGAATAGATATGAAACAAAATATACTTTTGGTTATTCTATTGATTTCGGCAGTAACGTATGCCAAAGAACCCATAAAAGTGGCCTGCATAGGAAACAGCATCACTTATGGACATGGATTGAAAAATCGTGACAGTGAGAGCTATCCAGCCGTACTGGCCAAAATGCTTGGAGCCGAATATGAAGTTCGTAATTATGGTGTGAGTGCGCGTACTATGCTCAATAAGGGCGACCACCCTTACATGTGCGAAAAACAATTTGCCGAAGCCCGCGCTTTTGCTCCCGACATTGTCGTGATAAAATTGGGCACAAACGACTCGAAACCTCATAATTGGAAATATCGCGATGAGTTTGACGACGATATGAAGGCAATGATCGACTCTCTGAGAGTCGGCGCCAACCCTACAATATACCTATGTTATCCGGCTACCGTATATGGCGAACAATGGGGAATAAACGACACTACAATAGTGAGCGAGATAATACCGATCATAAAAAAAGTGGCTCGCAAAAAACGCACAAAAGTAATAGACCTGCATACCCCTACCGCTGGTATGCCTCAAAACTTCCCCGACCGAGTGCACCCCAATGCTACAGCAGCCGAAATTCTCGCCACAGAGGTGTACAAAGCCATTCGCAAAAATAGTCGTTGATATACCATTATTTATAACATTATGAGGAATCCTATTCATCTATGCGGATTCCTCATTTTATTTATTGATACTATCAACAGAATCAGGCAAATTACATCATCTCACGACTCATATCGTTTTTTTAATTACAATAAAAATTTTTGGAAATTTTATTAATAATACTTTTACCACTATAAAAATATTTATATATTTGCAACGTAAAATT
>JAZURX010000074.1:0-1566 GCA_045606385.1 Bacteroidales bacterium | reverse complement strand
ATGAAAAAACTTTTACTCTTCACACTATTTTGCGCACTGTTTATTCCGGCAAAAGCCGAGATAACAAGTGTTACGCAGTTGTTTGGTAAATATAAATTTACCTCAACTATGACAGTGACCGAAGCCGGTCAAGAATATACTAAATATTTTGCAGCCGAAAGCGATGTAGTCATTACAAGTCACGACATTTATGACGCATCAGTCAAAGGTATCGCCGGTGGAAAAGGCGGCGCATGGGGTATGAACCGATTCGACGCCACCACAAAAAAATTCGGCACACTGAATCCCAACTCTACTGCTCATTGGCAAATGGGGACAATCGGTATTGCCACTATAGATGGAGCATATCCTTGGGGCGGTAATTACGAATGTTATCTCACTTTCGATGACAATGGCAACATGACCATGGAAGATTTCTCATTGGTTCTTGGTAATCATGCAGAGATGTCTACCACTATCTTGGCTACGTTTACCAATTGCAAACTCACTCTCGTAGAGCACGAAACCATCGAACTCGAAGACATGTCGGGTGATTGGGAATTTTCGGCAGCCGGATATTGTGACACCAGTTCGACATTCACCACCGACCTCAATATGATACTTACCGCTACTAATGAGTCGTTCAGCCAATATGACGCAACCATTACTTTTGACGGATATGAACCCATGTCGTTCAGCAACGTCACTTTTGACGGACAAAATCTTTCTATACCCTTTGAAGACGCGTATGTCGATGCAGCCAATAAAATTGCGCTATATCCCTATATGAATACCGGCCGTAAAGGTAATCTTATTTTTAAATATATGTCCAGCACTTCGATGTCTCTCTCGAGCGGTATCCGTTTTGGACAAGAGACCACCATCGAAGGCAAAGATACAACTATACTTGTTCAATACTACACCTATGGTATAGCCCAAAAAAAATCGACAGCAGAAGCGATAGATTTCACCGGAACATACTCGGTAACAGTCGGTCAAATAATGTATAATACTCCGCGTAACACCGACATTACCTATCCCGAAACTTTCGATATGGAAATTATTTATGATAATGAAAATCAGTTATATATTGTAACAAAATTCTTGGGTGAAGATGTTACCGGCATACAAGGCGGTCTTGCAGCATACGTGTCGAACAGCGACCCCAACACTCTTGAAATTTCTGTTGGCGATAATGTATTCTTGAAAGCTCTGCAAACAGTCGATAATAAATCTCCTTATCTTGTATTGTGGGACGGATCGGGTGCCAATACCGGAAAAGTGACCCTTACACTCGATGCCGAGGGCAAAGCGACACTTTCAGATTTTACCGTAAACCACCTTTATTGGGGTGATGCAGTTTCGACTCTCGACGCATTCTTTACTGGTAACAGTATTGTAAAATCGGGAAGCAATGTTTCTCTGCCTATCGACTACAGCAAAACTTACACCGCTACTTTCGACCCCGAACGCATACACGTGAAAGATGCTTCCGTGATTGACTTCCCCTCTACTTGGGATATCAAATTTACCGACTACGGCGAATACGGTGTTTACCTCAACTCGTTCCTCGGTCAAGATGTAGGT
>JAZURX010000073.1:0-9743 GCA_045606385.1 Bacteroidales bacterium | reverse complement strand
TATAAAACAACATTTATAGATATTCTTAATTATTGCAAAATTGAGTATCTGACATTAAACCAACATTGATTTTATTATCTAAAACAACAAAAACAACCTATAAGAGAATATATGAACAAGAATATTAAACGAGGATTTATTTTATTAGTCGGTTTTACAATAATTGGCTGTAGTACATATGTATACAAAAAATATTTCACTGAACAAGAGACAGAAAATCAAGTTTCCACACCTCCAAGTATAAAAAGAAAACCATTGAGTGTCACCGTACAGGTTCTTAAAAAAGAGACATTAACAGAAGAGATTTCTGTAAGCGGACTCTTACTCCCTGATGAGGAGGTGAATCTATCGTTTGAGACATCAGGAAAAATAACTCAAATAAATTTTGAAGAAGGCACCCAAGTAAAAAAAGGCGATATACTCGCCAAGGTAAATGATGCAACTCTTCAAGCGCAATTGCGGAAATTAGAAGTACAACTACAACTTGCCGAAGACCGTGTCTACCGTCAAAACGCGTTACTCGAAAAAGAGGCTGTAAGTAAAGAGGCGTATGAACAAGTACAGACCGACCTTGCAACCCTACAAGCCGAAATAGAAATGGTAAAAGCCAACATCGCATTGACAGAATTAAAAGCTCCATTTGATGGAAGAATCGGACTTCGCTATGTCAGTGAAGGCACATATGCCACTCCATCGACTTTAGTAGCCAATCTTACAAAAATATCGCCCCTTAAAATAGAGTTTTCTGTTCCGGAAAGATATGCAGGGGTGATAAATGAAGGAGCAAATCTCGATTTTAGTATCGAAGGCCATTTGCGTCCTTTCAAAGCCAAAGTGTATGCCACAGAGTCGCACGTCGACAGGGAAATACACACATATTCGATGCGTGCAAGATACCCCAATACGCACGAAGAATTGACACCCGGAAGATATGCCAGTGTAAGACTCAAAACCCGAGAAATAAAGAATGCCATAGCTATACCATCGGAAGCGATTGTTCCCGAAATGGGTATTGATAAGGTATTTCTTTACAAATCGGGAAAAGCCGTACCGGTAAGCATAACCAAAGGTCTACGTACCGAATCGAAAGTACAAGTACTGCAAGGGTTGCAAGTAGGTGATACCATCATCACTTCGGGTACGCTACAATTACGTACCGACCTACCGGTGACAATACAAAATATAGAAAAATAATACCGACCAATTATGAATATATCGGAATTGAGCATAAAGCGGCCGGTACTTGCAACGGTCCTGACTCTCATCATATTACTTTTCGGATTTATCGGATATACCAGTCTCGGTGTACGTGAATATCCATCGGTCGACAATCCTATCATATCGGTAACATGCAGCTACCCGGGTGCAAATGCCGACGTTATAGAAAACCAAATAACAGAGCCCCTCGAACAAAATATAAACGGTATACCTGGAATACGTTCACTTTCGAGTGTCAGCAGCCAAGGACAAAGCCGCATAACAATAGAATTTGAATTATCGGTCGACCTCGAAACAGCCGCAAACGACGTACGCGACAAAGTATCACGTGCACAACGTTGGTTGCCTCGTGATTGCGATCCTCCTACTGTATCAAAAGCCGATGCCGATGCCACTCCTATACTTATGGTGGCCATTCAAAGCGACAAGCGGTCACTATTGGAACTAAGCGAAATCGCCGACTTGACCGTAAAAGAACAACTGCAGACAATATCAGACGTGAGCAGTGTATCGATATGGGGAGAAAAGCAATACTCTATGCGTCTATGGCTTGACCCTACCAAAATGTCGGGATACGGCGTTACTCCCATGGATGTAAAGAGCGCAATAGATAAAGAAAACGTAGAATTACCCTCAGGTAGTATCGAAGGTAACACGACTGAGCTATCTATACGGACTCTGGGATTGATGCATACAGCAGAGGAATTTAACGACCTCATCATCAAAGAAGATAAGAATCGAATTGTCAGATTCAGCGACATAGGTCATGCCGAAATTGAAGCACGAGACTTGAAAAGCTATATGAAGATGAACGGTGTCCCTATGGTCGGTGTCGTTGTAATACCGCAACCGGGAGCCAACCACATAGAAATAGCAGATGCTGTATATGAACGCATGGAAACAATGAAAAAAGACCTTCCGGAAGACGTAAAATACAGCTACGGATTTGATAACACAAAATTTATCCGAGCCTCAATAAAAGAAGTCGAAAACACTGTGTTCGAGGCTTTTATACTTGTGATAATTATTATATTCCTTTTCCTCCGCGACTGGCGTGTGACACTGGTGCCATGTATCGTGATACCCGTATCGCTTATCGGAGCTTTTTTTGTCATGTATTTAGCAGGATTCTCTATCAACGTGCTATCAATGTTGGCTATCGTTCTTGCCGTAGGGCTTGTGGTAGATGATGCCATTGTAATGACAGAAAACATATACATACGTATAGAACGAGGAATGACCCCTAAAGAAGCCGGCATAGAAGGTTCGAAAGAGATATTTTTTGCAGTTATATCTACAACTATCACTCTCGTAGCCGTATTCTTTCCCATCGTATTTATGGATGGAATGACAGGTAAATTATTCCGCGAATTCAGTATTGTAGTATCGGGAGCTGTAATCATTTCATCATTTGCAGCACTCACATTTACACCTATGTTGGCAACCAAATTGCTGGTAAAGCGGGAAAAGAAAAATTGGTTTTATCGTAAAACAGAGCCAATATTCGATGGCATGAACCGATATTATCGTAAATGGCTTGAGGGCTTTTTACGACACAAATGGGTTGCCCTGCCTATAGTTTTGGCAACATTGATTGCCATAGTTTATTTGTGGAAAAATATTCCGGCAGAAATGGCTCCACTCGAAGATAGATCTCGCATAACCATTAACACCCGTGGACCCGAAGGTGTAACATATGAATATATGCGCGACTACACCGAAGAAATCAATATACTTGCCGACTCACTTATGCCCGATGCTGAAGCAATAACCGCACGAGTATGGAATGGTAGCGGTAATATACAGATAATGCTGAAAGATATAAAAGATCGTAATTACAGCCAAATGGAGGTTGCAGAAAAACTTTCAAGAGCAGTACAACAAAAAACAAAAGCGCGCTCTTTTGTGCAACAACAAACTACGTTCGGCGGTCGTCGCGGAAGTATGCCCATACAGTATGTTATACAAGCCACCAATATAGAGAAATTGGAACAAATACTTCCTGTTTTTATGACAAAAGTATATGAAAATCCCGTTTTTCAAATGGCAGATGTGAATCTAAAATTTAGCAAACCCGAAGCTCGTATTTCCATCAATAGAGAGAAGGCAAATATCATGGGGGTCACCACACAAAGTATAGCACAAACACTGCAATACGGACTGAGCGGTCAGCGCATGGGTTATTTTTACATGAACGGAAAACAATACGAAATCGTAGGAGAAATAAATCGTCAACAACGCAACAAGCCCATCGATTTAAAGTCGATATATATACGGAGCAGTGAAGGTAATATGATACAAATGGACAATCTTGTAGAACTAATCGAAGGTATTGCTCCTCCTCAGCTCTACCGCTACAATCGATTTGTATCGGCAACAATATCTGCCGGACTTGCCGAAGGGAAAACCATCGGTCAAGGACTTGATGAAATGGATAAAATCGCTCATGAGACATTAGACGATACATTCCGTACTGCACTTACCGGAGACTCAAAAGAATATAGAGAAAGTTCATCGAGCCTCATGTTCGCATTCATTCTTGCATTAGTGCTTATCTATCTGATATTAGCAGCACAATTTGAGAGTTTCAAGGACCCGTTTGTCATTATGCTCACGGTACCTCTCGCCGTATGTGGCGCACTTATTTTCATGCAATGTAGCGGACAAACAATGAATATATACAGCCAAATAGGTATTATCATGCTCATCGGACTTGTTGCAAAAAATGGTATTCTTATTGTAGAATTTGCCAACCAAAAGCAAGAGGCAGGAGTCGATAAACTCACCGCTATTCGTGAAGCTTCAGTACAACGATTACGTCCTATACTTATGACCAGTGTATCGACCATACTTGGATTGCTACCATTAGCTTTTGCCACCGGAGAAGGAGCCAATGGTCGTATTGCCATGGGTATGGCTGTTGTAGGAGGTATGCTTATTTCGACATTGCTCACCATGTTTATCGTACCGGCTATTTATACTTATATATCAACCAATCGTATACAGTCTCATAAATCATGAAAAAAATATTATCAGCAATATTTATTTTTATGCCCTTATTGTTACAAGGACAGATATACACATTGCAATCGTGTCTCGAAACAGGATTGGAAAATAACTATTCTTTACGTATCGTACGAAATAACGAAGAGACCATCCACAACAATGCGACACGTGGGAATGCAGGAGTATGGCCGACTATCGATTTCAATGCCGGATATAATGGTGCCGCCGACAATGTAGTATCAAACATTTCTCGTAACGACGACCATACAACGAATCACAACGCATTAAACCAAAACTTCAGTGCCGGTATCAATATCAATTGGACTATTTTTGATGGATTTGGAATTCAAGCCGACTACAAACGATTAAAAGAACTTGAAAAACAAGGTGAGACACAAACGCGCATTGCTATCGAAGACTTCATTGCCGAACTCACTGCCGAATACTATAATTTTATACAACAAAAAATACGCCTTAAAAATTTTTTATACGCAGTATCACTATCGAAAGAACGACTACGTATTGTGGAAGAACGTTACCAAATAGGGAATTTTTCGCGTCTCGATTTGTTGCAAGCCCGTGTCGACTTCAATGCCGATAGTACACAGTATATGAAACAGCAAGAGGCACTCAATTCTTCACGAATACGCCTTAATGAGTTGATGTCGCACAATGAAAACATGAATGAACCTATAAGTGTAAGAGACACTATTATCGATGTAAATACACTTCTTGCATTCAATGATTTATGGAATTCTACTTTACAAACAAATGCTATGCTGTTACAATCCGAACAAAATAAAACCATTGCCGAACTCGATAAGAAAAAAATATTTTCACGTAACTACCCATACATAAAACTTAATGCCGGATATGGATATACACTCAATGCTTATAATTACGCAAGCAACGACTCTTATAAGCGGCGCAATAATTTAGGTGCCGATTTCGGTGTAACAATCGGCATCAATCTATATGACGGAAGTAGACGCAGTGAACGGCGAAATGCACGTCTTGCAATAGAAAATGCAGAATTGCAACAACAAGAGTTAAAACAAGCCCTCAATGCCGACATAAGCAATCTATATCAGGCCTATCGTAACAACATAGAAATACTCAATCTCGAACGCGAGAATCTGATTGCAGCAAAAGAAAATTATATGATAGCTCGTGAACGCTACATCTTGGGAAATCTTTCAGGTATAGAATTAAGAGAAGCACAAAAAAGTTTATTAGATGCCGAAGAACGTATCCTTTCGGCTGAATACGACACAAAACTATGCGAAATATCCCTACTCCAAATCAGTGGTAAAATCACGGAATATCTCAAATAAATATTTCAATAATAATCCAAAAGAGTAATGGATAGATAATATAAAATAACATCTGTCTGTTACTCTTTCTTTATAGGCAGACAAAGAGTTTTTAAAAGAATTACTTGCTTAAACGCAGAATAAAAATTACATTTGCTTTTTGAAATAACATGTTCATCGTATAACAAACATCATATATAATATGATATATTCCATGACCGGATTTGGCAAAGCTGTTGCCGAATTATCAAATAAAAAAATCATTGTCGAGATAAAGTCTCTTAACAGTAAACAACTCGACTTGTCCATGAGAGTTCCATCGATATATAAAGAACTTGAAATGAATATAAGGAACGAGGTTGCAAAACGTGTGGAACGTGGTAAAGTAGACCTTTCTATACAGATAGAAAACAACGTTTCGACCGACCATAAAACAGAATTCAACGTTGAAATAATAAAAGATTATTATACACGTTTGAAAGCTATATCCGAAACTGTGGGTATACCACAACCGGGCGATTGGTTTCAAACCTTATTGCGTCTTCCCGAAACTATACATACCGAAATTCCAGAGGCAACCGAAGATGAGAATCAGTATATTATAAAAGCTGTAAATGAGGCGATTGAACAACTATTAGCTTTTAGGGCACAAGAAGGTACTATGTTACAAAGACTTTTTTCCGAAAAGATTGATAACATAGCAGCCCTTTTAACCGAAGTCGCACCCTATGAGCAAGAACGAACAGATAAAATTAAAGCTCGCATTGAAGATGCTCTTTCTCAAATCAATGGATACGAATTTGATAAAAACCGCATGGAGCAAGAAATGATATTCTACATTGAAAAATTGGATATCAATGAAGAAAAAACCAGACTCGATAATCATTTGAAATATTTCAAAGAGACTATGGAGGGGCCATATGGACAAGGTAAAAAACTCGGATTCATCGCACAAGAAATAGGTCGAGAAATTAATACCATGGGGTCAAAAGCCAACCATGCCGAAATGCAAAAAATTGTAGTCCGCATGAAAGACGAATTGGAACAGATAAAAGAACAAATCCTTAATGCCATGTAGTTTTATGCAACCGGGAAAACTTATCATATTTTCAGCACCATCGGGTTCAGGTAAATCAACTATTATCAATTATTTATTAAAGTTGAATTTGAATTTATCATTCTCTATATCGGCAACATCACGCGCGCCAAGAGGGAATGAACAACATGGTGTAGAGTATTATTTTCTATCACCCGACGAATTTCGCAAACGTATCGCCGACAATGAATTTTTAGAATACGAAGAGGTATATAACGACAAGTTTTATGGCACACTCAAAAGCGAGGTTGAACGTCTTACTGAAAGCGGGAAAAATGTAATATTCGATGTAGATGTCGTAGGAGGTATAAATATAAAGAAATTTTATGGGAATCGTGCAATTTCCATATTTATACAACCTCCCAGCATCGAAGAATTACGCAAACGACTTGAAGGCCGAGCAACAGACACACCGGAGGTTATTGATAGTAGAGTGGCAAAAGCCGAATATGAATTGAGTTTCGCACCGAAATTTGACTATATAGTCATTAATGATGAACTATCGATAGCACAACAAAAGGTCCTGACCATTATTAAAGAGTTTTTATCGAAATAATACACAGAATGACAAAAAAGGTGGGGTTCTTTTCCGGCTCATTCAATCCTATACACAACGGGCATATTGCTATAGCTGAATATATGCTCGATGAGGGAGGTCTTGATGAAATATGGTTGAGTGTATCTCCTCTAAATCCTTTGAAAAAAAGCACAGATTTACTCGATGACTATCACCGCATAGAAATGGTAAAATTGGGAATCGCACAAAATCCTCACATAAAATACTGTGATGTGGAAATGCACCTACCCCGCCCATCTTATACCATAAAAACATTAGAACAACTATCTGCACAATATCCCGACATTGAGTTACATCTACTTATAGGTGCAGACAATTGGTTGATATTTGACCAATGGAAATCGTTCAATAAGATTATTGAAAATTATAAGATCGACATATATCCACGCTGTGGATATGAAATAAAGAAACATTCATTACCCACGAATGTTAGAGCGACAGACGCACCTCAAATAAATGTTTCATCTACAGAAATACGTCATCGCATTTCAATAGGTAAAACACCCGAAGAACATATACCTCGAAATGTATTTCAATATATAGAAGAAAACCAATTATATAGATAAAATGGATAATTATATATACGCAAAAAATAGTGTGGAGTTTGTTACAGTAGGTGTAGAATTTTGTGCGTTTATAGAACGCACTGCCGAAATGAGTGATGATGAATTTACCTCTACAGCGACAAAACTACTTCCTCTACTTTACCTCAAAGCTACATTACTTCCCGAAAACGAAGAAATAGATTATTATGAGACTCCTGAACGATTTGTGACCGAAGAATACTATGAATTGCTGAGATGCAATATCGAGCATATTTTAGGAGAGAAAGATGCTTATTTATTGGCGCCCGATGCCAATAATCAATACAACGACTTGCCTATTGCGGCCAGCATTGCCGAAGATATAGCCGATATATACCAAATAATCAAAGATTTCGTATCGGCATATCGCACCGAAAACGAAGAATCGATGCGAACCGCATTATCAATTTGTCGCGATGAATTTAAAAGTTACTGGGGGTCAAAACTTATTCACGCACTCGGCGCTTTACATCGTATCAACTTTGAAATTGATACCGACGATGTATATGAATGTGAACATCACTATAGTCATACCGACGAAAATTTTTATCAACGAAGACAATCGGACTGGTATAGCGACGAAGAAGATGCCGATCGATGGTTATAGTATTGCATATGATACATATAGATAAAGCCAGTATAGCCAATATGCAAGTAATACGATTTCCCGGAGAAATCGTTGTAGTCGATACTGCCGAAAAGGCAAATGAGGCATACCAAAAATTATGTACTGAAAGTATAGTTGGCCTTGATACAGAAACACGTCCAACATTCAAAAAAGGTGTAGTTCATCATGTTGCATTAGTACAAATATCAACATGGAATACATGTTATTTATTTCGTACATGCAAACCTGAAACTATAACACCTGTGAAATTATTATTAGAAAACGACAAAATACTAAAGATAGGATTATCGCTGAAAGATGACTTTCACGGGTTGCACCGCATTAGTGATATTAGTCCGCGTCAATATATGGAATTGCAACAATATGTTACAGCATATGGTATAGATGAGATGAGTTTGCAAAAAGTATATGCGATACTTTTCGGGAAAAAAATATCAAAAGCTCAGCAACTTTCCAATTGGGAAGCCCCAGAACTTACACCGGCCCAACAAGTATATGCCGCAACTGATGCATGGGCTTGCCTACATATATACAAAGCCCTACAAAAAGAGATTATACCCGATATATACTCCATGATATTGCCTATCAATAAAATTGTTAATCCTCAAAAATATATTCAAAAATAGCACATTATGAAATCGTACATACTTATACCAATCCTGCTGATGATATATACCATAGCAATGGCCATATACGGATGGGATAAATACGTCGGTAGTCGCACCGAATTTATCACTATTGTCATTGCTTGCATAGGTATCAACATTTTGTTATTTTTCCTGTTGCGCCGTCGAGCAAAATTCCGTCAAGAGTTGAAAGAAATGAATCGGAAATTTGCCGAAGAGAAAAAAGAGAAAGCTGCTCCCTCAAAAAAATAATCATATGTATATAACTATATAGTAGAGCATTACACAAGCAACAATTATCTTCAATCCTGTACCGGTAATAAATCCGATAAATGATCCAAAAGCAGGCTTCAACGCCGAGAGAAAACGTTTATCGGCATAATACATTTCCGACAAGAGCGCTCCCAAAAACGAGCCCAATAACATACCTATCGGAGTAAAAATAATTCCGATAATGAGACCAACCATTGCTCCTCTCGAAGCGTGTTTACTTCCTCCTGTGATTTTTGCAAAATATGCCGGTATAAAATAGTCGATAAGGCTTATCAACACAACAATTCCAAGCCATACCCATAAAAAGGTTGCAGACATCGGTACGTCGGTAAAATAATTACCACCCCATAAATAAAGCAACAACATACCTATCCAACTGAGATGTATACCGGGAAGACCGGGTAAAACACTACCTATAATAC
>JAZURX010000072.1:0-2187 GCA_045606385.1 Bacteroidales bacterium | reverse complement strand
AGCCAACTCATTCGTACCTACGATTTCGATACCGACATCGCAATTCAACGCAACTACCTCACCACCATCATGGGTAATGTGTTGACCACCGCCACAGAATTTACCATCACCATCGACGAGGCTTTCAAAGGTGAAAATCTCGTCGAACTGGAAACACCTGCATTGGGTATAAATAAATTGGGCAGTATCTATACCATAACTAAAACCGCAGATGTAAAAACAGCTCTTTCTACAATTATGAGCGACATCAACAGCAACGGTGTAAAAAATGCAGTGATAAATATTGAAGACGGCTCTACTTTGGAATGGGAAACAGGAGCTTCACACGGCAGCACACCTTTTATCCCCGATACAAACACCGCGACTGAATCGGTAAAAATCAACGGTAATGGCACAGCCACTCTCCTTGCAACAGGAAACGGTGTCGACCCGATAAGACTTGCAAACGGAGGAATACTCATACTTACCGACCTTATTGTAAAAGACCAATCGGTATCGTACGCAGAAGGTGCATGGGAATTTACCTACCTCGAAATGGATGGTAATATCGAATGTACAGGTTGCGTATTCGGTGACGAAATACAAATAAACGGTGATGCTACATTCACAAAATGTTCTTTCGAATCGAACGAAGAGAGCGTTTACGCTGCGTGGGTAAACGATGGTAGCGCAAAATTTGACGAATGTACTTTCAAAGGATATCGCGGTCTGAAGATGCACGAAGCTTATGGCACAGACATAGCATCGGTAATCGTCGACAAATGTGTATTCGATCATTTAAGTAAAAAACCGGGTATTGCCATCGGAACTATAGACAATACAACCACAGTATCGGTTACCAACAGCGAATTTATCGAATGTCAAGCCGGCGAACAAGGCAAATATATGTACGAAACAGATACAGATGTAACCACATTTAATTTCACAGAGAGCAACAACAAAATTGTAGCCACAGAGGTTGTCGTAAAAGAGGCTGATGCCATCAATGATATACTCAACAATGCAATATCTCCTGATGGAATAAGCGTGCCTACCGTAAAAGTTGAATCGGACTTGGACAATACCCAAAGCAGCCAACCTTACATACAAATCAGCGGAGATAACAACGTAAAAGTTAATCTCGATGCTGAGGGCAACACCATCACCACCGGTAGTCCTACCGATTATGGTTTTATCGTGAGTGGAGAAAACGCTCTTATCATCGAAGATGCCAACGTAGACTCGAAAGGTGGCGGTATAGGAGCAACCAATGGAGCACAAGTAACCTTCAATAGCGGAAGTCTCGCCATAAACACCACCAGCACCAGCGGCCGCTACAACGTATATGCTGTAGGAGAAGGAACAGTAGTAACCATCAATGATGGTGAATTTTCGTTCAGCAAAACACTGAATCAAAAACGGGCATATATTTACGCTGCAAGTGGTGCAAAGGTTTATGTCAACGGCGGAAACTTCGGTGCTGCCTCCACTCGTAGCGGATATACAACCGGTATATTGACTGCTAACGGAGGTGAGGTAATCATCACCGGTGGTACATTCGGATTCGACCCCACGACTTGGGTTGCAGCAGGCTATGAAGCACAAAAGAACGGCGCCACTTGGACCGTTGTTCAACTCTAAGATTTACAGACACATAAAAAAGATTTTTTATAGGGATAAACGCCCGATATAACATAACTAAAACAGGTGGTCTGTTACATAAAACAACCGATAGACCATCTGTTTTTATTCTGTAAAATCCTATCTGATATAGAAAATAGAGATAGGGTAAGATTATACGGGGGATAAACTCAATATGACAAAAATCGATGAGACAAACGATAAGTTGATGCTCATCAATATTTCCGACACTTTTAGTACAAGATGCAATAATAGAAAACAATACCGATAATTCAGAAATAGGCGAGGCTCTACTCCTCGCTTATTTGTTATAATTATCGCCATACCGATTGATTTGTGACAATCAAAGATATTTAAATTTGGTAATAGAACACATGCCGGCCGAAAAACATTTCCTGCAAAAAAGATTACGGGCGCCCTTTGTGAGGTATGACTTTTAATTTTTAACTGATTGATTTTCAGTGTTAGTTTTTACGAAAATCGCTAAATCCTACATATAAGGCTACATGATGGTCGTAAATAAGCCAACTAACTACGAATGCAAAGATATATAAATCTTGCCAAAGT
>JAZURX010000071.1:0-5278 GCA_045606385.1 Bacteroidales bacterium | reverse complement strand
CCCACCCTACCAAGTCAAACGACACACATATTGCTCCGGCGCGCGCCAATGTAGCATAACGATACTGCATATCGGCATTATACCGTGCACCGGCCCAATGACCTGCAGGCATCATGATGAGTGGATTTTTCCCGCGATGAGAGGGAGTATATATCGAGCCACATACATAAAGACCCGGCAAAGTTTCTAACGCAAAATTTTGGACTTTATATCCATTGTATTTGCGAATTTTACCCGTAACAGCACGTGGAGACGATACACAATGTTCTAATAGCGAGTCGATACCCAAATAGTGTCGAAAGCCGGCGAGTAACTCAACACGCCGAGTCTCCCAACCGGTTTTATCATGATATTTACGATGCAACCACGCAAGCAATTTCTCGCCATCGGCCGGTGTACGACGATAATATTCGAGAGGTTTTATACGATATACATTCTTTTTCTGCTGTGTCCATTTATAATCAAGTGGCACGAAAATATTCTGCAACGTTTCGTCGAGCGAATAGGGTCGTATACGGAAATCGGCATAAGGTATCATCACACCGTCGACCGGCACATCGGCCGTTTTGAAACGTACCTCAAACAACTTTTCCACATCGCGGAGCAAATCGGCCAATGGCCGTTCAAAACGCGAGGCATAAACATTGGGGAGAGAATCGGTAACGTTTTGCGCCGACACACTGCCACATAGCACTACAACAGCAAGTACAAATAATATTTTTCTCATATACTGATAATGTTATTCTATAGTTTCGACAAGAGGTATTTCTCTCACAAATCGAGCATTATTGAGAGATGAGGTAAATGCACTATACCACGAACAGGCGTACCCCAAATGATAGCGTTTGGCTTCACTCGAGCCGGAGATTTTATCTGTCCAATATATATCATCTACCAACTTGTCGCCACCAAGTTTTGATATTTCATTGTTGAGACGCTCTCTCCGCTCATTCATCGTTATGAGATCCGATTCCGATGCAATATGCCATGCGACACCATCGATATTATGTGGTGTAGAGGACCAAACACACAAAAAATTATCGATGTGTACAAGTTTTGCGACTTTTGTATTCACTTCATATACAACGCCATTATTATCGACTGTAGAGTAGAGTATATGTATATTCTCTCCGCTCTCTTCGGGACTGTAATTTTCCTCACAAGAACAAATAGAGACAATCGTAAAAAGTACAAATAATCGTTTTGTAATAAATAGAAAAAATCTCATTACATCATATTATTACTATTATTTAACTAATTTTTCTTTCAGGTATTTTCCGGTAAATGAGGAGGTACAATCGGCTACCTGCTCGGGCGTACCACAACATACAATATGACCGCCGGCATCGCCGCCCTCCGGTCCCATATCAATGATATAATCGGCACATTTTATCACCTCCATGTTATGCTCTACGATGATGATGGTATGACCTTTATCTATAAGCGCATTGAATGCCGCCAAAAGTGTTTTTATATCGTGTATATGCAGTCCGGTAGTAGGTTCATCAAACACAAATATAGAGGGTTCTTGTTTCTCATTACTGAGAAAATAGGCCAGTTTCACCCGTTGATTTTCACCACCCGATAAGGTCGACGATGATTGCCCCATCTTTATATATCCAAGCCCCACGTCTTGCAAAGGTTTCAATCGACGAATGATTTTCTTCTCAATAGGGCCATTGATTTCGGCAAAAAATTCCACCGCCTGATTTATGGTCATATCGAGTATGTCATAAATATTTTTCTCGCGGTAAAGAACTTCGAGAATATCATTTTTGAAACGGCGTCCATGACACGACTCGCATGTTAAAACGAGGTCGGCCATAAATTGCATTTCGACCGTGATAGTACCTTCACCTTTACACTCCTCACAACGGCCACCTTCGACGTTGAAAGAAAAATGAGCCGGCGTAAATCCCATCTGTTTTGCAGCCTGCTGGTCGGCAAATAGCTTACGTATCTCATCGAAAGCTTTGAGATAAGTCGCAGGATTGGAACGAGACGAATGACCGATTGGATTCTGGTCGACAAACTCAATATGTTTTACAAGGTTCATATCGCCACTCAATCTGCCATAAGAACCGGGAGCCTCGCCTTCTTCTTCGTAATAACGAGCTAGAGAGCGATAGAAAACATCTCTTACAAGCGATGATTTTCCCGAGCCGCTAACACCCGTAACTACCGTCATAGCGTAAAGCGGGAATCGTACGGTTATATTTTTGAGATTATGGTGTACAACCCTTTCTATTTCTATGTAATTGTGCCACAAACGCCGATGAGCGGGAACGGGTATCGTATCTTTTCCTGTTATGTAGCGGGCGGTATAGCTGTTTTCGGCTTCGGCCAGTCGGTCAAAATCGCCCTGAAATACCACTTCTCCACCTAATCGCCCGGCCTGAGGCCCTATATCTATAATATAGTCGGCACAACGTATTATATCCTCATCATGCTCTACAATGATAACTGTATTGCCCAATTGTTGCAAACGGCGCAATACACCTACCAACAATGCCGTATCGCGCGAATGTAATCCGATACTCGGCTCGTCGAGTATGTAAAGTGACCCGACAAGACTGCTACCCAACGATGTAGCAAGATTGATACGTTGACTCTCTCCTCCCGACAGGGTCGAAGAAAGACGGTCGAGTGTAAGATAACCCAGCCCTACATCAGTCAAGAAATTGAGTCGGCTGTTTATCTCGGTAAGCAAGCGTCTTGCAACAGTTGCATCGTGATCGTTAAGTGCGAGGTTGACAAAAAAGTCACGCAACTCAACAACAGACATTTGCACGAGCTCTGATATAGACTTTCCACCCACCTTTACATACTGCGCTTCGGGGCGCAATCGTCCCCCTTTACATTCTGGACATATCGTCTTTCCGCGATAGCGAGCTAACATTACACGATACTGTATTTTGTACTGATTTTCCTCAACCATGCGAAAGAAATCGTTGATACCTCGAAAGAGAGAACAACCATTCCATAAAGTATTTTTTTGCTCCTCGGTAAGCTGATAATAGGGCTTATGTATAGGGAAGCGAGCTGCCTCGGCAGTATGTATCAAAGCCTTTTTCCACTCGCTCATCTTCTCGCCTTTCCAACACACCACAGCATCATCGTACACCGACAAAGATTTATTAGGAATAACCAAATCTTCGTCGATACCTACCACGCGACCAAATCCCTCACACACGGGACAAGCCCCAATAGGACTGTTGAAATTGAACATCAAATCAGAAGGCTCATCAAAAGTCATGCCATCGGCTTCGAAACGATTTGAAAATGTATGCGACAATATTTCACCATCGTTATATATACGCAAAATGCACTCTCCGTGCCCTTCAAAAAAAGCAGTCTCTACCGAGTCGTGCATACGACTCAACGCATCGGAAGTGTGTGAGACTGTTGTACGATCGATAAGAAGAATGAGATTATCAGTAGGTAATTCATCATCGCCAAGGGTCAATAATTGATCTATACGTATAATTTCGCCGTTATATTCCACGCGATTGTAGCCATCTTTGAGCAATGCGTCGAAGATAACACGAGGTGCACGATCGTCAGAAAATTTTAACGGAGCAAAAAGTGCTATGCGCGTACCATCTTGATAAACAGATGCGCATCGCACCACATCGTCGACTTGATGTTTCCTCACCACGCAACCCGACACCGGAGAAATCGTTTTACCCACACGGGCAAAGAGCATGCGCAAATAGTCGTATATCTCAGTAGAAGTACCCACGGTAGAGCGTGGATTACGTGTATTTACACGCTGTTCAATGGCTATGGCAGGAGGAATGCCCTTGATATAATCGCACTCGGGCTTACTCATGCGACCAAGAAATTGACGTGCATACGCAGAGAGACTCTCGACATAACGCCGCTGTCCCTCGGCATAGAGCGTATCGAACGCCAACGACGACTTACCCGATCCCGAAAGTCCGGGAACAACAATCAATTTATTACGAGGGATTTCCAAGTCAATGTTTTTCAAGTTATTGACTCTCGCACCTTTTACAGATATTTTATGGTTGCACATAGTGAAAATAATAACGGGCAAAGATACAATATAAAATAGTATGCCGCAAAAGCTATCTTCTAAATTGATAAAATTTCACATAAGGGAAGCGCTGTTTATACCTTATCGCAGTTGTTTGCAATACATCTCTTTTAGAAATAAAATTTTTCACTTATTTGCTACTACATAATTTTACTTATACACAGACAGCCACACTTCATGAGAGTGCGGCTGTCTGTATTTAACGAGATTATATTAATAATCTGTAGTAATAAGCGATGATAACGACGATGATATGGTTATATCTCTACCACTTGTATTTGTATTCCCTTTGAAATATATATTTGTCGCATTTGTCGTTGTGGTCCAAGAATACCAATCCATTTTGCTTAATTTGTTATTCTCTATCCAAATATTTTGGAATAAATTATTGCTATTAACGATTCTTAAACCTCTGTATCCGGTTACAATATTATTCTTGATTTGAATATTTTGGAATGTTATACCGGCTTGTTCTAAACAAACACTATTGTTAAAAGTATTTCCTTCAATAACTACCGATTTATCATCTGTTCCGGTTGCACCACCCCACATATCGTAATATGTACCTGTAACTTTATTGAACACACAATTTTTAATCACAAGTCCGTAAGCCTGTTTTTTCACATAGATAAATCCAACAGCATTATTAGCAGGCTTGTAGCCATTGTAATCAAATATGCAATTTTCAAGAATCATATAGGGCGATGAGACACCTTCACTTTCTATACGAATAGCTCCTGTTGAGGTGTCGTTACCATTCCATTTATACGTGATATTCTTAATCGTTATTTCCGGACTTGTATAACTACCACTGACATATTTTGTATATGCGTTTATTTTACCTGTCAGCGTCACTTTCGATGCCGAAACTCCTAAAATAGTTAAATCTTTATTAATAGTTAATACTCCAAAATCTTCTATATATCCGGCACCGATTGTGATAGTGGCACCATCAGGAGCATTATTCACAGCCTAAACAAATGTTGCCGAGTTTATCCACTCACCGGCATCATTTTGGTAAAGTACAGATTCGTCAGCGAAAGGAATACTGTCAATATAAATAGTGCCGGTTTCGAGGTCTTTATCGATGGTTCCTTTAAAAGCCTCGTCGATGGTGATGGTAAATTCTGTGGCGGTGGTCAACACATTACCCATGATGGTGGTGAGGTAGTTGCGTTGAATGGCAATGTCGGTATCGAAATCGTAGGTGCGAATGAG
>JAZURX010000070.1:0-16683 GCA_045606385.1 Bacteroidales bacterium | reverse complement strand
CGATACGGCAATTTGTGCCAATTCTTCGGCGGTAGGGTTGGGGGTAACGGCACAGTCGGCAAATACCATAACACCGTTTTCTCCGTATTGATTATTGGGCAAGAACATTAAGAAGGCACCCGAAACAACACTTATGCCCGGAGCGGTTTTGATGATTTGCAGGGCGGGACGCAACACGTTCCCGGTGGTGTTTTGTGCACCGGCTATCTCACCATCGGCATCACCAGCTTTTATCATCAAACAAGCAAGATACAGAGGGTCTTCTACCATTTTGGCGGCTTGTTCCTCGGTCATGCCTTTTTTCTTGCGCAATTCGAAGAGTAAGTTGGCGTATTCGGCTTTTTTCTCGTGATTTTTGGGATCTACGATGATGGCTTTACCTATGTTGGTAAGACTGTTTTTTTCTGCCAGTGCCATGATTTCGGCGGGTGCACCGATGAGAATGATGTTGGCTACTTCGTCGGCAAGAAGCATGTCGGCGGCTTTCAAGGTACGTTCTTCAGTTCCTTCGGGAAGAACAATGCGTTGCTTATCGGCTTTGGCCCGTGCAACGATTTCGTCCATTAAACTCATAATTGATAGTGTTTTTTATAGTTTGTGATTTTTTTCTTTGTGGAATATTTTCTCTTTTGGGTATAAATGTCCGATTTGAACAGCGTCAATTATGCGACGCTCAAATCAATCGATAAAGGTATAAACTTTTGAAAAAATACCCAAGATTTTTCGGGAAAATAAAAAATATTTATCTGAGACCCGACATCTGTGACGTCGAGCGAAGAATTAAATAGTAGCGCTAAAATGTAAAGATTTGTGTAAAATAATTGAACGACAGATTGCTATTGGTGATATTTGAGGCGAGTCAAATGAGACCGAAGTGGGTGAGGGCTTTGGCGATACCGTTGTTATCGACGGTGTCGGTGATGTAGTCGGCGTGGGCTTTCACTGAGCCGTAGGCATTGCCCATTGCCACGCCTATGGCGGCATGACGCAACATAGAGATATCGTTGCCTCCATCACCGAAAGCCATCGTTTCAGTGAGGTTTATATTATAGTATTCCAGTACTTTATCGATTCCATGTTGCTTGCTGTCGCCTCGTAGATTGATGTCGGTAAACAGCGGACTCCAGCGGCTCGAAAGACAGTGGGGAATTGTATTCATGATGGGATATTCGTCAGTTTCGTCGGTGTAGAGATTTATCTGTATCACTCTTTCTCTGTCGACCACTTGATTCATATCGGCAACTGTCGGTATCGGTAGTGCAAGTAGTTTGGCTACATCTTTTACTCTATCGGTTATACGATTGGTATATACCTTGCCCAGTGTCATAAAGGCATAGGAATAAGGCCCGTTTTTTTGTTCGTGTGCTATGAGTTGTCTCAACTCTTCTTGAGGTATGGCGTTGCAATAGATTTCATATCCTTCGGCAGTGACGCAGTAGCTGCCATTGAATGTGATGTAGCCGTCGAATTGCGCATCGCGTAGTCCTCTGATGAGGTGCAACGGTCTGCCGGTGGCGATAAATACTTTTGTTCCGTTGTGTCGCAACTTGGCAATGGCATCATAGGCCGAGGGGACGATTTCGTGAGTATCGAAACTTACTAACGTGCCATTGATGTCAAAGAATATGGCTTTTGTCATACGACTCCTTATTGCAGTTTGGTTGCCAATTCTTCGAGTATGAGGGCTGTGGCTCCGGTGTTGCCGTGAATATACTCTCCTGCTGTTTTTCCGCATTGTGCATGGAATGTGCTATCGGCTTCAAAACGTTGCATCAGCAAGTCGTACTCGCCGGTATCTGCAATAGAGAACGCTCCTCCATTGGCAATGAGGGCTTTGGCTTCTCTGAATTTCTGGTAGTTAGGACCGAAAATTACAGGGATTCCGTATACTGCGGCTTCGGGTACGTTGTGTATGCCTGCTCCAAATCCACCACCGATATAGGCTGTTGTACCATATTGGTATATAGATGATAATAGGCCGAAACAATCGATAATGAGACAATCGGCAGTCGCAATATTCTCGTCGTTGGCTTGTGTGTATCGCAAGTATGGCCTTTGCAGTTTGGCGATGATGCCGGAGAGATGCTCTTCATGTATTTCATGAGGTGCGATGATGAGTTTTTGCTCGGGGTGGCGGTTGAAATAATCGATAAAAATCTCTTCATCTTTGGGCCATGAACTGCCGGCAATAAGGGTATTTCCCCCCTGACTGAATTTTTCAACAAGGGGGAGCTCTTTGGCCTGTCGATATATGTCGGCTACACGATCAAATCGGGTGTCACCGGCGACAGTTACATTATCGATACCATGCTTGGCGAGTAGCTCTTTCGAGCGACTATCTTGTACGTACAGATGTGTGAAACAACGGAGCATATTGCGGAAAAATCCACCATAACGGCGAAAAAAACGTTGTTTGGGACGGAATATGGCCGAGATAATGTACGTAGGTATGTTGCGCTTGTGAAGTTGGTGTAGGTAGTTGCCCCAAAATTCGTATTTGATGAAGATGGCTACAGAGGGTTTTATTGTGTCGAGAAATCGTGCGACATTGCCCGGGGTGTCGAATGGCAAATAGCAGATAATATCGGCTTTCTCATAGTTTTTTCGTACTTCGTAGCCCGAAGGGGAAAAAAAAGTGAGAGCGATTTTTTTGTGAGGATATTTCTCTTTTATCGATTCGATGAGGGGACGTCCCTGCTCAAACTCTCCTAATGAAGAGGCATGAATCCATATATATCCACCGACAGGGTCGACATTATCGAGTAGATATGGGAATGTCGACCGTTGTCCGGCGATAAGTTTTTTTGCTTTGGAATTACGTATAGAAGCGATTTTAACGAATAGTCTGTAGCAACGTATTCCAAGGCTGTATAGTGATCTTCTCATTACGATGAGGTCGGTTTTTAGTCGTTATTCGTTGGAAATTGATATTTTATCCAAGGCGACACGCAAGCGGTGTATGGTCTCGTTTTTACCAATGATTTCGGTAATGTCGAACATGTGTGGACCACGACATTCGCCCACTACTGCCAATCTGAAAGCGTTCATTACATTGCCCAGGTGATACCCCTTCTTTTCAATCCAAGGTATTACAATGCCTTCGGTGGCTGCCGAACTGAAATCTTCGATGTTTTCGAGGAGGTCGATCAACTCTTCGATTATAGTCGGAGTGTCGGGTTTCCAACGTTTTTTGATGTCTTTTGCGCTATACTCTTGCGGAGCATTGAAGAAAAACGCGGTTTGTGACCACAATTCTTTGATGAAAGAGACGCGTTCTTTTACCAAGCCTACGATTTTGCTAAGTTGCGTAGTGTCGAAATCGGTTACGCCGTTTGAGACCAATACGGGAGCAAAAAGATTGGCGAGCTCTTCGTTGCTTTTTGTTTGTAGATATTTATGGTTGAACCATTTCCCTTTCTCGTAATCAAATCGTGCTCCGCTTTTGCTGCAACGGTCGAGCGAGAAGAGAGATATGAGTTCTTCCATAGAGAAAATCTCTTCGTCGTTGCCGGGATTCCAGCCGAGCAAAGCAAGGAAATTGATAACTGCTTCGGGGAGATAACCCGATTCGCGATAACCTGATGATACGTCGCCGGTCTTGGGATCGTGCCATTCGAGAGGGAATACAGGGAATCCGAGACGGTCGCCATCGCGTTTGCTCAATTTGCCGTTTCCTTCGGGTTTCAAAAGTAGCGGCAGGTGTGCAAATCGAGGCATGGTATCTTCCCAACCAAAGGCTCTGTATAGCAATACATGTAATGGCGCTGAGGGTAACCATTCTTCGCCACGTATTACATGACTCACCTCCATAAGGTGGTCGTCGACGATGTTTGCGAGGTGGTATGTGGGGAGGTTGTCGGCCGATTTGTAGAGTACTTTATCATCGAGAATCGATGAGTTGATGATTACTTTGCCACGGATAAGGTCGTCGACAATAACTTCTTCGCCCGGTTCTATTTTGAAACGTACCACGTAGGGGTGTCCCGATGCTATCAGTCCATCTGTCTCTGATTGGCTCATGGTGAGTGAGTTGCGCATGCTGGTGCGGGTCGTTGCGTCGTATTGGAAATTGGCAATCTCTTGACGTTTGGTCTCGAGTTCGGCAGGGGTATCAAAAGCAATATATGCTTTGCCTGCATCGAGTAGTTGGTCTACATATTTACGGTAAATTTCTTTTCTTTCCGATTGGCGATAAGGGGCATGATTGCCGCCATATCCTACACCTTCGTCAAATTTGATTCCCAACCATTCAAGCGCTTCTATAATGTATGCTTCGGCACCCGGCACAAAGCGTTGTGAGTCGGTGTCTTCGATACGTAATATCATGTCTCCACCGTGTTGCTTGGCAAAGAGATAATTATAAAGGGCGGTACGTACTCCGCCGATATGTAGAGCCCCGGTAGGACTGGGGGCAAAACGTACGCGAACTTTTCTTTCGGCCATTTTTCTAGTTTTTATATGGTGTGTGTCGTTATAAGCGGCTACAAAGTTAATATTTTTTCTACTTGAATAGGATTACTTTGGGCTATTATCGTTGATATTTGCTTAGCCGGTCTTGCTTTTATTTGTCTTCGCTCCACTCATCGAGTAATTTTTTGAGTGATTCATCGGTCTCGAATAGTTTGCCTTTGCAATATTTGAGCAATTCCATGGCTTTGCCGGTAAGTTCTTTCAGCTCATCGATTTCGCAAGAATTATCTTGTAGACGGGCGGTGATTTTTTCGAGTTCGGCAATAGCCTCGGAGTATGTGGGTAATTTCTTCTCTTCCATATATAATAGATTATAAAATTTGTGATTCGCTGCACCCGTCGCTGTAAAAAGTTGAGATGCGGTCGCCCGATTTTAATTCTTGGACCGAACGTACAGCTTTTCCATCTTTGAGTGTAATGGAAAAACCTCGCATCAAAATATGTTCGGGCGATGATAGTTGCACGCCTTGTTCGAGCAAGGCAAGTTGGCGATGATATTGCTCCATTTTATGTGTAATATGTTGTCGGAGTAGTGGAGAGAGGTATGCTATACGGCTTTTTTCGCCGGCTATTCGACGCTCAATCAGTAGTGGAAGATGTTTTGTCGTACTTTCGAGTCGCGCACGCTCGTATTGTAGTCGTGTTTCAATATGTCGCTGTATGTTTTCTTGCAATTGTTGTAAATAGGAGTCGGCTTCGTTCATAGTCGCTATAAGCCATTCGGCAGTGGCAGTAGGCGTTTTTACACGTACATTGGCTACTCTGTCGAGTACGGTCTCATCGCGGTCATGTCCGATGCCTACGATAATGGGGAGGGGAAAATTGGCTACATTTTGAGCCAATAAGTAGCTGTCGAAGCAGTTAAGGTCTGATGTGGCACCACCGCCCCTAATGATGACAACACTGTCGTATGCGTTTTTATGATTGTATATGCGCTCCAATGCACCGACGATGGAACTCTCTGCCTGCGACCCTTGCATGGCGGCGCAGTAGAGCGATGTGTAGAATCGATAGCCGTAAGGGTTGTTGTGCAGTTGGTCTATGAAGTCTCCATATCCGGCGGCCGTAGGCGATGAGATTACGGCAATGCGTTGTGGTAAAGCAACCCAAGTGAGTCCCCGGTTCATGTCTATGATACCCTCTTCGGTAAGTCTCCGTATGATTTCGGCTCGTTGACGAGCCATATCGCCTAAAGTGTAGCGAGGGTCTATGTCGTGTACGGTGAGAGAGTAGCCGTATAATTCGTGCATATCGACACTTACTTGTATCAGTATCTTTATGCCCGGAACAATCTCCGAGCCGGTCGACTTTTTGAAATATGCACGTATATTGCGATAGGTCGATGCCCATATAGCGGCCCGCGCTTTGGCGCGTATCTCGTTCGATAACTCGTCTTTGTCTATGAGTTCGAGGTAGCAATGCCCCGAGTAGTTGGTGCGGGCTTCGCTCACTTCGGCGCTTACCCAGTAGCGCTCGGGCATACCCTCTTTTATGAGGTTGCGTATTTTGGAGTTGAGGGTATAAAGCGAAAGTGTGTCGGGCATTGTTTGCGATTTTGTGTTAAAGATAGTGTATTTATTGTAATTGGCGACGTTATATGACAAATGTTTTTAGAATTTTGGTATTGAAACTACTTATTGACGCCATATTGCGACCTGTCGCCCGAAAACAAAAAAGGTAGACTGTTGAAACGGTCTACCCTCTATGTGTTTAAGAAAAAATTTTCTTAATCGTTGTACTCGTCAGAAACAGTCAGTTTCTTTCTGCCTTTGGCACGACGAGCAGCCAACACGCGACGACCGTTGGCGGTTGCCATTCTTGAACGGAATCCGTGTTTGTTTTTTCTCTTTCTGTTCGAGGGTTGAAATGTTCTTTTCATTGCCGTTGTATTTTGTTATTTGTTTATTTCCCAATTTTCGGACTGCAAAAATAGAGACTTTTTTTGAATTAACCAAACGATAAGTCATTTTTGCACAATTCTTTTTGTGTTTTCCCTGATTTAGATTACTTTTGCAGACGGAAAATATAGTATAAATACGCTTGTAAGAAAATCAACTAATAACAAATATAAGCAGAATATTATTATGATTAATGCACAAGACATCAAAAACGGAACTTGTATCCGTATGGACGGAAAGCTCTATTTCTGTATCGAATTCTTGCATGTAAAACCCGGTAAAGGCAACACTTTCATGCGTACGAAACTCAAAGATGTTGTCAATGGTTATGTTTTAGAACGTCGTTTCAACATCGGTGAAAAACTCGAAGATGTACGTGTAGAACGTCGTCCCTATCAATTCTTGTACAAAGAGGGCGAAGATTATATCTTTATGAATCAAGAAACATTCGAGCAAGCTCCCATTGCTCACGACTTGATTACCGGAGTCGATTTCCTCAAAGAAGAAATGGTTGTAGAGGTTGTTTCTGATGCTTCGACCGAAACCGTTCTTTATGCCGAGCTCCCCGTGAAGGTAGAACTCGAAGTTACCTACACCGAGCCGGGTCTCAAAGGCGATACCGCTACCAATACTTTGAAGCCGGCTACCGTCGAAACCGGTGCTACCGTGCGTGTGCCTCTCTTTATCAACACAGGAGAAAAAATTCGTGTAGATACCCGCACCGGCGAATACCTCGAAAGAGCAAAATAATATACCTATATATTATAGCAAAAGCGACTTCAACGAAGTCGCTTTTTGTGTTTTTTTATTTCTCTTTTGTGCTGTGAAAACGTGCTGTGGAGAAAAACTCGGCTTGTGCTGTAAAGCGAGGTGCATATTGCCGTAGCAAATATATAATGGGAATCTCTATAGTGATAGTTAGTACAAAAGTGATGAGGTAGGCGATTTCTTCCACGGGAATAAATATATCGACAATATTTATGATAGTGTGGTAGATGCTCCAATGTGTGCCAAATACAATAAGCGAGTATCGACCGAAAAAGGAGATACATGGCAGGTGTGCGATAGCTTTGCTTATATATAGAATAATGAGTGTGCCCAGTGTGCCGCATAGGTAAAATGTGATAAAAGACGGCGGAAGGAGCAGTTCGTGTAAACGTATCGGTTCGGCAAGAAACCATACGGAAATTATGGCAGGCACGAGGGCTGTATAAGCGTATCGGTCGCGTGAAGAATATTCAAGTATTTTCGCTTCGCGTAAGCGGCAACCGATGTGGAAAAAAGGCAGAGCCACCAACGATGTGCCTATGAAATATGGTAATTGTATATCGTCTTTGGCAAGCAACCAGCCGGCGGTAGCAATCACTATTACCGACACGTCGCGCCACAGTCGGTGTGTGTATCTATATATAGTATAGTATAAGAGGTTTACTTCAAACAATGAAACGAGGAACCATAGGGGGGAGTTGTGGTATGATGTGCCGTTGCGTATGATTTCCCAGAACGGCCACCACGAATGGCGTTCGTAGAATACGGTGTCGAGCCCCTGTATTGCGCGTATACCCCATGTCGCTGCGTCGTATATGTAGGCAAACGCGTAGAAAAAAAGTAGCGGAATGATGAGATTGTTTATTTTTTTCAAGGAAAATTCGTCTATTCCGCTGTACGTTTTGAAGAACAGTCCCGACAAGAAGAAATAGAGCGGCATACGGAACGAGTCGAAAAACACCCCTATGTCGTAATCGGTCGTGGCGGGGTGCACGTGAGCGAATACCACCAAGAGTATGCAGAATCCTTTGGCGATATCGATATATTCGATGCGTTGGCGTATTTGCTCCATGTCCGGTCGGCTGTGTTTTGTTTTGTAAAGGTACGGCTTTGCCCTCAAAATGCAAACACTTTTGATATTTATTGCGAATATCTCTCGAATTATATACCTTTGCCGATAGTGAAAACAATCCCTAACCTATGACCCGAAATGTGTGATACCAAGCCCTTTTTCTCGATAATAATTCCGGTATATAACCGACCCGATGAGGTGCGCGAGTTGCTCGAAAGTCTTGCCGTGCAGACTTGTAAAGACTTCGAGGTGTTACTTATCGAAGACGGCTCTACTCGTCGGTGCGACGATGTGGCCGGCGAATATGCCGATAGACTGACGACACGCTATTTCTACAAAGACAATTCGGGGCGCAGCCTCACCCGCAACTATGGTATGGAGCGTGCCGAGGGACGTTATTTGGTATTTTTCGATTCCGATTGCATTATCCCTCCTGTCTATTTCGAAACGGTACATCGCCACCTTATCGAGAATCCGGTCGATTGCTACGGCGGGCCCGATGCGGCGCATAGCTCGTTCACCCGGTTGCAAAAGGCCATCAACTATGGCATGACCTCATTCTTCACCACGGGTGGAATACGTGGGGGTAAGGGTACGATGGAGAAGTTTACGCCGCGCACGTTCAATATGGGATTTTCGCGCGAGGTGTATGAGCGAGTTGGGGGATTTGCCGATATGTTTGGTGAAGATATAGACCTGTCGTTGCGCATACGCGATGCCGGGTTTACCACGGCACTCTATCGCGATGCCTATGTATATCACAAGCGCAGGGTGAGTTTCCGCTCGTTCTATCGTCAAGTCTATGTGTTCGGTGTGGCACGTGTCGATCTCTATTTGTTGCACCCCGAGTCGTTGAAGTTGGTACATCTGTTACCGGCCTGTTTCGTGATAGGCGTGCTGGCTATGCTCTTGGGGGGAATATGGTGGCAATGGCTCATGGCACCGCTGGGGGCCTATTACACCCTGCTTTTCGTGGAGTCGCTTATCCGCAATCGCAGCCTGCCCATAGCCTTGCTGTCGCTGGTGACCTGCACCATACAACTTGGAGGGTATGGCATAGGATTCCTGTGGGCATTCATCACCAAAGTGGTGTTCCGTCACAAAGTCGATCGCGAAACCGAACTTGCCAAACACTACAAAAAGAAATAATTCAAACGACATAATAAGTAGCGGCTCCTCGTCGGTATCGACGAGGAGCCGTTGCATATATAAAAGAATTTATGAACCAAGAAGACGGATATTTTTTGGATATTTAGGTATTTCAACTTATCTTTGTGCCGACCGGTCAGCCCTTTGTGGGCGGCGGGTCAAAAACTACATTGTGGTAAAAGGACGTTACGAAACGTAATCTTTAGGTCTTCAAATCTCGCAAATTTGTAAACGCCTCAAAAGATACGCAACCGCGACGTCTGCGTTGGGTGTATTATATTCGTATGCATTGTTGCAGCGTGTGTAATATCGCACGACGTGGGCTGGCTGTGTTGCTTATTCCGAGGCGTAGGCAATGCGAGAGCCTGAAGACCGGGATGAGCGAAGAGTTTAGAATCCCACGTCTTTTTTTGTTTTTTATTGTTGTGCCGAATCGGGGAGTCTATAGGCATTTGATACTATATACTATGGATTGTATCGGTACTTGTAAAAAATGGGGCATACGTACTTTACTGCGAGCCCTTTGCTTATCGATGATTGTCGTTTTTGTTGCCGGTTGTGGAGATGATACCGAATCAGACGGCGTAAAAATTTCGCTCAACAAAGAAAAATTGTTTCTTGCCATTGGACAAAGCGAACGGCTCATAGCCTCTTTCGACCCGGTCGATGCGCTCAATGTGGCACATACGTGGAGCACCGGCGATGCTCAAATTGCCACGGTCGATGAGACAGGAAATGTAACTGCCGTCAATACCGGTAATGCGGTAATTATAGCCCGAGCCTTAGATGGCGGCAATACCGCCAAATGTAATGTAACGGTAGTCGATAAGATAGTATCTGTTACAGGAATTACCTTGGATAAAACGGAATGTGAATTAGCCATTGGTGGTAAAATCTCTCTACATGCAAGTATTACCCCAGAAAATGCAACAAATGACAATGTCTTATGGACTTCAGAAGATAATACTATTGCTACAGTAGATTCAAAAGGAAACATTTGTGGCGTGAAACAAGGTGAAACAATAATTACAGCAACAACTATTGATGGCGAAAAAAAAGCAATTTGTAAAATTTTTGTAATAGCAAAAGGTGTGAAATTTTCACAACCGACATTAGAGTCTATCACATCAAATACGGTTCTTGTAAAAGGTAATATAAATCCCGCAGGTGTTGAAATTACAGAGATGGGACTTTGTTATTCTACAACTCAATCCCCGACAATAGAACATCAGAAAATACAATTATTAGAAAATAATATCGAATATACAATTAAAGATCTTACTAGTAGTACGGCCTATTATATTCGTTTTTATGCGATTGTGGATGGTAATGTAAAGTATGGATCACAAACAACTTTTGAAACATCGCCAGCAGTCAATCTTTCTATTCCTATTTTTAGTGAAATATATTCTCATTCTGCCACAATTACAGGTACTATTAATTCTAATGGATCTGTATTGACAGAAACGGGAATTGTTTATTCAAAAAATTCGATGCCGACAATTACAGATGATAAAGTAATACTTTCTGTGGAGAATATAAAATATACATTGTTTAATTTAGATACAAATACCACTTATTATGTCCGTTTTTACGTTATTATAGGAGACAAAATATATTATGGAGAACAAGGCGAATTACAGACAAATGAAGAATTAAAAACAAACTTTTCCGCAATAAGGGTGTATGAAGATCAATTGGTAATAACGTCAAAAGCCCCAAAAGGATATACGAAAGTAGATATTTGCTATGGAACAAATCCAAATCCGACAGTCGTGGACAATATAAAAACGGCAACACTTAATTCCTCCGGGGATTTAATAGCAACACTTACAGGACTTAATAAAAATACAACATATTATTTAAGAAGTTATTATAAAGAGGGCTCGAAATTTATTTATGGAGATGATGAGGTTGAATTAAATACTATCGGAGAGAAAAATATTTGGATTTCCGGAGGAATTACTAATTCTATTTATAGAATAGGTAGTGATTATAGTCGTAGTCTTAGTTTCGAAAATAGTTTTTACTTAAAAACTGTACTTGACGGAGAATTTTACTGGGAAACAGATAGTAAATGCTATTTGTCAAAAACCTCACCTTTAACATCTGGTAATAAGGTGAACAAATTATATTTTAGTGGAAATATATATATTATATATCAAGTGGTGTATACGCCTACAGGCCTTGCCAATCCAGGCCGTTTTACATTCTATTCTAACGATCGAGAGATTACGCATATACCGACAGGGGTGAAATATTATGTAAAGATTCCTTCTAAAGATAGAACATATGAGAATGATTATAAAACAATCCCTATTACAGGATATGATAAATAAATATGAATCGTAGAGAATTTTTCAAGAAGGCGGCTCGGACAGTATTACCTATGTTGGCTGCTGTGACAATAGGCCCGTCTTTGCTTGCATCGTGTAGCAAAGATGATGAGCCGATGGGGTGTGAAAACAGTTGTATGGGTACAGCCCAAAGCGGTTGTGGAAATACGTGTAGCAGTTCATGCGTAGGCAGTGCCAAAAATGGTTGTGGCGGTAACTGTATGACGAGTTGTAAAGGCTCATGTTCCGAGGGGTGCGAAGGTAATGCTAAATCGACAGGTTGCGATGGTTGCGCAACATCGTGTAACTCGTCATGTTCGGGTTCCTCTACATCTACATCGTCGTGCTCGGCTTGTGGTAACAGTTGTAACCAAGCTTGTGCGCAGTCGTGCGACCATACTTGTCGCACGGGGTGTCAGGTATCATGCAAAGGCAGTTGCGATACATCTTGCTTGTAAGTATTGCTATCTTGTAGGTAAGAATACCAAAGAGCGAATGTCTTGGGAAACAGCCCAAAGTGCCATAGATTATATCCTCGATAATCAGCAGGAGTTTCCCGAGGAGTCGGTCGTATGGGATTTCATCGGTGGTGAGCCGTTTCTCGAAATTGATTTGATTGACAAAATCTGCGATTACATAAAGCAAGAGTTATTCAAGCGCAATCACAAATGGTTCAATTCCTATCGCTTCTCGTTTTCGACCAATGGTATTAATTATGACTCGGAAAAGGTTCAGAATTTCATTCTGAAAAACAGAGATCATATCAGTATAGGTATAACCATCGACGGGACCAAACGGAAACATGATTTGAACCGAATATGGAAAACCAAAGAAATGGAAATGGGGATAGCGCCGAAACCCGAAGAGGAACGAGGTTCTTATGACGATGTCGTTCGCAATATTCCTTTGTGGCTGAAACAATTTCCCAACGGCGGCACGAAAGTAACCATCAGCAGTGCCGATATACCCTACATCAAAGAGAGCGTTCTGCACCTGTTCTCGCTAAACATACACGAGGTAAACATCAACTGTGTATTCGAAAATGTATGGAAAGAGGGCGATGACTTATTGTTCGAAAATCAACTTACCGAGTTGGCCGACGCCATTATAGAGGGTGAGCTATACAAAGACTATGCCTGCTCGTTTTTCGCCGAACATATAGGGAAACCCTTGGATTGTCAGTTGCAAAATCAGAATTGGTGCGGTGCCGGCAAAATGCTTGCCGTAGATGCCGCCGGCAATTTCTATCCTTGTACACGTTTTGCGCAATATTCTCTGCGAGATAAAAAAGCATGGATTATAGGAAACATTCACGAAGGTATCGATAGAAACCGACTTCGCCCGTTTCTCACACTCGACCGTTGCACTCAATCGACACAAAAGTGCATCGATTGTGAAACAGCCGATGGTTGCGCTTGGTGCCAGGGTGAAAATTATGATGCGGCCGATACACCCACCATTTACCAACGTGCTACCGCTATCTGTAAGATGCACAAAGCCCGTGTACGCGCCAACAACTACTATTGGAACAAATTGTATCGAAAATTGGAGTTGGAACAAGAATCCTCCGGAAAGTCCGACGATGTAATCTGCTGATATTATGATAAAATACCTTGTTATATTATTAGATGATACGAGTATGTCGTATTGTCATTACGAAAATGAGAAATGCGAGCGTAAACTCATTGCGTTAGACGACTTGAAAGCCGGTATTCTTTTTGCCATGAAAGAAAATCTGATGATTCAGTTTGTATATCCCGATTATGAGCTACCCGCAGAATATAAGGCGGTAATTCACACCATAGACCATAGTAAAATCGTACCGGCAAACAGCCTGGAAACGGGCGACGTATCGGTTATTAACGGGTGGTGCTCCTTACCGTCAAATATGAACCGGACTATCGTTCTGCGTATCACAAAAGATGAATTTTTCACAAACATCACGGCCCTATCGGAAACACTGCGACACATAGCGCGCCTAAATGTGGTCATAACCGATATAGAGACTTTTACCGACGATGATTTCGATAGATACCGGACTTGCTTGGATTGTCTTTCGCAAGAACTCGAAAGTAAATATGCGCAAGGACTATCGCCCCAGTTGAATCTACTCACAGACCGCATGGTATTGGAGAATATGAACAACTGCAATGCCGGCTGGAAAAGCATCGCACTTGCACCCGATGGAAAGTTCTATGTATGTCCGGCATTCTATCAGACGGTCGGTAAAACAGTTATAGAGGAGACGACGACAAATATTGGCGACCTCCAAAACGGAGTGGATATAAAGAATCCTCAGTTATATAAGTTGTCTCATGCCCCAATCTGCCGTAATTGCGATGCCTATCAATGAAAGCGTTGCGTGTGGTTAAATCGTAAAACCACACTCGAGGTAAACACCCCAAGCCATGAACAATGCGTCATCGCACACCTTGAGCGAAATGCCACTCGAACGCTTTTACGGAATATACGTAAGCATGGAGACTTCCTGTCCCACGTCGATATAAAAGAGATAGACTATCTCGACCCCTTTGACGTAAGAAAAGAATGGTAAAAATTTATGATTATGAAAAAGATAGTAGGACAAGTGACAGTAGAAGAGAAGAATGAGATTCAAACTCTTTTTGAACGCCGTAACGGGCTGAACGAACTGGCAAAAATAGTTGCCGCCGAGAATGAAGCGCTGTATGAGAAACTTGTAAAAGATATGGGCGAAACAGGTGCGAAATTCCAGAATTGGTGGGACACGATGGCTCAAAAATACCAATGGGAAAGTGTCGAAGGAGGTAATTGGGAGATAAATTTCGATACCTGCGAAATATCGTTAATCGGTTAGGTGTATTATCGGATTAAGACCAATTGTTGATACAACAACTCCTCGTCGGTATCGGCGAGGAGTTGTTATGTTTGTGAATATTGTCTCTGTTTATAATATGCCGCGGAAGTAGGCTATGGTTTCGCGCAGACCGTCTTCGAGAGCGACGAGGGGCTCCCAGTCGAGACGCTCCTTGGCGAGCGTGATGTCGGGTTTACGCTGAGTGGGGTCATCTGAGGGGAGGGGCATGAATACCAGTTTCGAGTGCGAACTGGTGAGTTGCAGTATCTTCTCGGCCAACTCGAGCATGGTAAATTCTCCCGGATTGCCGAGGTTTACCGGACCTGTGAAATCGTCGTCGGTACGTTCCATCATGCGTGTCATGCCTTCGATGAGGTCGGTTACGTATTGGAACGAGCGGGTCTGCATACCGCTACCGTAAATGGTGATGTCTTTTCCTTGCAATGCCTGTACGATAAAGTTTGACACCACGCGGCCGTCTTGCGGGTGCATATGGGGACCATAGGTGTTGAATATGCGAATGATTTTCACCTTTACGCCTTCACGACGATGATAGTCCATAAAGAGGGTCTCGGCGCAACGTTTGCCCTCGTCGTAGCATGAGCGTATGCCTATGGGGTTCACATTTCCCCAATAGCTCTCGACTTGCGGGTGTACCTGCGGGTCGCCGTATACCTCGCTGGTAGAGGCTTGTAATACTTTTGCGCCGGTGCGCTTGGCAATGCCCAATACATTGATAGAACCCATGATAGAGGCTTTTATAGTCTGTATGGGATCGTATTGGTAGTGAATGGGCGAGGCGGGGCAAGCGAGGTTGTATATCTCGTCGATTTCGGCAAAATAGGGCATGGTGATGTCGTGGCGTACCAGCTCGAAATAGGGGTTCTTCGTCAGATGAATGATATTTTCTTTGTTGCCTGTGAAAAAGTTGTCGAGGCACACAACTTCATTGCCATCGTTGAGCAACCGCTCACAGAGGTGTGAGCCGATAAATCCGGCGCCGCCGGTGACCAATATGCGTTTTTTCATGTGTTTTAGCAGTCGTTTTTTTGTATGGTCGCGATATAGAATGGCATACGGGAGATAGGGCTCTGATTTTGCCCCGAGCCACGTCCGATATTCGCGGTTACTGCAAAGATATATAGAAAATATGTGAAAATGGTATCTTGATGCGATAAAAGTGCGCTGGCCGGTAATAAAATAGCTGTAAAATGGTTATCTTAGCACTCGATATTCATAGAAGTTGTTTTGAATTTTCTTGAAAATTTATCTTGGCTTCAAAAAAACTTTTTATAGTCATGGATAAAAAGACCAAATTGTCGATTACCGATCTGCCTCTCGAAGATCGTCCCCGTGAAAAATTGATGCTCAAAGGGGCGCGTGCTCTGTCTACAGCCGAGCTTGTGGCCATATTGATAGGCTCGGGCAATCGTAATGAAACCGCTGTACAGTTGTCGCAGCGAATATTGAATAGTGCCGAAAATAGTTTGAACAAACTCGGCAGATTTTCTGTCGATGAACTTATTTCCGGTTTTGACGGAGTGGGAGAGGCTAAGGCGATAAGTATTATTGCCGCTCTCGAACTCGGTCGTCGTCGCAAAGAAGAGGATACGATCGAGGCTCAGAAAATAACTAATAGTCGTGAGGCCTATGAATATATGCGCGGCAGTCTCGAGGATTTGCCACAAGAGGAATTTTGGATTGTGATGCTCAATGCTGCCGGCAGAGTTATCGATAAGCAGCGTATAAGTCAAGGGGGAATTGCGGCTACTTTGGTAGATATGAGATTGCTCTTCAAGCCGGTAATTTTGCAACAAGCGACATCTATTATGCTGTTTCACAATCACCCGTCGGGTAATAATCGACCCAGTCGTGCCGATGACGAATTGACACAAAAGATAAAATCGGCAGCTTCTATGTTTGATATTCGAGTACTCGACCACATCATTCTTGCCGATAGAAGCTACTACTCTTATGCCGACGAAGGCGTATTATAATAAAGAAATCGGGGCTGAGTGTATTAATCAGCCCCGATTTTTGTATGGTTTTGTCCTATTCCTCGTCGGTATACCAGCGTGAGTACATAAGGTAATTGCGGGCGATTTTTTGATTGATCTCTTTTGATTGTTCGGGATCGACCATTTTGATGAATTT
>JAZURX010000069.1:0-10653 GCA_045606385.1 Bacteroidales bacterium | reverse complement strand
TTATACATACGGAATTCGGTTTCCCAGTATGCGTTGAATGTAGAATCTAAGTCTGTTGCATTGTAAGGCAACGAAACTTTCATGGCCAATACAGGGTATTTCTTGGTAATGGTCATAGCACCCTCTCCGGCGATAAGTTCCTTGATACCAACAGCACTACGGTGATTGTAACCGCCGTGGCCTTCCTCGTAATTAACATTGTTGGCTCCCATGATAAATTTGATATACTGCATGTCGTCAGTATATACGGCTTCCGGATGCCAATAATTGTTGCTGAATTTTTTGCCGTTACCTCCAATTTGGAGAACACCATCGGCTTGAATTTGGGTCGGGGTAAAGTTGTAATAACCGTCGACACCATGCACAGGGTCTTGTGCAAATGCGCTACCACATGCCATTGTAAGTGCGATAGCAAAAGATGTAATCTTTTTCATGTGTACTTAGTTTTGGGGTTTGTACTATTGTTTATTTATCTCGTTTATTTTCTTGTCTATTGATATTGATACGAATATTTGTGCGGTTTTTACTCAATTTCTATTTTATATTTATTTTGATTATTCCGCTTTTTGAGGGTGAGAGAGCCTGTATGAGATATATACCTGCATCAGGTAATGTTATAATCGGGCTGTTTTGCGTCATAACCACAGCTCCGGCAGTGCTATACACGTATATCGTTGCATCGGCAGGTATATCGGTGAGTGTGATGACGCGACCCTCTTGTGTATAGGTGAGATTGTTGTTATCGGTATCGATTTCGGTAATCGATGATACAGGGTAGAGCGCTTTCAACTCTTCGACACTGCGGAATGTGCGTACCCAATAGAGGTAGGTCTGTTCCGATGATGTAGAGGGGACGCTCTCGCGTATCTGCAATGCCGAGACAGTGAGAATACTATCGACTGGTACTTGTGCTTTGATACCGGTAACATTCCCGAAGCCGGTGCTTAGCAAGTCGTAGTAGTATATGTCGCTACCTACTGTTCCGGAGTATTTCTCTGTGCCGTTGCCAAAAGAGTAGGAGGGGTTGTTGAGTCGTATAGTAGCCCCTTCGGGACGTTTCATGCAGATGGCAAGAATAGGATAGTTTCCACCGTGCAAAGCGCAAGCTTCAGTACGTTTGAAATAGGCCTGTTTACTGTTACTATATGATGCAACTAAAGCGCCATCTTCGATGACGCCGGTTCCTTGCCCTGTTACTTCCCATGCAGCATCAGCCGCTCGGGTAAATGTGTCGTGCAGGTATCCCCATTCAAAAACAAGTGAATCGGTGTAGGTGTCGACACCGTTTTCGGTGTCGTACCTCAACCAATAGTAGTATTTAGCTGTCTTTCCGTCGACTGTTTTGTCATGATGTGCTCCGCCGGTTTTCCCTTCAACGATGACTTGTGCGTCGGCTATGTAGGGTGTAGTGCTACGCAGTATGTCGGCATTGTCGAGGTCGAATCCTGTGGAATACCAACTCAAGTAACAATGGGGAACATCTTCGGCAGAGAATTTGCATGAGGCAAATACATCTTTATCGTCGTTGGCTTCGATGTGAATATTGCTTATCTGCAATCCTTCGCCGCTCTCGATGGCACTCAGTCGCAATACAACGGCACCGGCATTAATGTCGAGAATAGCGATGCGGGCTTGTGTGAAGTCGCTGGCGGCGGGCAGAGTTCCTTGTACAGCCTCGTATCCGTCTACGGCTGCTGAGAGAGTTACTTCGCTGTCGGCTTTGTATGTAACTAGTACATCATATTTAGTGGTTTTATCTATGGCAAGAGTGTAGTTGAGCCATTCTCCATCTTCCACATCAGTTACAACATATTTATCGTTTACTTGCGCTATTTCTACAGCACCGTCGGTACGATATATGGTAGAACGAGTTGTTCCGATGTTGTGATAGGTATGACCTTCGGCATCTTCGTTGTAGCAGTAGTAGTCGTAATCGACAGCGGCTATATCGCAAGGTACTTTGTGTATGCCCGAAACGCGTTCACCTGATGCAAAAGTCACAGGATCACCTGCCATCCATACGGTGCGACGTTTGGTCAGTGTGCCCCATCCGGTCCATTCATAATACCAGTTGGGTTCAACACCCATACCTTCGTAACCGTGTACATCGATCATATAATCGCGATAACGTTTGAGCCATTTCCAGTTTTCGGCAGGCAGGCCGGCGCGTACCGAGTAGTGTGCAAGTGCAGCTTCGCGGTTACCGCCGATACCGGCTACGTCACCACGTCCGTCGGGAGACACGTTAATTGACTCCCATCGTCCTGTACGATGTTTTACTTGTAAGAACAATCCGTTTTCGAGTGTGGCTTCGCTTTCGATTTTGGTAAATCCGGTCGGCTCCCAGGGTACAGGTTGGTCGCTGTATGATTTGATGTAACTGAGATTATAGCGATAATTCCATTCTAAACCTTTGAGTATGCGGTTGTCGAGTACACTGAAGAGTGTATCGCCTTGGTTCCATGCAATTTCTGCAATGGCTACGTAATTGTGTATACCGCCAACATTGTGACCTTGGTCACGACAAGCCTCTGAACCTTGACCGTTAGCGTGTATGTACCATTGCAATTGCTCGTCATAACCATAGTCCTCGATGGTATTTTCACGACCGCGCAATTGATAATCGTATTTATAGTCAGATGTTGCTGTAGGCTCGCTGCTTACAATGGGAGGTCCTGATGTATAGGGAAGGTCGTATGGACGGTGGGGCAAATCGAGCAGGTAGCGATAGGCGCGGTCATATATGGTGTCGTTGTCGAGATATACACCCATGGCCATCAATCCGCGCATAGCAAAGAGTCCTTGGTTACCGAAACGGCCGGGGTCGCCGTTGAAGATATTCCAATATATGGTAATACCGTTCTTGCTATCGTCTGTACTTGAATATTTTTCGTATAGATTCTCTTTGGTTGTATAATAGGGATATACAAGCATATCTTTGAATCGTTGTTGATCGGCGGCTTTCCATCCGGGATAGTCGCGCATCAATTCGGCAGCGTCGATAAGCAGGTATATTTTACCATTGTCGAGTGGTCCTGTACCGCGTGCGCTGGTATTGGTGTAATAGGAGTTGGCATTAAGATAACCGACGGCCTTTTTGGCATAGGCTTCGTCTCCGGTGAGATGCCACAGCAAGGCAAGGTCGAGCGCGCGACGACCATCGGCTCCGATGGTGCCGTTGAATTTTCCTTCGGTTATTTGCGTGCCACGATTGGGAAGAGAGGTGTTCAAATCACTCCATCTTGATTCTTTCAATTTTAAAAACGTTGAATAAAAAGGCTCTTGTTTGGCAGCAATCATTGCTTTCATACGATCGATGTCGCCTTGCGTGTAGGTAATACCGGGGTGTGTGAATTTCCGCTGTGCATGTGTATTCAGCGGAATGAGTGCTGTCAATAGTAGAAAAATGTACGCGATTTTTTTCATATTGAGTTGTATTAATGAGGTTACTGTGATATTAAATTTTGTGTAAAAATAATATTTAAATACAGTTTTTTATATAACTACGCATCTCTTTATTCCCGATAAAAAGATGATTTTCTACTGTACGTGTCGAAAGATTGAGCATTTCGGAAATTTCTTTGGCCGATTTATCTTCGAAATACTTCATTATATATATGGTGCGACGTTGTCGCGGCATCAGAGCAAGACGACGTTGTGCGTGTTCTATGATGTCGCGATTCATCACATCGTGTTCGACGTTGTAGGGTGATTCATTTTCTATTTCGCGCATGATTTGTTCTGATATTTCTTGCCGGCGATATTGTCGACGAGCATAGTCTATCACGATGTTGCGCGTGATGGTGAATATCATGCTTTCTATGGTTTCCACGCACAGCATGCGCTCATATTCGAGTAGACGTATAAATATGTCTTGGGCAAGGTCGTGCGATAATTCCTCGTCGTTAGTCTTATATAATATGTATGCGCGCACTTTAGGCAAATATGCTCGATAGGCATCGTCGACTAATTGTGTTGTACTTGTTATCATGACGCATAGATTTGAGGTTGCAAGTACAAAGTAAATCAAAAAGAATAAGAAAACATAAAAATACGCAGTGTTATATATATCAAACATTTTTATGAGATAATACGATTTGATGCCATCTGTTATTCAGTAAGATAAGTTTATTTTCTTTGAGTCTCAAATTATTTTTGAGACTCAAAGATGCTGTTTTATTTGCCTTTTTTGTAAGAAATATACTCGTTGGGAGTGTGGCCTGTCTCTTTCTTGAAGTACCTGAAAAATGATGCACGCGAACTGAAACCGCACAACTCGGCAAGAGCCGAAAGGGTGTATTTAGTATATTCGTCGGTCTCGACCATATGTTTGAATTCCTGTATGCGGAATTTATTGATGTAGTCGTAGTAATTACTATTCAAATGCTGGCTGAACAGATATGATAATGTTTGAGCAGTTGTGCCGACAGCTGTGGCTAAGTCGGCAAGTTTCAGATCCGAACGTCGATACAGTTTCTGCTCGTTCATGATAGCTGTCAATTTTGCTAATAAGGCTTCTTTTTCGTTGTTGTCGATATAGGTGGCTTTGTATTTTTCCCCTTTTTCTTTGTTTGTGTCGTCGGTATTGACAGACGATGACACGATGACGATTCTCCATCCTCTGATACGAATACCTATTTTTTTACTTATATAATATATGGCAAGTGCCGATATGACAAATATTGCCGATAAAAACATGGAATATTTTGTGTTTTGTGCCATTGGAACATACACCGATATCGAGACTTGTGAATTTTCGTCTCCGGCACGTCTGACGAGAAATTTGTATTCTCCCCATGATGGTGCGTAATATGTGATGTCAGTTTCCCCGTTTATGGTTATCCAATCTTTGTCTACTCCCTCCAATTTTATTTCAAATCTTGCATATTTCGGGTCGGTATAGCAGAGATCTGAGATGCAGAATGTGAGCGACCCCGGCCGTTTATCCAACGAGATTTCTTTTGGTGTGCCATTCGAGGATATAGGAAGTTTTATCGGCTGTCCGTCTATGCGAATGTCTGTAACTTGCGCCGAGTAGTTGATAGAAGGCTTGTCACTGATTGAAGCACTGTTGAGTCGCAATAGTCCATTTGTGTTTCCGAACCATATGTCGCCGTTGTTGTCCTTTATGGGTTTGGTGAGTGTGAAGATGGGACTTGGTATGCCATCGGTGAAATTGTATGATGTATAGGTTTTATTACGATCATATCGGTATATGCCGTTGTTGGTAGCTATCCACAGATTGTTGTTGTCTTCGATAATACACTGCCCGTCTTTGTCGACCAATGGCGAGTTGATGGAGATATATCGTCTGAAATTACGCATAGATAGGTCTGAAACCGAGATAGCCCCTTTGTCGGGAATAAAATAAAGTTGGTGTTGCGAGTCTTCGTATACAGAACGTATTTTTTCTTTGTTGAAGAACCCTTCAGGAAATATGTCGTTACGCAAGCGATTGGATATGGGGTCCCAGATGCACATCCCCGTTTCGGTACATATCCACCCTTTCCCTTGGGAGTCGAAAAATATCTCATATACATTGCCGGCCGGCAATTGCGAGTTGGTGCCTGTATAATGGGTGAGTTTGTCGTTGCGATATTGGTATAGACCGATATTGGCACCTATCCACAATGAGCCTGCAGAGTCGGCTTGTATGCTGTATATTTGTCCTTTGGCCAGATTTTTATCTTCGGGCATAAATGGAGAAAGTTTGGCAAGGCGGGAATCGAATGTGTACATGCCACCGCCGTATGTGCCGATATAGTATTTACCGTTGTGGTATAATATGGAAAATACCATTTGAGCATTGAGGTGTTCTTTGTCAAAGAATCGTTTCTCTCCCGTTTCGTCGTTGGTAAATAAGAGTCCTTCGCGGGTTCCGATAAGTTTTTCCGCGCCATTTATGGCCAATGCTCTTACTTTCATTCCTTTGGTGGCAGGATAGGTGGTGAAAGTGCTGTTTTGGTACAATGTATAGTCGAATCCCTCTTGGTAATAACCAATCCAAAGCAGTTTGTCTCTATCGATTAATAGGGAATATACGGCATTAGATGTGAGGGGCGATTCTTTTTCTGAGGAGTGTCTGTATGAGTGTACTATCGAATCGGATAAGGTGGAGATAAGGTGTACACCATTTCCGTCAGTACCTACGTATAATATGTTTTCATTGTCTGTCGATAGAGCAGATATGACATCGCATCCTACGTTTATATATCGGGAAAATAGAGAGGTGTTTATGTCAAATTTTACCAACCCGATGGTGGACGTACCTAAGTATATCTTGTCGTCAATGCCTATGATGCGGGTGAAAGCCTCCGCATTGTTATCGTAGTAGAATGAATTGATTTTTCGTGTCGTGGTCAATATGGAGTGTAGCCCGTTTTCGGTCGATAACCATATCTTATCGTCTTTGGCATAGATTCCTGTGATATGGTTGGCCGGAGCAAGTTCGTTGGGGTGTATAAGCAAGTGCTCGATGTGGTTGCTGCGGTATATGAACAAACCGTTTTCGCTACCTATGTATAACGTATTGTTATGATGCAAAAAACACTTTACACTGCAATTGATTATATCTTCTGCGATACGTTCGAGTTTCGCGCTTTGTCGATTGATGTGCCATAAGCCGTAACCGTTTCCGATCAATATCTGTCCTCCCGGTAATTCGGTGATTGCATTGATACGTTTTTGTACTTCATTTACCCCTATGACGGGATAGTGCTTTATGTGGCTGCCGTCGAAACAATCGAGAGAGTTGCCCAAACCCAACCATATCAGCCCGGTAGAATCTTTATATATAGTGTTGACCAATAAATCGGATAGACCATCGGAAATGGATATGTTGCGAAACGTATAAGCTTGACTATAACTGCAACAGTAAATAGTCAACCATAATATCCATTTCAGTTTTCTTTTCATGATATTATTGCGATTTTTAACAAATAGGAGTATGTGCGTGTACTCGTTATTCGTACCAAAGATATAGATTTATTTTTAATTTTCTTCAAATAATAAAAGAAATTAACACCGTGACGGCTGATTTAGTGTAAAAAATACAATAAAGGCGACCTCTTTGTATGAGAGTCGCCTTTATATTTAGGGTTTGTCCGGTTTAAATATATGTTTCGAGCAATTTCCCTGTCGGTGATGGTTGTATGGTGATGCCGACAGTAGTGGCAGGTAGCAGTATGGTTTCTCCGGCATGGAGGGTGGTACTCTCTTTTCCGTTATAAATTTCCACATTTCCTTCGAGCCCTATAAGTATGACAAACGAGTCTAAATCGCTGTAATCTCTATTAATCTTTTCACTTATTTCGTATAGATTGGTGGTAAAATGCTCACAGGTTGCCAGATTTATACCTTTGTTTGGAATTGGCGTATATGGTGTGCGATAATCGGGCATCAGCGTATAATCAATGACCTCTTTGGCGAGTTCTGTGTGTAGCTCGCGGCAGTTTCCGTTGGCATCTTTTCTGTCGAAATCGAAGATACGATATGTAATATCCGATGTCTCTTGTATCTCGGCGAGGAATGTGCCGGCTCCTATGCTGTGTATGCGTCCCGCGGGTAGGAAAAAGACATCGCCCGGTTTTACATTATAGTCTTGCAGTACATCTGTGATGGTAGAGTCGGCAACTTTGGCAGCGTACTCGTCGGGTGTGATGGCTTGGGAAAATCCCGAACGCAAGTGCGCATCGGGAGTGGTGTCGATTATGTACCACATCTCGGTCTTTCCTCTTTTTCCGTGCTTTGCCATCGCTTGCTCATCGTTGGGGTGTACCTGTATCGATAGATCGTCGCGTGCGTCTATAAATTTAATAAGCAACGGGAAAGTGTCGCCATATCGTTCATAGTTGGCTTTTCCCACCAACGCTGTTTTCTGTTCTTGCAGTAGCTGTGTTATGCTTTTCCCGGCATCTGCACCGTTGGCTATTATGGATTCATCTCCTTTTACGCCGGAGAGTTCCCAACTTTCTCCAATATTAGAGAGATCTGTTCGTATTCGTTTGAATGGGGCGATGCTTTCACCGCCCCATATTGTTTGTTTTAATATCGGATTGAATTTCCACATTGTCGTATCTATATTATGCTTCCCACCCCAAGGCACTGGCGCCCAATACTGCGGCATCGGTGTCTTTCATGGCCGATGCGAGTAATTTGGTTTTACCTTTGAATATGTTCAGCATGTTGGCTTCCATAGCCTCTTCGATAGGCTTGAATATGAAATCTCCGGCTTTGGTGAGTCCGCCGAAAAGGATAATAGCTTCGGGGCTCGAAAATACCACAAAATTAGCAAAAGACTTACCGAGGAGTTCTCCTGTTTGTTTGAATATATCGAGTGCGACAGCATCGCCTTTTACTGCGGCATCGTATAGATCTTTTGATGTGAGAGACTCAATAGGGATTTCACGCAGTAAACTGGGCTTGTCTGTGGTTTCCATTATTTCTTTGGCGGTACGTGCAATACCGGTGGCTGAGCAATAGGCTTCGAGGCAGCCTTTGCGACCACAACCGCATGAGCGGCCATTTTCACGTACAATTACGTGGCCTAATTCTCCTGCAAATCCATCTTTGCCATAGACCATTTTGCCATCGATAACAATGCCGCTGCCTACGCCTGTGCCCAGTGTTATCATTATGAAATGTTTCATGCCTTTGGCTGCTCCGTATGTCATTTCGCCTATGGCTGCCGCGTTGGCATCATTAGTGAGTGCTACGGGGAATCCTAATTTGTTTTGTAGCATCTGCGCCAGAGGTATAATACCTTTCCATACAAGGTTGGGTGCGTGTTCGATGGTGCCTCTATAGTAGTTTCCGTTAGGAGCACCTACGCCCATGCCTTTTATTTTTTCTACACCACCTACTTTGTCAATGAGGGGAAGTAGGCGTTCGCTGATGGCATCGATATAGTCTTCAATCTTTTCGTAATCTCGAGTTTTTATGGCATCGCTACCTAAAATTTCTCCACGGGCGTTTACTATGCCGAATACGGTGTTTGTTCCGCCAATGTCCATGCCTACAACGTAGGGCTTTTCTTGTGTTGCATTCATATTAATTATATATTTAGATATTGTTATTTTGAGATTTTTACTCCAAAAGCGCAATAGGTAAGGTATAATACACATAAGAGTATTACCAATATACCTCCTACAATGCCTATGCTGTCGGTGGCTATACCGATAGCCGGTGTTACTGCTCCACCGCCTGCTACTGCGGTAATCATCAATCCCGATATGAGGTTTGCTTTTTCGGGTTGAGCGCTTACGGCCATAGAGTAAATGATGGGGAATATACATGAGCAGAGAAAACCTACTGCGCCTATGCTGATGAGATTTATCGTTTCAGACTCGATAAATGCTAATACCAGTATTGCGGCTATACATGCGACAATATTGATGCGAAAATATTTAATATCGGATATTTTTGTCATGAGGAATACTCCGATGAAAGCCCCGATGGTGCGGCTCAAAAAGTAAACTTGCGGAGCGATAGAGGCCTCTTCTTTGCTCCAATCAAATCGAGCCGACATTACTTTGGAACTTATGAAATTGGTGGCAACATCTACTCCTACCACAAAAAATATGCCTAAAAACAGCAGTAGTATTGTTTTATCTTTCAGCAGTGTCAGGGTTTTGCTTATCGATGCGTTCGTGGCTGTCGGGTCTACTTGTTCGCGTTCGATGGGTGTGAGCATCAACCATAAGCCTGAGGCCAAAGTGATAGCTCCCAATATGGGGAAACAATAGTACCATAATTGCTCATCACCTTTGCCAAAATAGGTGACGGCAAACATTACAATGTATGGTCCAACCAGCGAAGATATGGCTTTTACAACTTGTCCGGCAGTGAGGCTGCTGGTTAATAATTTTTGATCTGTTACGACGTTGCTCAATAGGGGATTGAGCGATACTTGCAGTATGGCGTTGCCGATACCGAGTAAGGCGTATGCAAGCATACAGGTCACGCTGTCGTAGTGTATAAGGGGTATGAGCATACCTGCTACGGTTATGGCCATGCTCAGTAGTACCATGTTTTTGCGTCCCCAGCGATTCATTTGTATACCTACCGGTATGCCAAGAAAAAGAAACCATACAAATACCATTGAAGGAACAAGCCCGGTCATGGTGTTTGACCAATTAAAGGCGTCGCGGGCGTAGTCCGACGAAATACCTACGATGTCGCAAAATCCCATTACGAAAAAACCGAATAGGACAGGCAGAATTTTAGTGAAAGAATTATTTTTCATAAAAGCGTTTGTTGAGCCTGTGTGTAATATTGCATATATATAACAACGCAGGCGGGTGAATATTTTATATAAGTACGCTTCACAATTTCTTTTTACTCAAAAGATCATACCGTTTTTGCCATATTCACCCGTGGCGGTGTAAAGTTAGCGAATTTTACGTAATAATACGCGTGTGGTACGGCAAATAATATAGTTATAGAGTGATTTTTGTATATTTATATGAGATGTGGCGCTTTTTTACGAAAAATTAGAAAAGTAATTGCTTGGTATATTTGCGTTGTTTTTCTTTTTTTTGGGGGGGTAAGAAAAATCCGGTATTAATCGTGGAGTGTGGAAAAAAAGTTTTGTAGGAGTATGTTTTATAACATATGTGATGTTCAATGAGTTGAGGGATTTGGGTAAAAATTTTT
>JAZURX010000068.1:0-98417 GCA_045606385.1 Bacteroidales bacterium | reverse complement strand
ATTGCTTATAAATACAACGATACCGGATTCGGTACTATATCAGTCTTTGTTTGTTACCACATTTATTGGTATTTGGGAACTTAAAGAAGTATTATCGCAAGGAAAGCAATATTTCGAGAAGATACGAAATGAGGCATTTGGTTATGCTGCTCGATATGTATTGGTATCGGTAATATTCCTTATAACACTCGCTAATCTTGTCGCGTCTAAGATGTAAATAAATATCTGAAGTTTCTTGTGCGAAATATTATTACAATCGTAATTTTCTTTCTTATGGTCGTTGCAACCACATTTCCGGCAACGACCATATTCTATGATAATCAGATATACCCGAAATGGGCTATATCGATAATGCTATTAATCATATTTATAATTATAGAATGTCTGTATAGCATTAAAAAAAAATAATAGCGTCGCTCTACAATCTACGGCAATATTTATTACGTTTATTGCAGTCTCCATTATTCAAGGTTGTTTAGGATTGTTACAACTTATTCCGCAGTTTGATGCAATGTTCCATATTAAAGGGAATAATATTGGGACGTTTGACAATCACGCCGGCTATGCTATATGTATTGTAACTGGTATAACATTTTTATTTTATTTCCAAAGAAATAGTCAGAGGTATATTCGTTATATCACGTTGTTGGCAATTTTTTTATTATTTATTTCATTGCTTATATCCAATTCGCGTAATGGACTTATAACAATTACAATTATTACAGGAATATATTGCTTATACTCAAAAAAAACATACGTGCGCAAATCCTTAATAAGGCATATAATCGTTGTCCTTGGGATTGTTGTAATGTTTGCTTGTTTCTTATTTGTTCTATTTTTATTTCGAGAAGAATCTGTTTGGGGACGTATGTTAATATGGGAAACATCAATGAGCATGATTTCTGACCGTCCGTTATTGGGATATGGACTTAGCGGTTTTGAGAAATATTACATGGATTATCAAGCAGCTCTATTTTCTGATAATCCTGATAAATTCGGAATATTATTAGCGGATAATGTGAAACATCCATTCAATGAGTATTTATACCTTATATGTACATTTGGCTTAGTTGGTTTGATAGTATTGATATTGATAAGTTATGGAATATATATATTGTACAAACACAATAAATGTGATGAAACGTTTATTGTAGCACTATCCCTCCTTTCCGTTGCCATATATTCTTTTGCTTCTTATCCGTTTAGATATCCGTTTACTTGGATATTGTGTGTTTGCTGTTTGTATATATTGGCAAAGCCGAAATTAAATCAAATACCAATTTTAAAACGACAGATTTGTAGTATATTGGGGCTATGTATACTATGTATTTGTAGCTATTTTTATTATAACCGAATAATAACAGAAGTAAAGTGGGTGAAACTCACCAATTGGCAATATCGAATAAATGTCCCGAAATCCTGACGCAATATGAGAACCTTTATAACTCAAAAAAATATGATCCATATTTTTTATATAGTTTCGCAATTGAAAGTTATTTGAAAAAAGATTTTAACCTCGCATTGAATATGGCAACGGAATGTCGCTCATTATGGGCTAATTATAATTTAGAATTGTTGTTAGGAGAAATATATATTGCATTAAATAATAACAAAGAGGCTTTAGAGCATTATAAACTGGCAGCCCAAATGTGTCCTGTTCGTTTTGTACCATTGTATAAACAGTATTTAATCTACAAAAAGACCCATAATACAACTCAATGTCGAAAATTAGCCCAAGAAATACTTAAAAAGCCTATTAAAGTTCATTCAACTATAATTGATAATATAATAGCCGAGATAAGAATGGATTTTGGCATTTATACATATAAACATTAATTATGCGAAATATTTTTATATATAGTTGGGTGGTAATTATTTTATTGGGTATAAATTCCTGTATAGCCAATCATATGCGCTGCACCCGATGTTGAGAGGATCAAAAATGTTGTATAACTCAATTTCGAAGTAAAATACCCTATAAGCCGGTGAATATGAGGGCGTATATGCTGTGAAGGAATTGTAAATAAAATTTTAATTGTTTTCTGTCTTTTCTTGAACGAAATTGCATTATCTTTGTCGCGTTGTAATGTAGCAAAAATGTGCACTATAATACGACTTAAACCGTTAACATAGAAAACAATGAAACTAAACCCTCATTTCAATCTTTGGGACGAAATCAAAGATTATACGATTATAACTTTTGGTCTCGCCTGTTATGCTTTTGGCTGGATAGCATTCCTTGTTTCGAACGAAATCGTTACCGGGGGTACGACAGGTCTTTCGGCGTTGATATTTTTCGGATTGAAAATACCTATTCCCATAACCTATTTTACCATCAACGGTGTATTGTTGATTATTGCTATTAAAATTATCGGTTGGCAATATTGCATACGCTCTATATTTGGGGTGTTGATGACGACATTCCTTATATCGTTGGCCGAGGGAATTTTTACCGAGCCTGTTGTGAAAGACGAGCCTTTTATGTCGTGTGTAATAGGAGGTATATTGTCGGGTGTCGGTATTGGTATTGCATTCACTCGCAACGGCAGTACCGGCGGTACCGATATTGTGGCGGCTATTGTCAATAAATATAAGCCCATATCACTCGGCCGTTCAATCTTGTATTGCGACCTTTGTATCATTGGAGCTTCGTATGTATTGTTTCAGAGTTTCGAGAAAATTTTATACGGATTTATTGTGTTGGCGGTTTCGTCGTATACTTGTGACCTGATAATCAATGGTGTGCGCCAATCGATACAGCTACTTATATTCTCGGACAAATACGAAGAGATTGCCAATCGTATCAACAGTGATATACATCGCGGAGTAACAATTCTCGATGGTATGGGTTGGTACTCGAAGCAACCCAAAAAAGTGGTTGTTGTGCTTGCAAAACGCTCGGAGTCGACCAGTATATTCCGTCTTGTGAAACAAATTGACAGTCATGCGTTTATTTCGCAGTCGAATGTCATAGGGGTGTATGGCGAAGGATTCGACAAAATAAAAGCATAGCTGTTGATTGCAGGAATGTTTACCATCGTCCGAGACAGTGTTGCAACATCCTTTAATTGATTTATAGGCAATAATGGGAGCCTTTACATCGTTATATACACATGAGAAAACTTGTTTTTGCTACCAACAATGCCCATAAACTCGACGAAGTGCGTAAAATATTGGGCGATACATTCGAGGTACTCGCTTTGGAACAGATAGGTTGTCGTGAGGAGATTGCCGAGACAGCCTCTACCTTTGAAGGAAATGCCCTTATCAAGGCTCGCTATGTGAAAGAAAAATATGGGTATGACTGCTTTGCCGATGATTCCGGTCTCGAAATTGAGGCGTTAGGTGGTGAGCCGGGTGTATTTTCGGCTCGCTATGCGGGGGAGGCTCACGATTCCGAAAAAAATATGCAGAAAGTACTTACCTTGTTGCATGGAGAGGAAAATAGAAATGCCCGTTTCCGCACCGTGATAGCCCTTGTCGAGGGTGAGAACGAACATTTTTTTGAGGGTGAAATCGCCGGTAGTATTATAGATGAACGTCGTGGAGATGGCGGTTTTGGATACGACCCTATTTTTGTGCCCGAAGGTTCGCAATTGACCTTTTCCGAGATGGGCGATGATATGAAAAATACCATAAGTCATCGTGCAAGAGCCGTGAAGAAATTAGTCGATTTTCTGCTTTTGTCATGATGCTTTGCGATTCCTGCAAGATATAATCGTATGAAAAAATATATATTCTTACTATTTGCAATACTTTCGGTATGTGTGCTTCATGCCATCAATCGTATAGGAGAGTGGGAGTTATATCCTACTTTCCGAGAACCGAAGCAGATATGTGAGAGTGCCGAGAGAGTATATTTTCTGGCCGATTTTTCGCTATATTCTTATGGTAAAGAAGATGGTGAGATACGCGAGTTGTCGCGATTGAATCTATTGTCTGATAATAATATAACTCGCATTGCAGTCGATCCTGCGGGCAATATGCTTGTCGTTGTGTATGCCAATGGGAATATCGATCTTATCAATACGCGTACAGAAGCAGTTCGTAATCTCCCGTATGTGAAGAATGCCACGCTTACCTCTTCTAAGGCTATCAATAACATTTCTTTTGCCGGCGAAGAAACATATCTTGCCGCCGATTTCGGTATAGTGGTGCTCAACAATGCAAAGCGGGAGATAAAGACCACTTACACATTCAATGAGAAAGTATATACGGCGACGCGTGTCGGCAATTATTTATATTGTACGCGCGCAGATAAGAAAGTGTATCGATGTCATGTCGATAACGTGCCGTACAATATCGAGAAATGGGAAATGGTATCGTCGATGTATGTTACCGACATTCTACCCGTCAATGACAATCTATGGTTTTTGCACGATAATGACAACTTGTACTTGTGCGATACCGCTACACTGAAAACTAAATTATTCATCGACGAAAAAAACTGCAAGAAGATAGAGCCTGTAAACGATGGATTTTTGATTCATACGACCGACAACAGAGTATTGATGTATGATAGTGAATTGACATTGGCGCAGGAGATTTCATTTGCTACAATCGATTGTGCACCGGCAGATGTGTCGTGTAGAAACACGCAGAATCGGTTGTGGTGTGTCGTCGATAACAGAGTCGTGTCATTGAAGTACGATAGACACTCGACGCTTGGCATCGATGATGAAATTGATTGTAGCGGATACCAGAAAGTGTATAATCCCTTCTCGCTTACCATTGCCAATGGTCGTGTGTATGTGTCTCCTCCGGGAGTCGGCGCTCTCAATGATAATCAGTGGGTCGATGGGTATATATCGATTCTCGATGATGGGAAATGGACAAACATTTATCCACAAGATGTGCCATGTTATAAGCACCCCAATTATACATGGGGAACACCTTACAATATTGTAGTCGACCCCGACGATGCGGATATATTCTATATCGGTACTTGGCTCGAAGGATTGTATCGATTTGAGAACAATGCCTATGATACCTTGTGGAATAATGACAACAGTATTTTGGGAACCAATCAGAATTGGTCGTTCAAGGCAAGTGGTTTGGCTTTCGATCGTAATAAAGATCTGTATATTCTCAATTTTAGCGATGATTGCGGGCTGTTTGTCATGAAACGTTCGGGCGAATGGCTCTCTTTGCCGTATAACGAATTGAAAAACCTGCGCGACCTGCAACAAGTTTTTGTACCCAAGCACTCTACTACCAAGTGGGTGGTATGTCCAAAGGGTAATTCGTTTATATTTGGATTCGACACCAACGGGACCGACGATATTGCCGATGATCGTAAACGCAAGTTTATGGCTCTGACCGACCAAAACGGAGAGACCATCGACGGTAATTTGTTTTATGAAATTGCCGAGGATAGGGAAGGGCATTTATGGGTGGCTACCAATCGTGGCACAGCTGTCATTACCAATCCCGATAATTTCATGAGTTCCTCTTTTACTTGTAATCGCATAAAGATAGCGCGTAACGATGGAACCAATTTGGCCGATTATCTGCTCAACGATGAGATAATACAAGCCATTGCGGTCGATGGTGGAAATCGAAAATGGTTTGGTACAAAAAGTTCGGGCGTGTATCTTACAAGTGCCGACGGACAAGAAACCATATACCATTTTACAGCCGAAAATTCGCCATTACCTTCTGATAATATTTACGACATTGCCGTGCATCCCGAGACAGGCGAGGTCTTTTTTGCTACCGAAGGCGGCTTGGCATCATTCCGAGCCGAAGCTACAGAGCCGGCAACTTCTTACGCCGATGTGTATGTATACCCCAACCCGGTGCGTCCCGATTATGACGGACCCATTACCGTTACCGGTTTGCAAGAAAATTCTTTGGTGAAGATTACCGATACAGCAGGAAATATCATTTATCAGGCATTTTCTACCGGAGGGCAACATGTGTGGGACGGACGTACTCGCTCGGGAGACGGGTTGCGTAGTGGCGTGTACCTCGTATTTGCCTCGGTCGATAACGGAGGCGAGGGTGTTGTCGCCAAATTTGTTGTTGTACGATAATATATGCGTGAGTTGTAAATTTTGACGAGTTAATGAAAAAAACATATCAGGTTAATACTGCTTTTGTTATAAAATAATTCTTATGATTATGAAAAAATTAATTTCTTTATTTCTATTTATATTTTGTGCTTACGCTGCGCTAGCGCAAAGTATAAGACCGTGGGGAGACCAAGGGAATGGTACCTATATCAATCCGATACTCAATGCCGACTATTCCGACCCCGATGTGATAAGAGTGGACGACAAGTATTATATGGTGGCTTCGGATTTCCATTATATAGGTATGCCGGTATTGGAATCGACCGATATGGTAAATTGGACAATCATCGGGCAGGTCTATGACCGCTTCGATTATCCGGGTTGGGACAGCAACAATCGCTACGCTGGTGGCTCGTGGGCTCCTTCCTTGCGTTATCACGATGGTAAGTTTTGGGTATTCTTCTGCACTCCTCACGAAGGATTGTTTATGAGTAATGCTACCGACCCTCGCGGTCCGTGGTCGCCCTTGCATCTGGTAGAGAAAGTTGAGAAATGGGAAGACCCTTGCCCTCTTTGGGACGATGATGGCAACGCCTATCTCGGACGCAGTATACATGGAGCCGGTCCTATCATTATACATCGTATGAGTCCCGATGGGACGAAACTTCTCGATAAGGGTGTGACTGTGTATACAGGACCTGTTGCCGAAGGTACGAAGTTTCATAAGCGTGACGGATATTATTATATGAGTATTCCTGAAGGGGGTGTCAGAACAGGATGGCAGACTATACTTCGCTCGCGAAATATCTATGGCCCTTATGAGAAAAAAGTGGTTTTGGAGCAGGGTTCCACACCTATTAACGGCCCTCACCAAGGTGCTCTTGTAGATACTCCCGAGGGAGATTGGTGGTTTTATCATTTTCAATTTATAGATCCCATCGGTCGTGTGGTGCATTTGCAGCCTGCCCATTGGAAAGACGGTTGGCCCGTGATAGGTGTTGATATTGATATGAACGGAATAGGAGAGCCTGTTTATACGTGGTCAAAGCCCTCTGTAGCGACCAAATCCGATATTTCTATCCCTCAGACAGATGATGATTTTTCTGGAACAGAGCTTTCTGTGCAGTGGCAGTACAATCATAATCCCTATCCCGAGGCGGTATCACTTACTGCGCGAAAGGGGTGGCTGTGTCTCGAGGCGTTGAAAGCAAAAGATCTCGGTATGTCGCGCAATATGCTTACACAGAAAACTATGGGCTATCATTCCGTCGCAGATACCCGTATCGATGTATCGGAAATTGCTGAGGGGCAGCGAGCCGGCCTCTTGTGTGCCGGAAATCTTTTCAATGGTATAGGTGTGATGCGTGAAGACGGAAAAAACTATCTCTATCTCGAAAAAAATGGGAATATAGAAAAAATTGCCCCGCTCAAGGAAAAAATTGTATATCTGCGTGCAACCGTTGATTATCCTGCCAACGAGCATCGATTGTCGTATAGTCTCGATGGTCGTAAATTTATAGATGCAGGTAAGCCTTATGCATTGCAATTCTGGTGTTGGAAAGGTACGCGCGTGGGACTGTACAGTTACAATACCATCGCCGACGGTGGAGTTGCTTCTTTTGACTATTTCAAGTATACAATAGACTGATAATTATACAGCATAAACACAATGGCGCATCAACTCTGATGTGTCATTGTATTTATGTTGTATAACATGCTAAAGAATATGGCGGCATAAATAATAAGTGTTATTTTCACACCGTTAAAAGTGATGTATAACCAAATGTCATCAATATTAATTTATAATGAATATGAAAAAGCTAACTTTCCTATTTGCTTCAGCAGCCTTATTATTAGGTGCTTGTACGCAGAAAACTGCGCTTACCAAGTCGGGTTTGAATCCCGAAAATTTTGCGACGGAAGTCGATGGTAAACCTATCGCTCTTTATACACTTACCAATGATGCCGGTATGGAGGTATGTGTGACCAACTTTGGTGGTCGTATTGTGTCGATAATGGTGCCCGACCGCGAAGGGGTGATGCAAGATGTGGTATTGGGCTTTGACAATATCGACGACTATATGACTATTCCGTCTGATTTCGGGGCAGCTATCGGTCGTTATGGAAACCGTATTAATCAGGGGCGTATTACCCTCGATGGTAAAGAATTCCAACTCTCTTGCAACAATTATGGACACTGTCTTCACGGAGGGGAAAAAGGTTGGCAATATCAGATATATGAGGCTAATCAGATTGATAATCAAACGATAGAGCTTGTTATGCATTCGCCCGATGGTGATAATGGATTCCCCGGCAATGTAGAAGCCAAAGTGACCTATACGCTTACCGATGACAATGCAATCGTATTAGCCTATGAGGCAATAACCGATGCTCCTACGGTCGTAAACCTTACCAACCATTCATATTTCAATTTGTCGGGCAATCATGCCAAATCGGTACTTGATCATCTGCTTACGGTGTCGGCCGATGGATTTACCCCTGTTGATAGCACCTTTATGACCACCGGTGAAATTGCTCCTGTAGAAGGCACTCCGATGGATTTCCGTACTCCCACGGCTATCGGTGCTCGTCTGCATATCGACGATGAACAATTGCGCAATGGCAATGGCTATGACCATAATTGGGTGCTCAATACCGGTTGTGACCCCGATAAAGTGTCAGTTTATATGGTGTCGCCTGAGAGCGGTATTTCGCTCACTATACGCACCAACGAACCCGGTATACAGATTTATACGGGCAATTTCCTCGATGGAACAGTCAAAGGTAAAGGCGGTATTACATACAACACGCGTGCCGGTATATGCCTCGAGACACAACACTATCCCGACAGTCCCAATAAACCGCATTGGCCCTCACCTGTGTTGCGACCCGGCGAAAAATATGAAAGTCTCTGTATATTCTCGTTTGGTATAGAAAAATAGAAGTTTAACCCTTAGAATTTAATATTGTGCAAACATTAGACTGGATTGTAATAGGACTTTTTTGCGTAGTCCTCATCGGCATCATTGTGTGGGTGATGCGTCAGAAACAAAGTAATTCGAGTGATTATTTCCTGGGCGGTCGCGATGCTACCTGGATTGCTATCGGTGCATCGATTTTTGCCTCAAATATAGGTTCGGAGCACCTTATCGGCCTTGCCGGAGCCGGTGCATCGAGCGGTATGGCTATGGCTCACTGGGAAATACAAGGGTGGATGATATTGATTCTCGGCTGGGTGTTTGTGCCGTTCTACTCGCGCAGTATGGTATATACGATGCCCGAATTTCTCGAACGTCGATATAACTCGCAATCGCGTACTATTTTGTCGCTTATCTCACTTATCAGTTACGTACTTACCAAGGTTGCAGTAACTGTGTATGCCGGCGGATTGGTATTCCAACAAGTATTCGGTATAGAGACATTATGGGGTATCGATTTCTTCTGGATTGCAGCTATCGGATTGGTTGTTATTACTGCGTTATATACCATCTTCGGAGGAATGAAATCGGTTCTTTATACTTCGGTATTGCAGACTCCCATTCTGTTGCTCGGTTCTCTGATTATACTTGTACTCGGATTCCGTGAACTTGGTGGTTGGGACGAGATGATGCGTATATGCAGCAATGTGCAGGTAAATGAGTATGGCGATACCATGACACAACTTATTCGCGACAATGGAGACCCCAATTTCCCATGGCTTGGAGCATTGATAGGCTCTGCAATTATAGGTTTTTGGTATTGGTGTACCGACCAATATATCGTGCAACGTGTGCTTTCGGGTAAAAATCAGAAAGAGGCTCGTCGCGGTACTATTTTTGGCGCTTATCTCAAACTTTTGCCTGTCTTCTTGTTTTTGATTCCCGGTATGATAGCCTTTGCTTTGCATCAGCAATCGCTCGCTGCCGGAGGAGAAGGATTCCTGCCCATGTTGGCCAATGGTAGTCACAATGCCGATGCAGCATTCCCCACTTTGGTGGCAAAATTGTTGCCTGCCGGTGTTAAAGGTATCGTGGTGTGTGGTATTTTGGCTGCATTGATGAGTTCTTTGGCTTCATTATTCAACTCATCGGCCATGCTTTTCACTATCGACTTTTACAAACGTTTCCGCCCCAACACTCCCGAAAAGAAATTGGTGGTTATCGGTCAGATTGCTACAGTGATTATTGTTTTGCTGGGTATATTGTGGATTCCTATCATGCGCAGTGTGGGCGACGTATTGTATGCATATCTGCAAGATGTGCAATCGGTTCTCGCGCCCGGTATTGCGGCTGCGTTCTTGTTGGGTATCTGTTGGAAACGCACTTCGTCCAAAGGCGGTATGTGGGGCTTGCTCTCGGGTATGATTATCGGTCTCACACGTCTCGGTGCCAAGGTTTACTATTCGACCGTAGGAATAGGTGCATCGGACAACATCTTCAAATATCTTTTCTATGATCTCAACTGGCTCTTCTTCTGCGGTTGGATGTTCCTATTCTGTATAGTGGTGGTAGTCGTGGTAAGTTATTGCACAAAAGCACCCGAGCCCGAAAAAATCAAGGGTCTCGTGTTTGGCACCTCTTCGCCCGAGCAAATTGCCGAGACACGTGCAAGTTGGAACAAGTGGGATATTGTACATACCATTATAATTCTCGCTATCACGGCGGCATTCTATTGGTATTTCTGGTAAAACAAGGTACGGGAGTACCGATATATTATTCGGTACTCCTATCCTCTATAACACTGTTAACGATATGACGGAATACTATAAGTCAGAGAGTAAGATATATGTTTCGGTCGATTGCGTCATATTTGGCTTCCATCAAGATAGGCTCAATTTGCTCCTGCTTCAACGAAAAATGGAGCCGGCAAAGGGCCTTTGGTCGCTGATGGGAGGTTTTGTAAGACCCGACGAGAGTGTAGATGAAGCCGCAAAGCGGGTACTCGCAGAACTTACCGGTCTCGAAAATGTATATATGGAGCAGGTTCATACGTTTGGTGCAGTAGAGCGAGACCCCGGGGAGCGTGTCATCTCTGTAGTATATTATGCTCTTATCAATATAGATGAGTATGATCGGGATTTGGTGCATCAGCACAATGCTCATTGGGTGGCAGTCGATAACATACCTTCATTGATTTTTGATCATGAAGAGATGGTGTGGCTTGCGCGCGAACAAATGAAATATAAGGCAGGCCGTACACCTATTGGTTTCAATTTATTGCCTGAAATGTTTACACTTACGCGCCTGCAAAGCCTATATGAGGCAATTTATGGAGAGTTTATTGATAAACGTAATTTCCGTAAGCGTATAGCCGAAATGGACTATATTGAGAAAACAGATAAGATAGACAGAATTTCGTCCAAGCGCGGAGCTGCATTATATCGATTCAATATGGAAATTTACAATAATTGTAAAACAAAATTCAGACTATAATACGATGTTAGAAGCATTAAAAGAGAAAGTATTTCACGCCAATATAGACCTGGTAAAACATGGTTTGGTAATATTTACGTGGGGAAATGTTTCGGCCATCGACCCCGAAAGTCGTCTCGTCGTTATAAAACCATCGGGTGTAAGTTACGATAATATGACGGTAGCCGATATGGTGGTGGTCGATCTCGACGGGAATGTTGTTGAGGGCGATTTGCGCCCTTCATCCGATACTCCTACTCATCTTGTGTTATATAAAGCCTTTCCCGAGATTGGGGGCGTGGTACATACGCACTCTACATATGCCACGGCATGGGCTCAAGCGGGGCTCGATATTCCCAATATCGGCACCACGCATGCCGACTATTTCCATGATGCTATACCCTGTACCGCTGATATGTCGCGTGAGGAGGTGGAGGGTGACTATGAGAAAGAAACCGGAAATGTGATTGTACATCGTTTTGCCAAAATCAATCCTATGCATACTCCCGGGGTGTTGGTGAAAAATCATGGTCCCTTTGCGTGGGGTAAAGACGCGAATGATGCTGTGCATAATGCGGTGGTGATGGAGCAGGTGGCCAAGATGGCATACATCGCTTATGGAGTAAATCCTTCGCTTACGATGAATCCGCTCCTTATCGAAAAACATTTCAGCCGTAAGCACGGTCCTAACGCCTATTATGGTCAAAAAAAAATAATAACCTCTAAAACAAAATATTATGGCATTTGAAAATTATGAAGTATGGTTCGTTACAGGAGCACAACTTCTGTATGGAGGTGATGCTGTCGTTGCTGTTGACGCACATTCCAATGAAATGGTAAATGGATTGAACGCCTCGGGAAATCTGCCCGTAAAAGTAGTATATAAAGGTACAGCCAACTCGTCGCGTGAAGTTACCGACGTAATGAAGGCCGCTAACAACGATGAACACTGTATAGGTGTCATTACTTGGATGCACACCTTCTCTCCGGCCAAAATGTGGATACACGGATTGCAACAATTGAAAAAACCATTGCTCCACTTCCACACACAATACAATGCCGAAATTCCTTGGGATACCATGGATATGGATTTCATGAATCTCAATCAATCGGCTCATGGTGACCGCGAATTTGGGCATATTTGTACCCGTATGCGCATACGACGCAAAGTAGTGGTCGGATATTGGAAAGATGCCGATACACAACACAAAATAGCTGTTTGGATGCGTGTTTGTGCCGGTTGGGCCGATGCACAAGATATGCTTATTGTCCGTTTTGGCGATCAAATGAACAATGTAGCAGTGACCGATGGCGACAAAGTGGAAGCCGAGCAACGTATGGGATACCATGTCGATTATTGCCCGGTAAGTGAGTTGATGGACTATCAAAAGCGTGTTGTCGATGCAGATGTTGATACTCTTGTTGCCGAATATTTCTCGCTGTACGATCATGACGCTGAACTTGAAGATAAGTCGACTGAAGCTTATCGTAAAGTATGGAATTCGGCACGTGCCGAGTTGGCTATTCGTGCATTGTTACAAGACAAAGGCGCAAAAGGATTCACTACCAATTTCGATGACTTGGGTGATGTAGACCCTGCAAGTCCCAATTGTTTTGACCAAATCCCGGGATTGGCATCACAACGCCTTATGGCTGAAGGTTATGGTTTCGGTGCCGAAGGTGATTGGAAATCAGCTGCTCTTTGTCGCACGGTATGGGTGATGAACCAAGGCCTTCCCGGTGGTACCTCATTCCTCGAAGATTATACCTTGAATTTCGATGGTGCAAATAGTTCTATTTTGCAATCTCATATGCTCGAAATATGCCCTCTTATTGCGGCCAATCGCCCTCGTCTCGAGGTGCATTTCCTCGGCATCGGTATACGAAAAACGCCAACGGCGCGTCTCGTATTCACCAGTAAAGTGGGCAAAGGTTGTACCGCAACGGTGATCGACCTCGGAAATCGTTTCCGTCTCATTGTAAACGATGTGGAATGTATCGAACCCAAACCACTGCCTAAACTCCCTGTCGCATCGGCATTGTGGATTCCGATGCCCAATTTCGAAGTCGGTGCGGGAGCATGGATTCTGGCCGGTGGTACTCATCACTCTTGCTTCTCATACGATCTTACTGCCGAGTATTGGGAAGACTATGCCGAAATTGCAGGTATTGAAATGGTGCACATCAACAAAGATACCACTATATCGGAATTTAAAAAAGAATTGCGCATGAACGAGGTATATTATATGCTTAACAAAGCGCTATGCTAATCTTAGGACAATTTCGATACTATGAATACTGACGCTAAAAATACCATTCTTGCCGGTAAGGCAGTATTGGGTATAGAACTTGGCTCTACCCGTATCAAGGCTGTGCTGATAGATGAAAATAACAATCCTATAGCACAAGGCAGTCATACATGGGAAAATCGCTTGGTCGATGGATTATGGACCTATAGTATAGATGATGTTTGGACCGGGTTGCAAGATTGTTATGCCGATTTGAGAGCCAATGTAAATATGCAATATGGCGTGGAAATAGAATCATTGACGGCTATCGGTATCAGTGCCATGATGCATGGATATATGGCCTTCGATACCGACGAGCAGATTTTAGCCCCTTTCCGTACTTGGCGCAATACTAATACCGGTGAGGCTGCTGCGCAACTTTCCTCACTGTTTGTTTACAATATTCCGTTACGTTGGAGCATTTCGCACCTTTACCAAGTGATATTAGATGGTGAAGAACACGCTGCTTCTATCGATTATCTTACTACTTTGGCCGGTTATGTACATTGGCAACTTACCGGTTGTAAGGTATTGGGAGTGGGCGATGCATCGGGTATGTTACCTATCGATCCCGATACAAAGGATTATGCGGCCGATATGGTAGAAAAATTCGATACCCTTATTGCACCTAAAAATTATGGTTGGAAACTTCTCGATATATTGCCCAAGGTGCTTGTCGCAGGTAAGGATGCCGGAGTGCTTACCATCGAGGGTGCTGCTCGTCTCGATGTTTCAGGACATTTACAGCCAGGTATTCCTCTTTGCCCCCCCGAGGGTGATGCCGGTACCGGTATGGTAGCCACTAATGCTGTTAAGCAGCGTACCGGAAACGTTTCGGCGGGAACATCTTCGTTCTCGATGATTGTCTTGGAAAAAGAGTTGTCTCAACCCTATGAAATGATAGACATGGTAACCACTCCCGACGGAAGTCTTGTTGCCATGGTGCACTGCAACAATTGTACGTCGGATCTCAATGCTTGGGTAAATATTTTCAAAGAGTATCAAGAATTATTGGGAATACCTGTCGATATGAATGAAGTGTATGGTAAACTTTATAACCATGCCCTTACCGGTGATGCCGATTGTGGTGGACTTATTTCATATAATTATATATCAGGAGAACCTATTACAGGTTTTGCCGAGGGGCGTCCGCTCTTTGTACGTTCTGCCGGTGATAAATTCAATCTTGCCAATTTCATGCGTGCTCATCTTAATGCTTCTGTCGGAGTGTTGAAAGTGGGTAATGATATACTATTCAATGATGAAAAAGTGCAGGTCGATCGTATTACCGGGCATGGAGGGTTGTTCAAAACTCCCGGTGTGGGACAACGCGTGTTGGCTTCTGCTATCAATTCACCCATATCGGTTATGGAAACGGCTGGTGAGGGAGGCGCTTGGGGTATTGCCCTGCTTGCAACTTATCTTTCTTATGCCAAAGGTGGTATTTCTTTGCCCGAATTCCTCGATGAGAAGGTTTTTGCCGGCTATGTAGGCGTGGAAATTTCTCCCACTCCCGATGAGGTAGCGGGATTCAATGCTTATATCGAAAATTATAAAACTTGTCTGCCCATCGAAACGGCAGCTGTACGTGTAAAACAGTGAATTCATTTATCGACAGGGAGATATTGTTTTGTGCAAATCTCTCTGTCGTTTTATATTTTATAGATATAATATTTGAAATATAATTGATGATAGATTTTATCATTTTGAAAAATGATAAGTGATCGGCTGTTTATAGAGACAAAAAAAACAGTATCTTTGTTGCAAATAAGACCAAAGTAAATAAAAATCGCAAAATGACACTTTTCATTTCTTCCAATGGCGGGTGTGTAATAACCGATAATAGTAAATAACATAATAAAAAGATTCTTATGAACGACAAACAACTGATGAACCGTGCTGCCGATAATATCCGTATTTTGGCAGCTTCTATGGTTGAAAAAGCCAATTCGGGGCACCCCGGAGGAGCCATGGGCGGTGCCGATTTTGTAAATGTACTCTTCTCCGAATATTTAGTGTATGACCCCGAAAATCCTCGTTGGGAAGGTCGTGATCGTTTCTTTCTCGATCCCGGTCATATGTCGCCAATGCTCTATTCGGTACTTTCACTTACCGGAAAGTTTACGATGGACGAGTTGAGTCGTTTTCGTCAATGGGAAAGTCCCACACCCGGTCATCCCGAAGTTGATGTTATGCGAGGTATTGAAAACACTTCAGGTCCTCTGGGTCAAGGTCATACCTATGCAGTAGGTGCTGCTATTGCGGCAAAATTCCTCAAAGCTCGTCTCGGCGATGTTATGAATCAGACGATATATGCATATATCTCCGATGGCGGTGTGCAAGAAGAGATTTCACAAGGAGCCGGACGTCTTGCCGGGCATCTCGGTCTCGACAATTTGGTCATGTTTTACGATTCCAATGACATACAACTCTCGACCGCTTGCGATGCTGTTACCAGCGAAAATGTGGCACAGAAATACGAAGCTTGGGGATGGAAAGTAATTACCATCGATGGCAATGACGCCGATGCTATTCGCGGCGCTCTCGATGAGGCCAAGAACGTAAAAGGACAACCCACCCTTATCATCGGTAAGACCGTAATGGGTAAGGGCGCTCGCAAAGCCGATAACTCGAGTTATGAAAACAATTGCGCTACACACGGCGCGCCTCTTGGTGGAGACGCCTATAGCAATACCATCAAAAATCTGGGAGGAGATCCCGAAAAGCCTTTCCAAATCTTCCCCGAGGTACAAGAGCTATATGCCCGTCGTGCCGAGGAATTGAAGAAAATCGTGGCCGAGCGTTATGCCGCCAAAGCTGCATGGGCGCAAGCCAATCCCGAATTGGCGGCCAAAATGGAGGCTTGGTTCTCGGGCGTAGCTCCTAAGGTTGATTGGGCCGCTATCGAGCAGAAAGCCAGTGCTGCTACACGTGCTGCTTCGGCTGCCGTACTCGGCGCGCTCGCTACGCAGGTAGAGAATATGATTGTGGCTTCGGCTGACCTTTCAAACTCTGATAAGACCGACGGATTCTTGAAGAAAACTCACGCTTTTACAGCCGACGACTTCTCCGGCGCATTCTTGCAAGCCGGTGTAGCCGAGCTTACTATGGCTTGTTGCTGTATAGGTATGGCATTGCACGGTGGTGTGATACCTGCATGTGGTACCTTTTTTGTTTTCAGCGACTATATGAAGCCCGCTGTGCGTATGGCCGCTCTTATGGAACTTCCCGTGAAATTTATCTGGACACACGATGCATTCCGCGTAGGTGAAGATGGTCCTACTCACGAACCCGTGGAACAAGAGGCTCAAATACGTCTCATGGAGAAACTCAAAAATCATAAAGGGCACAACTCTATGTTGGTTCTCCGTCCGGCCGATGCTGAGGAAACCACTGAAGCCTGGCGATTGGCGATGGAAAATACAACTACTCCTACTGCGCTTATTTTTTCTCGCCAAAATATCGCCAATCTTCCTGCCGGTAATGATTATTCACAGGCCGCTTACGGTGCTTATGTCGTAGCAGGAGCCGATGCCGACCCTGATGTGATATTGGTAGCTTCGGGTTCTGAAGTATCGACTTTGGTGGCCGGAGCAGAACTGCTTCGTGCAGATGGTATAAAGATAAGAATTGTTTCGGCACCATCTGAAGGTCTGTTCCGTAGTCAAAGCAAAGAATATCAAGAGAGTGTGATACCTATCGGAGCCAAAGTGTTTGGTCTCACAGCCGGTTTGCCCGTCAATCTGCAAGGTCTTGTAGGTGCCAATGGCAAGGTGTTTGGTCTCGAATCATTCGGATTCTCTGCACCCTATAAGGTGCTCGACGAGAAACTCGGATTTACGGCACAAAATGTTTACAATCAGGTGAAAGAAATGTTGGCGTAATAGACTATGCTATAAATAAAAAATGGTGGTGAAAAATTTTTTTCACCACCATTTTTTATTCTTGCGTTTGTATCCTTTTCTCAAAAGTTGCGTCAAAAAATATAAAAGAAAGTTTTGCCATAATCGACAATATGAAAAGTAATATCATAAAGAGAAAAATAGTATTTATATGTATGATGTTGAAAGCATCGTATGTTGCAGCATATGTGAAAACTATAGAGTCTCCACTTTATGCCTTTTCCAACACATGTATGCTCGAAGTAGTGCGAGTTATACTATCCGATACCGCCACGATTGTAGATATGGACGTATATCACACTCCCGGGAAAAAGGTGAAATTTCAGAAATCGTTGGCTTTGCGAGATGTCAGCGGCGGGGTGTACTCATTTCGATGGTGTACCGGAATGAAGCCCGGTAAAAGTGTAAAGGTTCCCGAAAGCGGAAAATTGTCGCTTTCGCTCATTTTCGAACCGTTACCTCGTAGAAGTAAATCGTTCGACTTTGTAGAAGGCGATGACGAATCGAGTTGGTTGATAAGTGGAATATCCCTCACGGGAAAACTGCCTAAAAATAAGGAAATAGAACGATTGGAAAAAGTGAAACATCTTGATACACTTCTCCCTGCCGAGATAGTGGCCATCATAGATACGGCAACCATAACGGGCCGTTTTGTAGGGGTACCCGAGGGACAAAACATAGCGTCGCTATCGGCGTACTATTATACTCCTTTCTCATATAAATCACAAGAGGTATCGACTGCGGTAGCTGTTGATGGTACTTTCACCCTGAAAATCCCGGCATACGCACCGATGAGAATAAATCTTAATATGCTATTCAATATGTATGTAGAGCCGGGTAAAGAGTCTTCGATTGTGATAAACGCTCGGGAAATAACTCGTCGTAGCGGTCGTATACCTCGAGTCGATAGCGGGGAGTGTAAAGGCTATTTTTCCGGTGCCATGGTACGTGTGAACACCGATGCCGAACACGACAAGGTGGGCGTAGCCAAATTTTGGCAACAATTTCGTCATGTGAGTGACGAGTCGGTATTTTCTAATTTTACCATCGAGCAATACAAAGCGTTGATGTTGCATTATCACGATAGTATTAAGGCTTTGGTCGATGCTCAGTCGTGGAGTGATGCCTATAAAGAGATATGTCATATCGAAAACGATGTGGCATGTTGCGAGATTTTGACTAAGGGTACGTTTTATCTGCGTGTTGCGTATAAGCACAATGGTGTACAAGACGATAGAGTGAAGTATTATCGCTTTATTGAAACTTTTGAAATGCCCGATCTTCCTTATTATGATTACTTGACTACAATGTTAGCTCCGCATCTTCGCAGTGCTAAGTTCTTATTATCTACACGTGCTTATGATGCAGTAAACAGCGTGGAGCGATATGTCGAAAATGCTTGTCGTGTTACATCGCTTTCACTTGCAGGCTATCTGGTTTACCATCTCGATTCGTTACAAGATATAACCATGCCTGATGATTATGCAACTCGTTTGCGAAAAATAGTATGTGAGGAGCAGACCGGTGTAAAGCTTACGCGGGAAGACACTTTGTTTATCGATTCGCTATCTCTTGCTTATCCTCGAGCTTTGAGCGATTTTGGTACGTTCCGTATCAATACGGCTGAGAAAGAACAATTGTTGCAAGGCATTTTCGGTGGAGACAACCCATTTTTCGGTTGGAATCTTGCCCAAAAATACTATAAGCTGATTGTTGAAAATTTCACGCCGCTCACATCGGCAATGCTTACTGATATGCAGAAAGTAAATATACCTTATATTGTGAGTGAAATTACGAAGTACAACGATGATATGGTTGCCTATATTAAACGTTGCCAAAAGGAGTCGAAAGAGTCGAATACGTTGAGTAATGACCTACGTGGCGAAGAGTTATTTCGTGCGATGGTAGCTCCTTACCGCGGGAAAGTAGTGCTTGTAGATGTATGGGAAACCTGGTGTGGCCCATGTCGGTTGGCGATGACGGAGATGCTGCCGTTCAAGGAGGAAATGAAAGGGAAAGATGTCGTGTTTCTCTATGTCGCCAGTGAGTCTTCTCCGCATAAGACATGGAGCGATATGATAAGAGGTATTCCCGGAGAACATATATTTCTCACAAAAGAGCAGAAAGAGAGCCTTACAGGTATGTTCGAGATAAGCGGTGTTCCCACATTCTTTTTTGTCGACAAGGAGGGGGTGGTTAAGAAAAAACAAGTCGGTTTCTCCGGCATGAAACTTATGCGTAAGGAATTAGAGAAACTTATGAAATAATGTAAATGCAGACGCCCTATGAACGAGAGTTCGCAGGGCGTTATTTTTTTAGAAAATTTTAATTCGTGATTACAGAAATTTTTCCCTAATTAATTTTATCATCGTTTGAATAAACACTATCTTTGCACCCGGAAATTGAAGAAGCGCTGTTTTTCTCCGTCTCCATCATTATCCGTATTAACTTTATTTCATATCATAACGCCTCAAATATCTCATTTTGAGGGCACTTTGCTTTATTGCGTAGATGAGGTTTATGATGTAACCTATTATTTATATTTTATGTTCAAAAATTTCCCGGGCTTCCATCTTGTAGAAGCGTATCAGAAAAAACGTAAAGACAAACGTCTCTCTGATGAAAATGATGTAAAGAGACTCATTAAAATCCTTATCGGTGTAATTGTCCCTCTTATCATATGGCTGATGCCTATCGATAGTTTTGGGATAGAAGGTCTCACTATAGTGGAGCAACGTATGATGGCAATCTTTGTGTACGCAACCTTGATGTGGATACTCGAAGCTGTACCAGCTTGGACCACCTCGACGGTTGTTATCGTATTGATGTTGTTTACGCTGTCTGATAGCAGTCTTTGGTTCTTCCGTGATGGATATGAAGCCGCTGAGTTGGGCTCGTTGGTTAAGTATAAATCGATTATGGCATGTTTTGCCGATCCCATCATCATGCTCTTCCTGGGTGGTTTTGTGTTGGCTATTGCTGCTACAAAAACCGGTCTCGATACCATGCTGGCGCGCGTATTACTGAAACCTTTCGGTACACAACCTCGCTATGTATTGTTGGGTTTCATTATGGTGACTGCTGTTTTTTCCATGTTCTTGAGTAACACAGCTACAGCTGCCATGATGCTTACCTTCCTTACTCCGGTGCTGAAAGCACTTCCCGCCGATGGTAAAGGTAAAATAGGTTTGGCAATGGCAATTCCTATTGCTGCCAATGTCGGTGGTCTTGGTACACCTATCGGAACTCCTCCCAATGCTATCGCATTGAAGTATCTCAACGATCCCGAAGGATTGAATATGAATCTCGGTTTCGGAGAGTGGATGATGTTTATGATTCCTTTCACACTCGTCATTCTATTCATTGCGTGGATTCTTTTACTCAAATTGTTCCCTTTCAAAGCAAAACATATTGAGCTCAATATCGAAGGAAAAGCGAAGAAAGATTGGCGTTCGGTAGCGGTTTATATTACGTTCGTTGCTACCATTCTTTTGTGGATATGCGATAAATTTACCGGTGTTAATGCCAATACCGTGGCTATGTTGCCTATCGGTGTGTTCTGTGCTATCGGTGTTATCACTCGTCGTGACCTCGAAGAAATTAACTGGTCGGTATTGTGGATGGTTGCCGGAGGTTTTGCGCTCGGTCTTGGTTTGCAAGAAACAGGATTGGCCAAACATCTGATTGAATCGATACCGTTTGCAACATGGCCTGCTCTTGCAGTAATTATCGGCTCGGGAATCATCTGTTATTTGTTGTCGAACTTTATTTCCAACACGGCAACAGCGGCTCTCTTGGTACCCATTTTGGCTGTTGTTGGAACAAGTATGCAAGGGGCGTTAGCTCCCTTCGGTGGAGTAGGTACATTGTTGATAGGTATTGCCATCGCTGCTTCATGTGCTATGATTTTGCCTATCAGTACACCTCCCAACGCATTGGCTCATGCCACAGGCATGATAGAACAGAAAGATATGGCTAAATCGGGTATCATTATGGGTATCATAGGCATTGTTATGGGCTATACAATGCTTGTATTTTTAGGCTCTGCAGGAGTTATTTAATAATATATAGTATGGTGGCTGTTTCGTCGTTTGTGCGGGGCAGCCATTATTATAACCTATCAAAAACAGAAATATGTTTGCCAAATTAGTCGCGATAGAACCGATAAGTCTTGTGCCGGCAGCAGAAAAGGCTTTGTATAAGTATGCCCGGGAGGTAGTTATTTATGATGATATACCTACCGACGATGATGAGATAGCTCGCCGTATAGGCGATGCCGATGCTGTATTGCTCAGTTATACATCGCGTCTCGAAAAAAATGTGCTTATGCAATGCCGCAATGTGAAATATATAGGAATGTGTTGTTCTTTATATTCACCCGAGAGTGCTAATGTCGATATACGGTATGCGGCTTCTCGCGGTATTACGGTGACAGGTATTCGCGACTATGGTGATGAAGGTGTTGTAGAGTATGTCGTGAGTGAATTGGTACGACGCTTGCACGGATTTGGCTGTGACCCGTGGGAGAGAATACCTTGTGAAATTACCGGTCTGAAAGTGGGTATTGTAGGTCTCGGAAAGTCGGGCGGCATGATAGCCGATGCCATGCGATTCTTTGGCGCTGATATAGCCTATTTTGCCCGTTCCGAAAAAGATTGGGCACGTGAAAAAGGATATAAATTTATGCCACTCAATGATCTATTGGCCGACAGTGAAGTTATATTCTGCTGCCTCAATAAGAACACCGTGCTCTTGCATAGTGAACAATTTGCCGTGATGGGAAATCATAAAATACTCTTCAATACCGGCCTTTCTCCGGCATGGGACGAAGCACCAATGCTCGAATGGTTATCGGGCGACAATCTGTGCTATTGCGATACCGTAGGAGCATTGGGCGGAGAACATCTCCTTACACATTCACACGTACATTGTATGCAAGTGTCTACCGGTCGTACGCGTCAGGCATTCGACCGGCTGAGCGAGAAGGTACTGAAAAACCTGTCAGAATACGATGGGTGATACAATATTCTGAAGAACATTTACGACCGACCAAGCTGCTATTTCGGGTGTCGCGCTATATACGTCGACAACGGCATGCACTTGGTCGGTCTTTATCTCTACGCGTTGTGTGTCGCCTATAAATCCCGGAGTCGATTGCATTGTGACGTGCATCTCCTCGGGGCCTACCGATGCTCTCGATGCGGCAACAGTGACATTCACCTTGGTGGGAAACATTGCGATGGCCTCACAAGCGCTACCGGAAAATACGGTACGTTGCTCATTTTGTAATGATTCATCATATACCGGAGTACCACGTAATGCACCGGGACCTTTTTCGTTGAAAAATCGTGCGGTGGCATTACCCATAAGTGTGGCAGTACGCAGTACGTCAAATCCTCCTGTCGCGCCCGATGCAAGATATACGCGAGTATCGTGATTTCGTGCGGTGTCGATAATCTGAGTGTAGAAATCGTCATCGGCAAATGCTCCTATTGATAAGGTTACGATCGATGTGCCTGCTGATAAAGCTTTGATGGCGATTTCGCGCATGGCGGCAGGTGATGCGGCCTCGGCGATAAAGTCTGGTTTATACGATAGTAATTCGTCGATGTCGTGGCATGCGTGGCATTGTATGCCATCGGCAACGAGTCGTGTGGCAAGTGCTTCGGCGTGAGCGAAAGTGCGCGACTGTACGGCAATCAATTCATATTCAGGTAATATACCCCGTGCTACGGCTTGCGCCACGATAGTTCCCAATCGTCCACAACCTACTATGGCAAGTCTTTTCTTCATAAAGTTTTATTTATCCTTTCAAAGGTACGAAAATAGAGTAATTCATGAGATATGACTACGAAAAAAATTAATTAAAGTCCTTTTCTCTATTTCGGTCTTTTTTGAGGGAGGAATATTTGAGGGAGAAATAAAAGCATTACTTTTATGAAAATTACTATCATCATTAATTCCTTTTCCCTATAGCAGAATGTGCCGGAGATAGAGACCTGTAGGTGAAAATTCAGGGTCAAGATTCTAATAGTAAGCAGATAACAGCATTTATAATGGAGACTACCGTCGGTATCAATTATGATACCGATTATCGTATTATACGCGCACGAGTGTGAGTGAAGTATTGTGTGTAGTAAGGTTTTTGGGAAAGGCGAAAAGATATTTGCCTCTTGCACGACAGCCGGTGTATCTTACCTATATTTACTCACCAATGGACAGAACATAGGATGAGTTAGATAAAACCTGCCTGCTCTAAACTGCGAATGATGGTTTGGTAGTCCTTTTCAAAGCCAAATAGCGTACTTTCTCTCTATATATGAAGAAACAGCACCTGCAATTTGCAGGAGCTGTTGTCATAATAAGGGTATCTATTAATCAGAGTTTACGAGAACCATCAGAGATGATAACGGGATAGATTTTAGGCTCATGTCCGTATTTCTCGTTAAATTTGGCAGTGGCTGTAGCTATAAAGTTGTCGTACAACTCTTCTTTTACGAGGTTGATGGTACAACCACCGAAACCACCACCCATAATACGTGATCCGGTAACACCGCACTCTTTAGCAACCGTTGCGAGGAAATCGAGTTCTTCACAAGATACTTCATAGTCGAGCGACATGCCCCAGTGTGTTTCGTACATGCGGGCACCCACGGTTTCATAATCGTCTTTTTCGAGAGCGTCGCACACATCGAGTACGCGTCGTTCTTCACCGATTACATAGCGAGCGCGTTTGTAATCTTCTTCGGTGATTTGGTCTTTGATGGCGTCGAGTTGTTCCATGGTGGCACCGCGCAAGAATTCTTGTCCGAGAACTTTTGCAACGCGTTCGCAAGATGCGCGACGATCGTTATATGGCGAGCCTACCAATTCATGTTTTACGCATGAGTTTACCAATACAAGACGGTAACCGTGGGCTGTGGGATCGAACGGGAAATATGAATATTCCAACGAGCGGCAATCGAGACGAATCAAGTGTCCTTTTTTACCGAATACCGATGCAAATTGGTCCATAATACCGCATTTTACACCACAATAATTATGTTCGGTAGCTTGACCTATTTTTGCCAATTCGAATTTATCCATTTCGATTTGGAATATTGTGGTAAGAGCGTAAGCAAAAGTGCTTTCGAGAGCAGCCGATGAAGAGAGTCCGGCTCCCAGGGGTACATCACCGGCGAATGCGGTATCGAATCCTTCTACTTGTCCGCCGCGTTTGATGATTTCGCGTACGACACCGAAGATGTAGCGTGCCCAACTTTGTTCGGGCGCATCTTCTTCGTTCATACCAAACTCTACGTATTCGTCAATGTCGACAGAGTAGGCACGTACTTTGTTGGTACCGTTTATTTTTATTTCGGCAAGAATACCTTTGTCTATGGCTCCGGGGAAAACAAAACCGCCGTTATAGTCGGTGTGCTCTCCGATGAGGTTGATACGTCCGGGCGAAAAATAGAGGTCGCCGGTAGTGTTGAAATGTTCTTGGAATTTGCTCCGTACAATTGTATTATCCATTGTGTATTAGTTTATAAGGGTTTATTCTACAGGAATATCTTTATTTACATTTTTGCAGCCGATAACGCTGTAATAAAGTATATATGCAATCATGGCGATTACCAACCAATAGCTGGTGATAGGTGTGGTAGCTTTGGCAATAAAGTCTTGAATCAAAGGCATTACTCCACCACCTACTACCATGGTCATAAAGAGACCCGAGGCTGCTTCTGTATATTTGCCGAGACCTTCAACGGCAAGGTTGAATATACCTCCCCACATAATTGAAGTGCAAATACCGCAAGCGGCAAGGAAGAAGTAGCGAACAGGAATATCATGGCCTTTGAAAGCAACGGCTACAGAGTCGGGTAAGAAGATGGCAATGAGTATCAAAACGATGGCGACAGCTGATACGGTGGCCATTTGTACTTTTGTTGAAACCACACCACTGATAAAACTACTGGTAAAGCGACCTACCATCATCAATAACCAATAGCTGGCAGCTAATGTACCACCGATGGCGGCAGCACCTTCAAAGTCCATTTGAGTAAGTGCAAAATTGATTTGTGCAGGAATACCGATTTCTACGCCTACGTAGAAAAAGATGGCGATAATGCCGAGTACGCAGTGACGGAATGCCCATGGGCTGCGTTCATATACGACATTCATTTTGTCTGCTTTAGGCTCGGGAATAGCAACAAACGAAATGATAAGGAATGAAATGGCAAATACAGCCATACCTATGAAGAGGAGCGGTGCAACGTCGCCCATGCTGGTGTTTGCGGTCACTTGTCCTATCATGATACCTACCAACAGAGGGGTAAGTGTACCGGTGAGTGAGTTCAATGTACCACCGATTTGGATAAATTGATTACCACGGTTACCGCCGCCTCCAAGAATGTTGAGCATAGGGTTTACAACGGTATTGAGAATACATACGCAGAAGCCGCAGATGAATGCACCCAACAAGTAGATGATGAGGTTGAGAGCGACAGCTTGTCCCGAATAGGAGAATACAGCTACGTCGGCACCGAACAGACTCGAAAGATATTGTACAAAAAGACCTATAGCTCCGATAATCAAAGCGATAAGAGCGGTTTTTTTGTAGCCGAACTTGATGAGCATTTTACCGGCGGGAATACCCATAAATAGGTATGCGGCAAAGTTCATCATATTACCCATCATGCCGGCCCAGCTGTATTGGTATCCCCAAATGTTTCCGAAAGGAGCGGCCATGTTGGTAACAAACGAGATCATCGCAAAGATGAAGCACATGGTGATAATGGCGACGATATTGCCATTTTTCTTTACTTGTGTCATGATGTTTTGTTTTTTATGTTTTATGAATTATGAAATGATATTGAATTATTTTTTTACCGAGAATTTGTATTGGCAGGTTTGTGTATAAGTTTCGCCCGGACGTAGTATGGTAGAGGGGAAATGCGGTTTATTGGGACTGTCGGGGAAATGCTGAGTTTCGAAACAGATGGCTGTGCGAGCACTGTATTTGCGATTACATTTTCCGGTGAATCCGTTGAGCCAATTGCCGGTGTAGAGTTGCACGCCCGGTTCGGTGGTATATACGGTCATGACGATACCAGTCTTGGGCGAATAAGCCTCAGCGGCAAAAGTATATTCGCCGGGGAATTTTTTTGCAAGGACATAATTGTGGTCGTATCCGCGGCCGAATAGTAGCTGTTCGAAGTCATCGTCAATACGATCGCCTACGGCTATAGGTGAGAGGAAACTCATCGGCGTGCCTGCTACCGGAGCTATTTCGCCTGTCGGTACCGATTTGTCATCCATTGGGGTATAGAATGGCGCATCGATGGTTACGATGTGATTGGTTACTTCGCCGCCGCCATCTCCGTTGAGGTTGAAAAATGAATGATGTGTGGGGTTACATACCGTAGCTTTATCGGTAGTGGCGCGATATTGAATATCCATGGCATTGTCGTCGGTAAGACGGTATGTAACGTCTATTTTCAAATTACCAGGGAATCCTTCTTCTCCATCGACCGAGAGGTATGTAAGGTGTAAGGTTTGCGCATCTATTTGTTTGGCGTCCCATACGACTTCGTTATATCCTTTAATACCACCGTGCAGAGCGCAATCGGGGTTGTTCGAACGTATTTCATACGTATTACCATCGAGGTTGAATTGGCAACGACCTATGCGGTTGCCATAGCGACCTATCAATGCTCCGAGGTATTTTTCGGGGGTATGCAGATATTCGTCGATGGTGTTGTGCCCTAATACTACATCGGTCATATTGCCATTGCAATCGGGGACAAGCAAGGTTACAACAATACCGCCAAAGTTTGTTATACATATCTCTGCTCCATTCTCGTTTGTAAGTCGGTAGAGAGAAACTTTTTTCCCGTCAATAACGGTATCGAAGTCGGCCGGAATAAGGCCGGACTGTGTTTTTTCGATTAGATTTGTCATACTATTAATATTAAAATCTACAAATGAGTCTATTCCATTGTAGAGGTATTTATAATCATTTATATCCTTTCTCCAAAGATGAGACTGCCCACTCTTATCAAGGTAGAACCGTATTCGGCGGCTATATGATAGTCATGTGACATACCCATTGATATTTCGCAAAATGAATCTTCGTTGGGAAAGAAGTCTGCTTTTATTTCGGAGAAGAATGTTTGCAACGAGGCAAACTCTTTTCGTATAGTTGTTTCGCAATCGGTGTATGTGGCCATACCCATTACTCCGCATAAGCGTATGTGTTCCATTTCTTTCCATACGTTCGATGCCAAGAAACTTCTACATTCGTCGAATGAAAATCCGTATTTGGAATCTTCTTCGGCAATGTGTAGTTGTAATAAGCAGTCTATGACTCTGTTGCAACGAGCGGCCTCTTTCTCTATCTCTATCAGTAGGCGAGGAGAGTCGATGCTATGTATAAGCCCTATGAAAGGTACTATTTGACGCACTTTGTTGGTCTGTAAATGCCCGATAAAGTGCCATTCGGTATCGGCAGGCATGATTGCTTGCTTTGCGAGTAGTTCTTGTACGCGACTTTCTCCGAAGATACGTTGCCCGGCATCATATGCCTCTTGTAAAGACTCAACGGCATGAAATTTCGATACTGCCACCAATCGTGCTTGAGGTGGTAATTCCGATTTTACAATGGCAATATTACGGGCTATTTCTTTCATATGCTATTCTTTCGGTGTTTCGGCTGCAGGTACTGCATCGGCATCATAGCGGTATACATCCATAATTGGGGTTTCGGTAATGGCGGCTACTTCATAATCAGCCATAGTCCCTTGCATCGCTTTCAGCAGGTTATTGAGTGCTGTTTTGAAGTCTATGGCTTGTACCATTATGTATGAGGCGGTACGTTTTTCGAGGCCGCTTTTCTCGTCGAGAGTGATGTAGTTTACTTTGCAACGATACCATTTGTCTCCGGTCTCGTCAAAAAACATTTCACTTACTTTTACACGTTTGATGTTTGCAACGCTGAATTCTCCAGATATAAATGGACGCATCTCTTCGATGATGCGTGCTTCGGCTTCGGTGAAAGAGAGTGCATCGACTATATAGGGCTCGCTTACGCTCTTTTGCATGCCACCTTCTACCTCTTTATCGTATTTTACTTTACATTCGAACCAAGAACTCATATCTTTTGTTTTATATAATTTGATTTAGGTTGTTTTATTCGGAGAAATTGTTCCTTGCCATTTCGTTGAGGTTACCGATGTAGTCGAGAACATCTTTACGACCAAGGCTTTTTTCTGATGATGTGACGAATATGGGGGGAAGCTCTTCCCACTCTTCGAGTAATCGTTTTTTATATGCTTCTATATTTTCTTGTAAGCGTACGACCCCCAATTTATCGGCTTTCGTGAATATTATGGCGAAAGGAATTCCGTTCTCACCGAGCCAATTGATAAATTCGAGGTCTATTTTTTGAGCTTCATGGCGACTGTCGATGAGTACAAACAAGCAAGTCATCGATTCGCGCCCCAAAATATATGTTTCGATGATACGGCGAATGTTTTCGCGTCCTTCTTTCCCGCGACGGGCATAGCCATATCCTGGCAGGTCGACGATATACCAAGAGTCATCTATATCGAAATGGTTGATAAGCATCGTTTTTCCCGGTGTGGAGGAGGTCATCGCCAACCCTTTGCGGTTGGTGAGCATGTTGATGAGCGAAGATTTGCCTACATTGGAGCGGCCGATAAATGCGTACTCGGGACGGTCACCGGCAGGACATTTTTTTATATCGGTATTGCTTATTACAAATCGTGCTGACTTTATTTCCATGGATACTTCCGTTTAATACTTTACAAAAGTAATAAGTTTTTCCAGTAAATAATATAAAAAAAAGGTCTATTTTTGACTGAGAAGTTGCTTTTCGGGCTGTTATTGTAAAAAAAAGAGTTACTTTTGAGTGCTCAAAACAAAACTTGATATGGAAAAACGACCGCCTATTACACCCCAATCGGTATTCGACGACTTGCGATACCTGCAATTGTTGGCGACAAGATTCCCAACTATATCCGAGGCATGTACCGAAATCATAAACCTTGAAGCAATACTCAATCTGCCCAAAGGTACCGAACATTTTCTTACCGATCTGCACGGAGAGTATGAGGCTTTTATACATGTATTGAAAAACGCTTCCGGGTCGGTGCGCCGTAAAGTGGCAGAGATTTTCGGACAGACATTGCGTGAGAGCGAGTTGAAAGAGTTGTGTACTCTTATCTATTATCCCGAACAGAAACTCGAACTTGTTAAGTCCGAAGAGAAAGATATGGAAGATTGGTATCGTATCACGATGCACCAATTGATACGTGTATGTCAGAATGTGTCGTCGAAATATACTCGTTCCAAAGTCCATAAAGCTTTGCCTCAAGAGTATTCATATATTCTCAAAGAGTTGTTGCATGAGTCGCAAATCGATCCCAACAAGCAGGCTTATATCAATGCCATTATTACCTCTATTATTTCTACGGGACGCGCCGACGAATGTATCTGTGCTATTTGTAACCTTATACAACGATTGACCATCGATACATTGCATATTGTGGGCGATATTTTCGACCGTGGTCCCGGTGCCGAGATTATTATGGATAAGTTGTGTAATTATCATAATTTTGACATACAGTGGGGTAATCACGATATTTTGTGGATGGGGGCAGCTTCGGGCAATGATAGTTGCATTGCCAATGTGATACGTATGTCGATGCGATATGGCAACCATGCTACACTCGAAGATGGTTACGGTATAAATCTTGTGCCATTGGCTACATTTGCCATAGAACACTATAAAGACGATCCCTGTACTCTCTTTATGCCTAAGGACTTGGAAGCCTCACTCGACGATAAAACACGACGACTTTTGGCTCAAATGCATAAGGCTATTACCATCATACAATTCAAACTCGAGTCGCAACTGATACTCGAGCATCCCGATTTCAAAATGGATAGTCGCTTGTTGCTCGATAAAATCGATTATGAACGTGGTGTGCTCATTCTCGATGGTGCGGAATATGAACTTACCGATAAAATATTCCCGACTATTGATCCCCAAGACCCGTTTGCACTCACTCCCGACGAAAAAGTGCTTGTCAATCGTCTGCGTCATTCTTTTATCAATAGCGAAAAGTTGCGTAAGCACATGCGATGTTTATTTTCTTATGGCAGCATGTATTTGGTTCGTAACAACAATTTGCTTTACCATGCTTCTATCCCTCTCAACGACGATGGAACATTGAAAGATGTCTCAATACAAGGTAAAATGTATAAAGGGAAAGCCTTGCTCGATAAAATCGATCAGCTCATACGATTGGCCTATTTCGGGGTAGATGGGGAGGATAAGCAGTATGCTCTCGACTATATATGGTATTTATGGTGTGGAGAAGATGCGCCTTCATTCGGTAAAGACAAGATGGCGACTTTTGAGCGATATTTTACCGATGATAAAGAGTTGTGGAAGGAGCAAAAGACAGCCTATTATAAACTCAACGACGAGCGTAAAGTCTGTGAAATGATATTGGCTGAATTCGGACTTACCAATCGTCACTCTCATATCATAAACGGTCATGTGCCGGTAAGAATTTTGAAAGGTGAAAAGCCTGTCAAAGCCGATGGAAAATTGTTGGTTATTGATGGAGGATTTTCTAAGGCTTATCAACCTACGACAGGTATTGCCGGTTATACGCTGATTTTTCATTCGCGCGGTTTGGAATTGGTACAACATGAGCCGTTTGAGTCGACACAGAAAGCCATCGAAGATGGTATAGACATTATATCTACCAATATATTGCTCGAACTGAGTCAGCAACGTATGATGGTGCGTGATACCGATATAGGACGTGAACTCGAAAAACAAATATATAATCTCAATAAACTGTTGGCGGCTTATCGTAACGGATTTATACAAGAAAAAACATAATCAATGGATACACAGCCTTTTGCATCGCCTCTTTTGGAGAATGCAGTGAATGAATTTTCCAAACTTCCCGGTATCGGTCGCAAAACTGCATTGCGATTGGTATTGCATCTTTTACGCCAAGATGAAACTGTTGCCGAGAGTTTTGGAAATGCGATAATACGTCTGCGCAATGAAGTGCATTATTGTAATGTGTGTCATAATATCTCCGATGCAGAAACGTGTGCGATTTGTTCCGATATTTCGCGTGACCGCTCGATAGTGTGTGTGGTCGAGAATATCAAAGAGGTGATGGTTGTGGAAAATACTCGCCAATATCGTGGACTCTATCATGTGCTGGGGGGCATAATTTCGCCTATGGACGGAATCGGACCATCTGATATAGAGATAGATTCATTGGTTTCGCGTGTCGCTTCGGGCGAGGTAAAAGAGGTAATCTTGGCACTAAGCCCTACAATGGAAGGCGATACCACCAATTTTTATATCTTCCGTAAGTTGGCTCCTTATCAAGTCAAGGTCTCTATTCTTGCTCGGGGTGTTTCCATAGGTGATGAATTGGAGTATACCGACGAAGTGACTTTGGGACGATCCATTGTCAACAGGTTGCCTTTCGACGAGACATTTCATAGTTGAAAGATATGCGCGTAATCACACTGGATAATGAGGCTTTGGTTCGAGCTTGTAGACAATTGGTCACCAAGGTATGCAAATCGTTTGATCCCGATGTAATTGTGGGTATTGCCACCGGTGGCGATAGGGTGGGACGGCTTCTTTTTACCTATATGCAAAAAGCAAAGCCTATGCTCATGTATGTAGAAGCTTCTGCTTCACGTCCCGGAACAAAGTCAAAAAAAAGAGCGTTACTCTCTCTTTTCCCCCGTGTCATCCTTGATGCGTTACGCAAATTTGAATCTTGGTGGTTACGTCTTTTCCCTGGGACGAAAGAACGAAATTTTTCGATGAATCCGCCTAAAAACGTTTCGGAACTGCTCTCATCTCATGCCTCTCGGGTGTTGATTGTCGACGATGCTCTCGATTCCGGAACTACATTGCGATGCGCTTATGATTATATCGATAAAAATTTTCCGGGTTGCGAAATAAGAACGGCTGTACTTACGATAACCAATCCATCTCCGGATATGGAGGCCGACTATTATTTGTATAATGATTGCGTGCTGATACGTTTCCCATGGTCTAATGATATGAAGCAATGAAACGAGGAGTAATAGTAGACTTAGACGGAACGCTCCTGCAAGGAAATAGTTTCGAGATGTATGTGGTTTTTGTAATGAAGGAGGCTTTCAAAACATTGCGATTCGACATCGTTTGCGAGTTGCTTTGGTATGTCGGTATGCGTCGTGCACGTATAGTTTCTCATAAATACATGAAATATTATATTTTGCGATTGACACGTCGATTTATGACCGACGAGCGTTTGTCGCGTTTGGTCGATATTTTGGCAACGAAGATATATTTGTGCCTTGTCGAGGATATTTGTAGCCGTCGGTTAACTGGGTGCTATATATGTATGGCTACGGCAGCTCCCGACAGTTATGCTCAGATCCTGGCATCACGCTTGGGGTTTGACGCTTGTTGTGCCACATCAATGCCCAATGTGTCTTTTTTGCATTGGAAGGAGAATAAAAGCGAAGAAAAGTTGTGTAATATAGAGAACGTTCTACAAAAAAACAATGTTGATATGAGTGAGGTGTTTACTGACCATATCGACGATTTGCCTATACTTCGTGCCAACCGTGATGGACAGAATTTTTTGGTAAATCCGTCTCCGAAAACCATATCACTTCTTACTCGAGAAAAGGTTAGATTTACAATATACAATCAATAGCGATTATGCAGTATCTTATAAACGAACGACTTCATTTGCGTGCTCCCGAACCTGAAGATATGCGTGTGATTTATGCGTGGGAAAACGACTCCGCACAGTGGGGCGATGGTTGTACGTTGGCTCCATATTCGCGTTATGCAATACACAGATATATCGAAGAAAGTGTGTCGCAAGACATTTATCAATCGCGACAATTGCGACTCATGATAGCGAGTAATAACGACGAAGCTCTCTATGGAATGATTGATTTGTTTGATTTTGATCCGTTGCATCGGCGTGCCTCTGTCGGGGTGTATGTGGCGCACGAATATCGTCGGGCCGGTGTGGCTCGTGAGGCTTTGAAATTATTGTGTATATATGCTTTTGACTTTCTGCAATTGCACCAACTCTATGCCCAAGTGGCGGTAAACAACGAAGCGAGTTTATCTCTGTTCGAGAGTGAAGGTTTTGTGCGATGTGCCGAGTTTCGTGATTGGGTATTGCGCAACGACCACTACGAAACGATTATCGGATTGCAGAAGATAGTTAGCAGGAAATAAAAAAGAGAGTTGCCTATTCTATGTGGGACAATTCCTTTATCATCTGATAATTATTATTTTTTATGAGTATGTGATGGCGACGATGCTTGTGGTTTGCGTTGCTCTTGGCGTCGAATCATTTCATGTGAAAATCGAGAATCTGCATCGTACATCAACAATAATTTTTTGGGTGAGAGTATTTTTTTGAACTCTTCGTAATATTGTGCTTGTATTTGTGCTTTTGTGGCATCTGCATCAATGCGCTGTTTTGTTATGGCAAGGTAATCGGCATCAGAAATTTTTTCTTTTGAACGTAGTATTCGTTTTGTTGCACGTTGCACTTTGTCATTGAGACGGAATATTGTGTCTTGCAACTCTTCATATACCGGAAAGAATCGATTGGCATCTTCTTCGCTGAGATTGGCTTGTTGGCGTATAAAATCTCTTTTGCGTGATTTGAAAAGCTCTATACGGTATTTTCCGACTTCCCAGCCCGCGCTACGCAGATTTTTACGTGCTTTTTCTTTATCTTCTCTACTCGATAGTGCATCAAAGGCGGCCTTTTCTCTTTCGTATTTTTCCGTGGCCTTTTTCAGTAAAACTTCGGCCTCGGGTGTGGTCAATAATTTTTCTTGTGCCGATATGGAGGTAAAAGAAAAAACACATAGTAATAATATGAGTATAAATGTATTACGCATGGCTATAACGATTTATGTGCTTATTGATAATATTTTCAGGTAGTGTTATTAGTATTACTTAAATTTTGAAATGGAAACTAGAAATGATTTTTCAAAAGATTTCAGATCTTAATGCTCGTATACATCGGCAATGTATTCATATACAGCGCAATCACTGACATTAGATGACCATATAAGTTCCTCGTAGTATTCTTCGTAACAGGGTTCTTCGGAGTATAGGTCTGTCTCTGTCGATGGAGTGGTGAAGATACGTACCACCAATGCTATGCCTGCAAACATTGCTGCCATATATACCCATGGCTGTATGCGTGACCACAAGGTAATAGGCTTTTGTTCGGGAAACTCCGGCTCGGGCAGGTTGTCCATTAATCGGGCGGAGAACTTCTCGAAATAGTCGTTGCCCGGCTCGGTAAATCCGTGCCGACGATCAACTTGTTGCCATATTTCGTGTTTCTTTCCCATAATATCTTTTTGTTATTAGACTTATATTTTAGATAAAGGTTTAATTATTTGATGTTAAATATTCTTCTATTTTTTTTACGGCATGATGATATGAGGCTTTCAGTCCACCAACCGATGTTCCCAATATGCGTGAAATCTCCTCGTATTTCAATTCGTCGAAATAGTGCATATTGAATATGAGTCGTTGCTTTTCCGGAAGACGCACAATGGCCTCCTGCAATAGTTTCTGTGCTTCATCTCCATCGAACCATTTGTCGCTCTCGAGTTGTTCTATGAGGAATGAATCTTCTCCGTCGATGGGAACATTGTTTTGTTGACGCTGTTTTGCCAGAAATGTAAGAGTCTCATTTACTGCTATACGATACAACCATGTCGATATGCGGGCATCACCTCTGAAATAACCGATACTTTGCCAAGCTTTGAGAAATGTATTTTGGAGTATATCGTCGGCATCGTCATGCGAGATTACCATTTTTCGTATCTGCCAATATAGCGATTCGCTGTAATGTCGCACCACTTCTCCGAATGCAGACCGACATCGGCGTGGGTCTTGCAATTGGGCTACGATGTTCTCTTCGTTATATGTGTACGACATGGTTTTGGGGAAAATCTATATTTTGTTGTATTAGACCTCATTGTTCGGAAAAGGTTTAAGTCGTTTTATAACATAATGACTTGTGCCTTGTGGTTGTCCATTCCCGTCATGGTGCGTCCGATAGAGGCTCCGATAAATGTCGGATCGCAAACGAGATAACGTTTTCCGTTCAGAATCAGGTGATCTCCGGTAATATTCTGATTGAATTTTACTGCTGTTGCCAAGTGTCCCGGATAGTATATGAGTATCACGTCAAGACCTAACAGATCGCGTACCAATCGAGAAAATAGTATTGAACGATCTTCGCAATCGCTGTATGGATAATATAATGTTTCGTCGGCCGCAAATATGCGGTCTTTTCCCCATATTTTGTTGTCGTATTCATATGTGAATGCGGTCTGTACAAAGTTGAGCAAAATGTTTGCGGCTTCAGCTTCGGTTTTACCGGCTATCGCTTTTTTCAATGTGGGATATAGTAAGGCTCTGCTTTCGAAACTCAATGGTACTTGGGCATATATACTCCATTTTGAATTTTCATTCTGAACGACGGCAGACGAGGGATAATCATTATAAAAATCGATAAGATTACGATTGGTTGCCAATGTTATAGATACTTCGGGGTAGCGTTTCGAGGTAAGAGTTCGTTTGTTGGCAAATTTACGCGTAAATTTGGGTACATTGCTTATTGTCATATCCAATGCACAATCATTTGGAAATTTGCGATCAAAAATTTTGAGTCGTTTCCCCGAGTACGATTTTATGAGGTAGAAACGTTCATTGTCGAGTATAAAATATTTTTTGTCATAAATTGTATAGTTACTTGCCACAAGCAGAAACAGTTGCTCCTCGGGGCTGCGTGCTATGCGTATTTTATATCCCGATTGATTGAGTATAAATGCTTGTAAAAGTGTTGTTTCGTTACCGGAGTTCCCTAATACCGATTCGCAAACGGTTTGTGAGAGCAATAAATATCCCCAGTCGCAAAGGTTCATCTCTTCACGTATGGAAATGCACTCTTTTACCAATTGTGCATACGCGTTATTGTCACAAAGATGTTCCCATACGTTGGCTACATCGTTTTCTTCTACCGATTTCAGTGAAAAAGACATTCCTCTCTCCCAGGTTATTCCGCACGATGTACCATAAAAAGTAAACGTATGGCGACCCTTTACGTAGTCGGGTGTGTGTGTGGGTTCTTTTTGTACGGGGTCGGTTTTTACTATGGGTTGAGGTTTTTCTTCTTTCGTTATAGGAGATGCTTTCACCACGGTTTCTATTTTTATCGGATTGTCCTTGGCCGGAAGCGTCTGTTCCTCTATGGGAGCCGGTATTGGCACCGGTGGCGTTGGCTCTTTTTCGGGTGTAGGTATAGCGTCTTCACTATTATACTCTTTCCATTGTCGGCGCATCAGACGCGTATATTCGGCATTTGTTTTCGAACGAAATTCTTCAAACTCTTTATCCTTATTACTTTTGTATTGAGAATATTCTTGTTGTGAGGCTTTCAAGTATTCTTCAAAAGTATTTTGGGCCGATAGTGAACCTATTCCGAAATAAGCGATAAATATAGATAGAAAGATTTTTTTCATATTCGCGAGTCTTAATTTGACATTGTAAAAGTAAAAAGAATTTTGAGATTATATCGTATATTTATAAAAAAAGACGCCCGTTATATTATGGGCGTCTTAATGAAAAGCTATTATTGCGACTACACACTATTCTTCTTTAATCAAATTAAATTTTGTGGAAATTTCTTTTTGTTCGATGGCTTGTCGCAGGTTGAAGCGTTTCTTTTGAGTAATATAACCCGATTTTTCGCAAGTAACTTCTATTTGCACATCGCCTGAATTATTGAATGTCAAACCTTTAATATCAAATGCCTCTGTCGATTCGTATGGTGTTGTTCCTACATAGTTCTGATTGGTGTTTTTGACATCGGGGGTAGATGAGACAATACGCATAGATACATCGGCTCCTTTTGAGGTTGAATCTAAGTACCGACGTATTATTGTCGATTCCAAGGCTGTGTCGCCATTACCGCTAACTTTTTTGTTTTTTTCGAGCGATGGACTATCGGATTTTTTCAAAAAGAATGCTATACGATCCCAATCAATATCTTCCAGAGCGCGAGTGTATGCCAAATTTAAAACCTCATTTGCTGCAGTGAAATTTGTAGCACTTTTTTTGCATAGAGGCTCATCCTACTGCTGCGACATTAGGATATATGAGTGTACGATTACGATCATGTACCTCCACGTTCATCTGTATTGTACTTGACCATCTTATTCCTGACAAGAATGACACATTATATTCTTTGATTGTAAGGGTGAGTATATAGTCGGTGGCGATATCAGCATCGAGATTGAATCCCATAGTACGCATGTATCGGCGACTACTTTCTGATACAAAAGAGATAAGTTCGGGATTTATTGTTACAGCGGGTATCGATGTGGTGCTGGCGTCGTATTTTTGTAATATACGGGAATTGGCGCGCATATATTAAAAAAATTTTTATCAAATTGAGAATATGACAAAAAGCAAGAATCTCTATCTTTGTACAGATAGAACGATGTATATGAAAAAGATAATTACATTTATAATTGCGGTATCTGTTGTGATTTCGATGCAGGCAATTGATAAGGTGATATTGCAAGATTTCGAGTCGTATAATATAGGTGATTCGATATCGATGAGGAATATTTATGGTTCTGACTTTTCGGCTTCGGCAGTAGCGTGTATTGATCCTTGTGGTGGTGAAAATAAAGTACTTCATGTCAATTGTACTTCATGGAATACATTGGTAAATATTACCATATCCCAAGAGATAAAAGATGATTTATTCGGTGAAAATGCCCTCTTGGTCTATGACTTATATCGCCCATCGACCGATGGTAGTTACAAGCAGTTAATGATATATTACGGAAATGAGAGGGTATATATTGATGGTTCGTTTGTGTCGCAGGGACCTCACGACCGATGGAGTATAAAATGCTATCAGTTGAATATGACCGATGAGGAAAGCGATGTGTTGTCGTTTGGCTTCAATTCCAATAATAGTGAGTATTTTATCGACAATGTGAGGGTGTTGAAAAATATTGATTTCGGGTTTGACCATGCCGATGAGCGGCAAAGCCTGCGTCACTATGCTGCGATGTGTGGGAAAAATATTGGTGTGGCAGTTGCAGCAGGCGATGCCAATTTCTATGCCGACATAGAAGATAATACCAAAATTATTAACCGTACTGTGGCGAGCCAATTCAACATGGTGGTGGCCGGCAATGAAATGAAATTCGATGCGTTACAACCATCAGAGGGTGAATTTGACTTTACAAATGGAGACAAGTTGGTCGCTTATGCCTCAAAGCATGGCATGAAAGTGCGCGGTCACACATTGATATGGCACTCTCAGTTGCCGGAGTGGTTGGGAGCCGGCCCCGAAGGCATGCAGAACAACAATAACTATACCCGCGAACAGCTGCTCGCAATCATGGAGCAACACATAACCGCCGTTGTCTCTCATTATAGGGGTAAAGTACACGAATGGGACGTTGTGAATGAATGTGTGAGCGACAACAATAGAGAGATACTACGACCCTCTATATGGAAAAATGTCATAGGCGAAGATTTTATCGATTCGGCCTTTGTATATGCTCATAGAGCCGACCCGAATGTAAAACTTTATATAAATGATTACAGCGTAGAATTTTGTGGATACGATAAAGCCGACCGATACTATGCTCTTATAAAAAAAATGAAAAACAGAGGAGTCCCTATCGATGGTGTAGGCATGCAATCGCATCTCTATGTCGGGACGGTCGACTCGGTCAAACTCGATACCAACATGAAGCGATATAATGCGCTGGGATTGTCGTGTGCTATTACCGAACTCGACTTGAGCTTGCCTCGTGAGAGATTCGGTCAGGAATCGGCATATATTGAGCAAGCTGCCGATTATCGTAAAGTCGTAAATGTGGCACTTGGCAATAAAAATTGCGCATCGGTGCTTGTATGGGGCGTATGTGATGCAGTGTCATGGATTCCCGGATTTACAGGATATAGTCGTGGCGAACCACTCTTGTTTGATAATTTTTTTGTGGCAAAGCCTGCTTATTATGCGGTGCGCGACGCATTGAAGATTGCGTGTGAAATTCTTGCCATAAACGACAATTTTATAGATGACGGTTCTGGTGTAGAGACCTATGTCGACGTATATAATACCTTGGGAAAATTGGTTGCCGTAAAAATTCCATATAGTGATATTGGTACATTACCTTACGGATTATATATAGTCAATTACGAAAAAAAATTGTAAAATAATCATTAAATTGTAATAACATGAAAAGAACAAAACTTATGCTTGCGATGGTAGGACTCCTTTGTGCGTCATTTGCATATGCGCAAGAGAAAATGCCTTTCTGCAATCCCGATTTGACTGCTGAAGAACGTGCTGATGACCTTCTCCAGAGATTGACTCTCGATGAGAAAGTTTCGCTGATGACCAATGTGTCTGCTCCCATCGAGCGACTTGGTATCAAAGAATATGATTGGTGGAATGAAGCGTTGCATGGCGTAGGTCGTGCCGGTATTGCTACTGTTTTCCCGCAATCGATAGCCATGGCTGCAACTTTCGACGATGAAGCCGTGTATGAGACATTTGATATTGTGTCGACAGAAGCGCGTGCAAAACATCATTATTTCAAGCACAAAGAAAACGGGCTTCGTTATCAGGGACTTACTTTTTGGACACCCAATATCAATATATTCCGTGACCCGCGGTGGGGGCGTGGACAGGAGACATACGGAGAAGACCCCTATCTTACCGGTCGTATGGGGGTAGCTGTCGTAAACGGTTTGCAGGGCGATACTACTGCCAAATATGATAAGTTACATGCTTGTGCAAAACACTATGCGGTACATAGTGGCCCGGAATGGAATCGCCACTCATTCGATGCGGAAAATATTTCTCCTCGTGATTTGTGGGAAACTTATTTGCCGGCATTCAAAGAACTGGTACAGGAAGCCGGTGTAAAAGAGGTGATGTGTGCTTACAATCGTTACGAAGGAAAACCTTGTTGTGGTAGTGACCGCCTTTTGATGCACATATTGAGAGAACAATGGGGGTACAATGGTATTGTGGTATCGGATTGTGGTGCTATAGGAGACTTCTTTCGTCAAGGCCATCACGAAACGCATGCCAATCGTGAGTCGGCATCGGCCGATGCGGTTATTACCGGAACCGACCTTGAGTGTGGTTCGGAGTATCGATCGTTGGTGAAAGCCGTAAAAAAGGGACTTATTACAGAGGAGCAGATAAATACATCGTTACGTCGATTGCTTATCGCTCGATTTGAATTAGGCTTGATGGACGACGACTCTTTTGTCGAGTGGTCTAAAATTCCACATTCCGTTGTCGATTGTGCCAAACATCGGGAGAAAGCTTTGGAGATGGCGCGTAAGAGTATGGTGTTGTTATATAATAAAGACAATCTGTTGCCTCTCGACAAGAATGAAAGTATAGCACTGATAGGCCCTAATGCCGCAGACTCGGTAATGATGTGGGGTAATTACAACGGTTTCCCTTCGCACACCGAGACTATTCTCGAAGCAGTACTCAAAAAGGCTCCAAATACCTACTATACCCGAGGTTGTGATTGGGTAGAAAATAGAATATTTATAAGCGTATTCGACCGCTGTATGTCACAAGGTGTCCCGGGATTTTCGGCGACCTATTGGGCAAATACCGAAATGAAGGGTGAACCTATAGCCAAGATGCATGTCAGTCGTCCGCCCCAATTCGATATAAGCAATGCCGACGGATTTGCCGTAGGAGTGCCTATGTATGATATGTCGGCACGTTATACAACCACATTTACTTCCGATGTCGACGGAGAATATACGTTGGCAATAGCCGCTGATGATGGTTGGCGTCTTATTATCAATGGTGATACGGTCTCCTCTCTGTGGTGGGATAATCGCGCATTTGACAATAACGACATCAATTTTCCGGTACGTAAAGGCGAAAAATACGACATTATCATCGAATTTGTACAAGGAGGAGGTAATGGCTATATGCGTTTCGATATTGGTAAATATTCTTTCGTCAATACCGATGCTCTTGCTCGTAGTATCAAAGAGGATATTGTCGTGTTTGCCGGAGGTATATCGCCCCAACTCGAAGGTGAAGAGATGCGTGTAAAATATCCCGGATTCCGTGGTGGAGATAGAGAGATTATAGAATTGCCTCAGATACAACGCGATGTAATAAAGGCTTTGAAAAAAGCCGGAAAGAAAGTCGTATTGTTGCTTTGCTCGGGTAGTGCTATAGGTCTCGAGCAAGAATTACCTTGTGTCGATGCAATATTGCAGGTATGGTATGCGGGACAAGCAGGCGGTACGGCCATTGCAGATGTTATTTTTGGTGATTATAATCCGGCCGGACGTCTGCCGGTTACTTTCTACAAGAGTACTGCTCAGTTGCCCGACTTCCTCGATTATAATATGAAAGGACGTACCTATCGTTATTTCAAAGGTGAACCTCTTTTCCCATTCGGACATGGATTGAGTTTCACTACTTTCGAGTATGGCAAAGCCAAGTTGGCACATAAAGTGAAAGATGGGAAGGAAAATACGCTGTATATAACTCTTACCAATAGTGGTACACGTGATGGCGATGAGGTAGTGCAGGTATATGTGCGCAATTTGCAAGATGAAGAGGGCCCGATAAAATCATTAAGGGCTTTCGAGCGGGTGCATCTCCGTGCCGGCGAAACTCGTCGTATAGAAGTGCCTTTGCGAGCATCGACATTCCAATTTTTCGACCCGCAGACCAATACGGTGTGGTGTAAACCCGGAAAATATGAAATTCTTTATGGAGGAACATCGGACAATAAGGGCTTACAGTCTTTCATTGTCTCCGTAAAATAGGAAATTTGTAACAAATATGCGATGGCGGTATACATTATACCGCCATCGCTCTATATATAGGTGTATATATTTTTATTGTTTGAAAGGACGAATATACCGAATTTCTTTTCTATCTTTGCTTTATAAAGATAAGTGAATTGACTGATATGGATAATTATATAGTTTCGGCGCGTAAGTATCGTCCGACGACCTTTCAATCGGTTGTGGGGCAGAAGGCTCTTGTGCAAACGCTCAAGGCAGCGGTGTCTACTCGAAAATTGGCTCATGCCTATCTCTTTTGCGGTACTCGGGGAGTAGGAAAAACAACGTGCGCCCGAATCTTTGCCAAAACAATCAATTGTTTGAATCCGACGCATGAGGGCGAAGCTTGTAACGAATGTGAATCGTGTCGAGCGTTTAACGAGCAGCGTTCACTCAATATAATGGAACTCGATGCTGCATCGAACAATTCTGTTGAAGATATTCGTCAACTTATCGATAAAGTGCGTATTCCACCGCAATTGGGACAATATAAAGTGTATATCATTGATGAAGTGCATATGCTCTCTACTGCTGCGTTTAATGCCTTTTTGAAAACTCTCGAAGAACCTCCTCATCATGCGGTTTTCATATTGGCAACGACAGAAAAACACAAATTGTTGCCTACTATATTGTCGCGATGTCAAATATACGACTTTCAGCGTATCACATTGACCGATATTGTAGATCATCTTCGTTATGTGGCATCTCAAGAAGGTATTTCTGCCGAAGATGAGGCATTGAATGTCATTGCGCAAAAGGCCGATGGCGGTATGCGCGACGCGCTTTCTATCTTTGATCAGGTGGCAAGTTCATCGGGTGGTAATATTACTTACCGTTCTGCTATCGACAATCTGAACATTCTCGATTACGATTACTATTTCCGCCTCACCGATGCGTTGCTTGCAAACAACGTGCCCGATGCATTGATGATTTTTGATGAGGTGTTGCGAGCAGGCTTTGCCGCGCAGCTTTTTGTTAATGGACTAAGCAGCCATTTCCGTGACTTGATGGTAAGCCGTGATTCTGTTACGCTCCCTTTGCTTGAAGTTGGTGCCGGTATTGCCGAGCGTTATGCCGAGCAGTCGGCCCGTTGCGCCAACACGTTCTTGTATCAAGCAATGGAACTGAGCAATCGTTGTGAGCTCGATTACCGTATAAGCAATAACAAAAGGTTGCTTGTAGAGTTGATGCTTATAAAGATATGTCAATTGATGGCACCCCAGTCGCAGCCGCAGCTTGCACTATCTTTGCAACGTATTGTTCCGTCGCAGCAAAACCCTACGACAGCGGTGCAACCGGCCGCCGCTGATACAAATTTGCCGAAAGTAAAGAGTTATGCAGTCCAAGCTGCCTCCCCTGTTTCAGAGGCAGAACAGTCTTCCAGAATTATACTTCCACCACCCTCTTCGAGCTCTGTGGCTACGTCGGGCAAACACCGAATGTTCTCTATCAAAAATGGTGGATTCAAGAGTACCGAGCAAAAGAAAGAAGAAGTACGGGCAGTCGCTGAAATGAATGAAATGTTTTCTCAAGAGCAATTGGAGTCGGTGTGGTTGCAATTTACTCATACGATACCCGGAGAAACATTGATGATACAGACCATGCAATCGTGCATGCCTCGAATGATTAATGCTCGTGATTTCGAGGTTGTGGTCGATAATCATGCTCAAGTCGATAAGATACATTCTCATTCGTTGAATCTGTTATCTTTTTTGCGGACTAATTTACGTAATACTCATATAGAAATGATGGTACGTGAAAGCGAGAAACAAGAACGTCGCAAGGCATTCAGCCCTGCCGAGCGATTTATGGTGATGGCAGAAAAAAATCCTGAGCTCAACCGATTGAAAGAGTCTTTTGGTCTCGAATTGGCCTAAATGATAAATTAATTTATGGGGAGATGTATTCTTTCATTCATTAATAATCTTTATGGTATATATGTTGTTTGTTTTGTCTTGTACGCAAGTTTATAAAAATTTATTTAACAGGGCTTTTTGCGTTTTTAATATCTGTTTCTTTGTTTTATAAGTCGGAAAACAGTGTAGCCTCTGCCGTAATGATTTTGAAATGACTTATATTCGTCTCAAAATAAGAGTCATGAGCGAGAATATTATTACGAATATTTCATTGAGTGAAGTGCAGAAAAGAATCAATGCCGATAATTTTTTTTCTATGAGGGCTGTGCCATATCTACTCATTATAATCTTGAGTTATCGGTACCTATTTCCGTAGGTACAAGAATGTCACCATCGGAATATCGACAACGTTGAAGGGATGATTATAGCGCAAATGACAATGGCAATAATACTTTTGCGGACTCGGAAATATATATCTTATCACAGCCACACATAAGCACACGCAAAGGTGTGTCGTATCGCATTTCTGTTTCGTGCATCACTTGGCGACAGGCTCCGCATGGAGTGATAGGCTCGATAGGTATGCCTTTATCATTTTCGGCGGCAAGAGCTATGGCGACAGCCGGTATGTCGGGTGCGGTTGCTCCGGCCGAAAATAGTGCTACACGCTCGGCACACAATCCGTTGGGATAGGAGGCGTTTTCTTGATTACTGCCTGTAATTATGCGACCATCGGCAAGTAATACTGCCGCTCCGACGCGGAAACGCGAATAGGGCGCATATGATTTTGCCGGCATGGAACGGGCAATGTTTACCAAATTTTTTTCTTCCTCAGACAACTCATTGTAATGGCAAACAATTATCTTTGTCGATATATCTATTTGTTTCATTCCAAATTGTATATTTGCAGTAACTGCAAATATAATAATAAACGAGCGAGAAATGTCAAGCCTGCTTGGATATTTTTCACTGCGAGAGCAACTATATTCGAGGTTTACCTCAAATATAGCGAATGACGAGAGAAGAAAAACAATTTCATTTGATTTTTATTCGAGCCGTGTACTATATTCGTCGGTTATTGTAGAAAACGAGAAATTTTAGAGGATTCTATTCCGATATGAATCTTTTATCTATAAAAAGTCTATTTATGTGCACATTCAAAAACAGTATCGTTTGTATTCTATTGTTGTCATCGGCAATAATGTTGGGACAAAACAAAAATCCTATATATCTCGATTATATACGTAAGTATAAAGATATTGCCATGGAGCATCAGCGAAAGTATAAAATACCGGCAAGTATCACTCTGGCACAGGGGCTTATCGAGTCGGCAGCGGGGACAAGTGAATTGGCAAAAAAATCGAACAATCATTTCGGGATAAAATGTCATAATTCGTGGGAAGGCGATAAAGTATATCATGACGATGATGAGAAGGGGGAATGTTTTCGAAAATATAAAAATCCAAAATATTCATATGAAGACCATGCGTTGTTTCTTACCAAGAGTTCGCGGTACGATGTGCTTTTCAAACTCGATGTGACCGATTATAAAGGGTGGGCTCATGGGCTCAAGCGTTGTGGGTATGCGACTGATAAAGCATATGCAAGTAAGTTGATACAGACAATTGAACTCTATGGACTGCATCGATATGATGGCAAAAGCATGCCTCGATTGCCCAAAGAATATGAGTATCATGATCTTCTTTCACAATGGGGGTTACCTTACATTGTGGCACGTGAAGGCGATAAAATTAAATATATAGCTCGCGAGTTTGAATTATATCGTTATCAGGTGCGTCGATTCAATGATTTTCCTCGGGGCTATGTATTGCAACCGGGCGATATTATATATGTGAAAGCCAAACGCCGTAAGGCTCAAAAGCCGAATACTATACATGTATTATCGGCAGGAGAGTCTCTACACGATGTTTCGCAGAAATATGGCGTAAAATTGAAAAAATTGATAAAACGAAACAATATCTCCGAGGAGAATGTGCCTGTTGCAGGTATGGAGTTGCGTTTGCAGTAACCCGATTAATCGTCGGCAATACTGAAATCTTTGTTGGCAAATAATTCGGCTATACCTGTAATTTGTTTCAGTCGCAACAGTTCATCTTTGTCCATACCGATGTTGCGCAAAATCCATGCGTCGGACATACCGGCCTTGGAAAGTTCGGTAACAATTTCACTCATCAATTCGACGTTGTGCGTGCCACGGGCTCTATTGTGTCGTATGGTCGATGCCATGCGATTCGACATATCTTTGTCGATAACGACTACCGGCAGTAATCCATGTTCGCGTTCATATATACGTCGCGATGTTTTCAGTACGGTATAGCGGTGATAGCCATCGACAAGTTCGTAAATATCTTTTTCGGCGTCGTAATAGCACACGCAAGGCATGGTATAGCCATCTTCCCATATCGAGATTTCCAGTAATTTCATTTCGGGCGGTGCCACGAAATTGGGGTTATAGGCGTTGGCTTTTACTTTGTCAATAGGTACAGCTACCACGTTATATACGGGGCTTTTGTAACGTTCTTTATTATTCATTTCCATTTCCTTCAAGATAGCTCTTATACTTACTCATTACGCGTTCGCGACGCTCTTTATCGGCTTTGGTTGCGGCAAATCCCATATATTTGCAGGTGTGGTCGTTTTTGAGTATACAAATACACATGCGTTTGAATGTAGGAATTTCTCTAAACTCGTCGATGTCTATGTCATCGAGGTATTCCATGCGTACCGGTTTTTTTTCTGTACGATATGAAGAGGATTCGCCCACTTCTATCTTTATGCCCATGTTGCGAAGCTTTTCGATGGTCGACTCGGCAAGTACACCCCCTCGTGTGCGCCAAAAATTGATGCTTGTACTTAATTTTTCGAGATAGCCTTCGCGTATTTCCCTCGGTAGTGTATCCAATAAGAAATGCATATATTTTTCCCAAGTCAACCCCTTTGGTAATTTTACCGAGTACCATCCCATGGCAGTAGTGTCGCCATATATATTGGCAAAGTTTACGCCATTTACGCGGCTTATCATTTTTCCCCACATCTGTGGGTCTATGACCCGATAGAGCGATAAACTGGGTACGGCAGCAGAAATAAAGGGACTTGCGACACGTTGTTTTTCAAGAGGAACGCCTGCTTGATAATAGAGATCGTAGAGGTGATTGTAGCTCCATCCGAATTTGCCATTTGCAACCCATATATCGGTTGTTTTCCAGTCGTAGATAGGATAGGCGTTGTATACGTTTTCTGCTATTCTGCGTGTCCATTTATAGTGCTCATAGCAACAATAATTGCGGTCACTGTGAATAGCTCGCCATCGGTTGAAACTCTCTTGAGTACGTATCCCTACCAAGCAACAAGTGCGCGAGGCATTGTAACGATGATGCATCCACTCGGCAAATTGTGTTTGAAAATCGTAATCCCACATCTCTTCGGTGTAGAATGGGAAGAAATCTTTTGTGTATGATTTTTCGGGCATTTTGCGCACCCATATGTCTTTTTGATCATCGTCCCACGGGCGCCAATAACTTTGGTGCATAGATGTACATGTGGGGACTTTGAAAGGGACGCATACGCGATAAACATCTATAATATCGGTATTTTGTGCGAGTACTTCATCTACATATTGCATCGTGAGGTTGTATTGTACCTCATAGTCCATGTGAAATATGCCGATACGTCGATTCAATTTGTTGCGGCGTATATAGTCTATACATAAATTGAGCAATACACCACTGTCTTTCCCTCCCGAGAAAGATACATATATATTGTCGAAGTCGTCAAAAATTTTTTTTATTCGCGTCAAAGCCGCTTCATACACATTCCGGTGCTTTCCCATCGACTTTGCTATATTTCATTTTCGAATACAACTTCCACTCTTTTTCTACAACAAATCCTTTTTTTGCAAATATGTCGGTATGGCGCGTGTGTGCTACTACAGAGATAGGGGTGTCTTTACCATAAAGTGCCTTTACCTCTTTGATAAATGCCGGTAGCAACGTGTTATCATATTCGACGGGCAGGTAGTAGTTGTTGATGTATATATACCCCATGCGTTGTTCTATCGGGAAAAATCCTATAGCGGTATCGCTGTCTTCGTCTATGGCCACAAGCCATTCGTGACGTTCAGATGTTTTGAACGCGCTATTATTATTTTGTCTTATAACAGCGGCGTTCAGCACTAAAGGTGCAACCAATGCATACAATCGGGGAGTGGTGCCTCCTAATTTTTCGATTTTCATACAAATATCTTTTGCTTGTTGTGAAAATTCAACTTTGGCGAAGATGAGTACCTATGATTTAGGCGTTTACACCGGATATTTCGGAAAAGGTACCTCATTTTCGCAGTTTACGGCAAAGATAGCAAAACTATCTAATAATTATTATATTTGAGGTAAACAAAAAAGCAGGCTATTTGGCAACTTCCCAGCCAAGTGCCGAAGCGCCAAGGATCGCAGCATCGGCTTCGTTGAGTTGGGAGAATACAATTTCGGTTTTTCCTTTGTATATCGAGAGTAAATTAGTTTCCATTGCCTCTTTTGCCGGCTTCATGATGAGCGAGCCTGCGCGTGTAAGTCCGCCAAATAGAATAATCATTCGAGGACCGGTGAAAGCTATAAAGTCGGCAAAAGCTTCTCCCAATATCCGACCGGTGTAATCGAATATCTCCGTTGCCAGTTTGTCTCCGTTCATAGCAGCATCGTACACATCTTTTGAAGTAATATTTTGTGGTGGAATGTTTCGTAACAAAGAGGGGGTATCGTCAATTTCCAGAAACTCGCGTGCGGTACGAGCCACTCCTGTGGCCGATGTGTATGCTTCGAGGCAGCCCTTGCGTCCACAGCCGCATGTGCGTCCATGTTCACGACGCACGATGATATGACCTAACTCTCCGGCATTTCCGTCGTTACCATAGATGAGTCGTCCGTTGGCGACAATCCCGCTTCCGACACCGGTACCTAAGGTAATCATAATAAAGTCTTTGACCCCACGAGCAGCACCATACGTCATTTCTCCGATGGCAGCAGCGTTGGCATCGTTGGTCATTGCTACGGGAATATCTGTTTTTTCATTCAGCATGCGTGCTAACGGTATAGGACCTTTCCATGGCAAGTTGGCCGCTTGTTCTATGACTCCTGTGTAGTAATTGGCATTGGGGGCACCGATACCTATTCCTGCAATTTTATTATTAGCACCGCACCGGTCTATCAATCGAATTATGGAAGAGGATAAATCTTCCACGTATTCTTCAATTATAGCATAGGCCGTTGTTTTTATGGTGTCCGTTCCCAATATATTGCCTCTTGCGTCGACGAGCCCGATAACGGTATTTGTACCGCCTATATCTATTCCTATGACGTATGGTTTCATGAAATATTCTATTTATAATGATACGAATTTACGATATATTCTTTGTATTTCAAAACTATAGGTATATAAAAACAGAGAGTCGTTTCTAAAAACGACTCTCTGTCGGACATTTTATTTTACTTCTTCGAGTTGATATACTCGGCTCGAATATTCTTGGTCAAGAGGTATTTCAATACCTATATTCATCAGCATATCACCTTTTACCTCTCGGCCATGAAGGTGGCTTGGCGATTTCCCTTCGGGTATACTCAACTCCTTGATGCGATAGATTTTATCGGCATCGAGCCCGGCCATATAGAATCGGGGTATCGGGTGGTTACGGTAGTGTAATAATTTATATACAAAGAATGCTGCACTTTCTTTTTCGGGACTAACGTACATGAGAGATGCTACTCCTTGCTCGGCGTAGGGTGATATGAGTCGGTATATATCGCCAAATTGAACAATGTCTCGTATCAGTTTATAGTCGGCAATGGCACGTTTGGCATAGGCTGTCTCTGAGGCATTGAATGTCGAGGGTTGCATTTCCATGCCCAATCGACCAGACATGGCTACATCGAAACGATATTTCAACGGAATACTACGGCCGGTTGTGTGGTTGGGCGATGCGCTTACATGTTGAGCCATGGCCATGGGTGGGTAGAATAACGAGGTACCCCATTGTATGTAAATACGTTGTAGTGCGTCGGTATTGTCGCTTACCCATATCTCGTCGAAGTAGGGCATTATGCCATAGTTCACACGACCACCTCCGCCTCCGCAGGCCTGTATTACAAGGTCGGGGTATTTGGCACGGATACGTTGCAATGTTTTTTCAAGTCCTTTATGATATTCGATGTTGGTTTGCAGATACTTTTCGTGAGGCAGATATTGCGAAACAATATTAATGGCACTGGTATTTGCGTCCCATTTGATATAGGCAATATCGGGATATTGAGTCATAAGATTGTCGACGACGGAAAATACGAAATCTTGTACTTCGGGGTTGGTCAAGTCGAGAAGTAATTGTGTGCCGCCACGTGTGAGGCGCAAGTCGCGGTTATCGGCTTTGAGTACCCAATCGGGGTGTTTCTCATACAATTCACTCAGCGTATTTGTACATTCGGGCTCTATCCATATTCCGAATTTTATACCATATTTTTTGGCTGAATTTATAAGACCATCGATGCCGTTGGGCAGTTTACGACGGTTTACCACCCAATCGCCCAGCGACGAATTATCTTTGTTGCGGGGGTATTTATCGCCGAACCAACCGTCGTCCATTACAAAAAGTTCTCCACCCAAAGCCGCGAAATCGCGCATCATTTCGTTCATCTTTTCCTCTTCTACATTGAGATATACGCCTTCCCAGCTATTGAGCAGTATATCGCGAGGAGTGGAGCCTCCGTGAATAGCGCCGGCTCTTGCCCATCGGTGAAAATTACGGCTTACACCGCTCATACCCTCTGTAGAGTATGTAATGGCAAGGCGAGGAGTTACGAAAGTGGCTTTAGGGGCAAGTCGATATTCCGCCATTTCGGAGCTGATACCGGCCATAAGGTTGTGACAAGAGGCATTGTCGGTGTCGATACGCAGTTCGTAATTCCCACTCCAGCAAAGGGCAGCCCCTATCATACGACCATAATTCTCTTGTGGGGCACCATCAAGCGACAGCATGACCTCTGCACGGTCATTATGTCCGTTACATACACCATCGAGATTGCGAATAGATTTTACACCGGTACGAAGTGGTTCCGAGGTTATTTGTGACTCGGCTCCCCATGTGCCGTGCATATGGGTGACCCATACGTTTCCACGGCGTATGGGCAAGAATCCCGAGTCCATGCGGCGTAATGTAACCGTTTTTTTCTCCAAGTTGGTAATCTCTGCCCACATTTCAATAATATCGGTTGCTTGGCGTGCATGGTAGTTGAGTTTTACCTCAAACGGATAATGCTTGTCGCGTAATGTAATGGTTGTGATTTCACCATCATCGACGGTCGTTTGTGAAATATCTTTTAATACAAGGAACGTGGTGGGATTCCCATCGGCATGTTCCACTTGCAGTGATGTAAGGACGTTGAATTGAGAACCATAGGTGGGATAAGCTGTTCGATTCATTCCCGACCATACGTTGTGTAACGAGGTTACATCTTCTTTTTCGATTTTGGCTCCGTAGTGTGAAAATCTCAATTCGTCGTTCTTGTTGGCCGAATATACCAAAGAGGTATTTTTAGTGGATATTATAATGTCGTAATCCCACGCCATTGTTTCTAAGCTGTATAGAAACAATACGATAATTGATAATAAAATTTTAATGTTTTTCATAAGATTATTTTTGTTTGAATATAATGATTGTACCTTTCTTGTCAGGTAGTGAAAGAGCACCGTTTGATGATTTAAGTTTTTTGGGTTTTTCGTTTACGGAGCATAGATAGTTTTCGATGCCGGGGTAAGATATTTTACCGGGTTCTCCTTGGTTGTTGACAATCTTTATGCATGTGGCCTTTCCCGACTCCCATTCGATATCGACAGTAAAGTCGCCGATCGCTTTCATGCCAAGGACTTTTCCCGATTGCCACTCTTCGGGAAGTGCGGGAAGTATGGCTATAGTTCCGCTATGGCTTTGCATCAACATTTCGACGATACCGGCTGTAGCACCGAAGTTTCCATCGATTTGGAAGGGTGGGTGGCAGTCGTAGAGGTTGTAGTAAACTCCTCCTTGGTTTTGATAATTTACATCTACCTTATCGCTATGATTCAAGGCTTGTTCAAGTATGTCGTGTGCACGATCGCCACGTAGTGCGCGTGCCCATACATTTATTTTCCAGCCCATCGACCAACCTGTAGATATATCGCCACGCAGACGCATGGAATTGACTGCCGGTTCGAAATAGGGGCTTTCGGGGGTTACCTGCGCAAAGGGGTACATGCACATCATGTGCGATATGTGTCGGTGCCCGTTACTGCCCGAGGCAAATGTACTCGATTTCCATTCGCGGAGTAATTTATTGCCTTTCTTTACCCCATTGACCTCTTCTCCCCATTCTCCGGTGTAGGTCTCTATACCGAGCCCTTTATCCAATTTATTGAATCGAGATGAGAGCAGTGCGAGTTGAGATTTGGATACTCCACTTTGAGAACCAAGAATTTTTGCTGCCGCAAGTGTATTGTCAAATAGTTCCCATACCAGTTGTTGTGCATGAGCCACACCATCTTCCGACGGGCCGTGTTCGGGAGAAAATTCATTAGGGCATACATATGTACCGTCTTTGTCGAGTTTCAGGCGCTCAAGCCAGAAACGACATGCGCTCCACATTGCAGGGAAGGCTTTGGCCAAGAACTCTTTGTCGAGTGTGTAGCGATAGTGTTGCCATAAGTGTGTGCAGTACCATGCATTGGCTATCACGTAGTTGTGCGCAAAGTCGCCGACACCTCCGAAAATATTGTTTTCGGTATAGCAAGTCCAACCTACACTCTGTCCCGACTCACGGGCATATCGTTTCCATTCGTCGTGATTTACTGCCATATTGATTATATAGTTGAGGAAAGGCATATGCAACTCGCTGAGGTTGGTCGATTCTACATGCCAATAATTCATCTGCACATTGATATTGGAATGTATGTCACCGTTCCATGCCGGATGGCTGTTGTTGCTCCAAATTCCTTGCAGATTCGAGGGTATATCTACTCCACGCGATGAGGCAATCGCCAAGTAACGTCCGTATGCGAAATAGAGTTGTTCGAGCATTAAAGCGTAATTTTCTTTACCGCTTGTACGCTCGGTATTATATTTGAGTATCATTCGGTCGGTGGGGAGAGTATTCTCGGCACCTTCTAAGGTGAATGTCATGCGCTCGAAAATGGGTCGGTAATCGGCGATATGCGCGTTGTATAATGTATTCCAACCTTTGGCTGATGCATTTTCGATGCGATTTTTCACTTTATCGGTAAGTTTTTCTGTATCTGATATATATGTGGGTGAGTAGGCGTCGAAATCGGTTGCTCCTGCCAGCACAACCACTATCTCATCGGCTTCGGTTATCACTATGCCGTCTGCGTCAGAGGTTATATTACCGCCGATATTGTTGACTTGCATACGCGCATTATAGCTCACAGTCTGCAATTTTCCGTCGAATGTAGCTTGATTGCCGGCATAATATGTGTCTGCAATAATCCCGGGACGACATGCGTGCAATGTAAAACGCATATTGAGCTTCCCTTTGCCGGTAGCTACGTATCGGGCAACCATTACATTATCGGGGTTCGATACGATATACCGACGTGTGTATGTGGTGGCAAGGTCGGTGCTCTTAAAGTCTACGCCTGCTGTGGCGCTGGTCAGGTCGAGCCAGCGGCAATATTCTTTGATACTCTTGTCGTTGGTCGTACCGAACTCATTGCCAATAATTTCGGCGACAATTGTACCAAAACATTCGTATTTCCCATACTCTCCATTGTCGGTGCTTCGTCCGCTCCATAACGTCTTTTCATTGAAAAATATTTCATCTTTATGTACACCACCGAGGAGTGTAACACCAAATTGACCATTACCTAATGGAAGTGAATATTCCATCCACTTGTTGGGTACATTGGCAAGTGTTGCCGGCATATCATACCACAAAGTGAGTTGATTGGTCGGTGCGAAATTTTGTGTACCATAAACTTTGTAGTCTGCGTTGTCCCTTGCTTGTACCATAAATATGCTAACCATAGCAAATAATAAGAGAAGTCGTTTCATAATTACAGAAATATGTAGTGAGTTATATGTGTACAAAAATAAAAATTAAATAATGACGTAATTGAGTTTAATTAGTCAAAAAATAGTGCTTTTGACGCAAATAAAATAAGACGGACTTTTATTGCTCCGTCTTATTGTTCTGTTCTCAAAATTGTACTACAGCAACTTAAGAAAATATTTACAACTCATTTTACCCATTTGAATGCAGTACTTCCGGAGGTGACAATATATAGTCCTTTTTCCTTAATAATAATATCGTTATTTGTTGAGCCGTATGTGGCGATGTTGCCCGCAATGTTATAGATGGTTACAGGTTCATTTTCTTCGCTTACCACCATCACTCCGTCGATGGTGGTAACTAACTTTTTTGTTTGGCTGGAGCCCTCCTTCACTCCAGAGAAATCGCCGGTAAAAAAAGTGAATGGACTACCTGCGTACGATTGGTCCAATGCTTGTACTCCGATTGTGTAATTTCCGCCTTCGGGTATTGTCATTACATACTCTTTTACGGCAGCGGAGAGAGAAGTTTGTAAATCGGTTCCAACCTTTATGCCTCCGGTCTCTATGTCGGCGGGAATTATCGACCAGATTTCTCCGGTATGATTGTTTTTAACACATATATTGTACCTCAATGCTTGTTGCGAAGATATGTCGTCAGTAGAAGCTTCCCATGATATATGAAGTTTATAATCTTGTTCTGTGACAGAGATGCTGCTTGGAGCAGAAGGGGGCATATTCGAGTTAATACCGGCGTTTGCAGGAACGTTTTTATAGAGCCTTACCGGGGAGCCGTAGGCATTACCTGTATTCGTCCCTTTATATCCGGCCACGACTATATCCATATTGTTGTCACCATCGATGTCGCCCATATTGATACCGCCATCTTTGATAGAGATTAGTGGGTATTTTGTGTCGAGGGTAAATCTGCCATTAATGTTTTGATAGAGCACGTGTGTGAGATCATTGGTGCCATCGTTTGCCGAGGCAATCAGGTCCATTGTTCCATCGTTGTTGAAGTCGGCAATTAATAAATTGGCCTTAGTCATCGGCGTAATACCATTTGTGCCTGAATCTGCGAGCGTAAACTCCGGCAGTCCTGTTTGAGTATTTATGCTGTTGTAATATATGCTCGAAATTAGCTTTAAATTCTCGCCAAGTCCGGTTACTATTATGTCAAGGTCGCCATCACCATCTATGTCTGCAAGTGCACATTGGCTTTCGAACGTTCCGGTGATATTTTCGGGAGTTATATCTTTGAATGTGCCATTCTGCATATTTTTGTAGATGCGAATATACCGGGTATCGTTACCCGATCCGTTATAGAAGATGTCGAGCCAACCGTCGTTATCGATGTCGCCCATCATTACCGACCCATTCGATGCGCCATCGAAACTCCCCGGGGTATCACTATCTTTGGGTAATGCATTTTTTTGCAGTGAAAAAATGCCGCTCCCATGCTCATTACGATATAGGTTGATAAGTTTGTTGTTGTTTTTATCGTATGCCATTATCAAAACATCGGTGTATCCGTCGTGATTGTAATCTCCGGTTGTGATGGTGTTGAAATACATTTCGTCGCACTCTTGTGCAAATCCCGCGTTGACTTGTTTGAACATATAATTACCCTTTTCTCCCGTGTTTTGGTAGAGTAATGCATATTTGGTATTCATCGAGTAACGCCAATCGCCTCCTTTTCCTACAATGAGCAAGTCGAGATTCCCGTCGTTGTTGTAGTCAAAAAACAGACTGTTGGCCCAAATGGTCTGTTGTATATCGGTATCATATTCTTGTACAAGCGAGAATGTTTCATCACCGTTGTTTTTTACTAATGCGGCCATTTCGTTCCATACGTGCCACTCTTCGTTCAGTACTGGGTCCTCGCGTGTGTTGATATAACCTCCGGGCCCGTCGTAATCATATCTGAAATAGTCAAAATGAGCAACTCCGGTATCGGCTTTTGTGTTATACGAAAATATCCCTACTCTTGCACCTTTCCAATCACTCGAATGTAAAGAGAATGGTTCTCCGCATTTTCCGTATCCTTGATTATTGATACTAAAATAGAGTTGTGCTTGATTTATATTACCATTGATGTAGACTTTGAAAAATACCGTATCTTTGGTAATTGTTGTTATATTCCTTGTTGTACTGTCGCTTTCGAAATAGATGTATTTTTTGCCGTTGGCACATGAGATGCCTGCGGCATTGTATATGCCACCTATGCAGAAGAGGCCGGCTCGTTGCCCATCGACCATCTCGCTGCAATCGAGTTTTATTACGGCCTCGGAATAATATCCCATGATTTTCTGTGTAAACATGTTATGCGCGTCTTTGAGTTTCATGGCTTGCATAGCATGTAGAGACAGATATCCTTCTTTTTCTGTAAAAGACCATTTATCCGGTATCGGATTATGGTTTATTTGCCAATGTGCAGATTTGGTGGTATCGGTAAATTCGTCGGAGGTCTTTGGACCATATACTTTGTTATTTTTTGAAGGAATGGGTATTTCCCACTCTTTTACAGGTTCTCCGATGCCGTTGCCGTCAATGTCTTGCCCTATTTGTGGCCAACCATCTATCCATGTTACCGGTTGCAGGTGTACGATGCGTCCTTGCGGGTCGAGTGTTTGGAAGTGATAAAACCACCATTCACCTTCGGGTGTGTCGACCAATGCGCCCTGGTGAGGCCCGTTGACTTTTGTAACACCTTGTTCCAGCACGATTTTTTTCTCATAAGGGCCGTAAATATTTTTAGAGCGTAATACGGTCTGCCAGCCTGTGCCGACTCCTCCTTCGGGAATACTTATGTAATAGTATCCGTCCTTTTTAAACATTTTGGTGCCTTCGGCTGTTGGCCCCTCATACACTTTCACTCCGTTATCGAGCAGACGAGTACCATCGGCACTCATTTTGTGTATAATTATCGGACCGCCACCGAGTTGGCTGCGACCCAAGTAGGCATCTCCATTATCGTCCCTCAGCGGACAAGGGTCTTCCCACCCGCTGACAGTTTTTACGTGCACTAAGGGCGACCACGGACCCGCCGGATTTTCGGCAGTACTCATAAAGAGCCCTTCGTTCGGAGTGCAGAAGTAAACCCAATATTTGTCGTTGTAATAACGAATGGCGGGTGCCCATGAACCGCCACCATATCGTTCCATACTATTGTATCCGGGTAGATTTATTTCATTATATATCTGAGTAATAATCTTCCAATTGACCATATCTTCCGATTCGAGTACAGGTATGCCCATAAAATGAAATTCCGAGCATATCATATAATATTTATCTCCTACACGTATTACATCAGGGTCGGAGTAGTCGGCATTGAGTATTGGGTTTACATATTTGCCATTCCCTTGATCTCCCCACCGCGTATCGTCGATTATCTCTTTGAGATACCATCCGGTCGACCCTCCGAGGTCTTGCCCTCCGTAGAAAAGATCGAAATGCCCGTTGTTGGTAAAGTCGGCGATGACCGGGCGCGCACGATGCGACCCCGGGAACATATCTTGTATTGTTTCGTCTTTACTGCCTATTCGTTCAAAAGCAGTTTTTTGTTGGGCGTACCCTGATAGTGATATTGCAAGTATCAGGGTGATAGAAAAAATTGTGGGTTGTAAATTCATAATGTGTATTATTTATATTATACATGAGGTATTGATATTACAAAGGTATGAAAACGACCGAATGGAGGGTGAAAATAATGATTCTTTTTTTGTAAATATTGTAGAAAGCGGGCTGGTTTTGTCAACTATAGATAGCAATTTGCAGCAAAATAATTGTTATATAGAAAAATTAGTGTACCTTTGTGTCTTCGAAATCGCACAAAAGCATCATAAGTGTGCAATTTTGTATATATTACAAATAAAGAAAAGTATGAGTAACAATTTATTGAAAGGTAAACGCGGTATAATCTTCGGCGCGTTGAACGATATGTCGATTGCTTGGAAAGTGGCCGAAAGAGCTGTCGAAGAAGGTGCAACCATTACATTGTCAAATACACCCGTCGCTGTGCGTATGGGGCAAGTATCGGAGTTGAGTGAGAAGCTCCATGCCGAAGTAATACCTGCCGATGCTACAAGTGTCGAGGATTTGGAAAATGTATTCAAACGTTCGGTCGAGGTATTAGGTGGTAAAATAGATTTTGTATTGCACTCTATAGGTATGTCGCCTAATGTGCGGAAGAAACGTCCCTATGACGATCTCGATTATAGCCTTCTTGATAAGACGCTCGACATATCGGCTGTTTCGTTCCATAAAATGATACAGACTGCAAAAAAGCTCGATGCTATCAACGAGTATGGTTCTATTGTGGCACTTTCATACGTTGCTGCTCAACGCACACTGTTTGGCTATAACGATATGGCTGACGCAAAAGCACTGTTGGAATCTATCGCGCGTAGCTTTGGTTATATTTATGGTCGCGAAAAACATGTGCGTATCAATACCATTTCGCAGTCTCCTACAATGACCACTGCAGGTAGTGGGGTGAAGGGTATGGAGTCACTGATGGACTTTGCCAACCGTATGTCGCCGCTGGGTAATGCAGATGCCGCCGAATGTGCCGACTATTGTATAGTCATGTTCTCGGATCTTACCCGTAAAGTGACTATGCAAAATCTCTATCACGATGGTGGATTCTCGAGCATGGGTATGAGCCTTCGTGCCATGGATCAGTACAACAAGAGTTTCGATGAGTATCGCAATCCCGAAACAGGAGAAATCATTTACGGATAGAAATTTTACTTATATAATAATGATGGCGACCACTGCACATTGGCCGCCATCATTGTCTTTATCGGTATGCGATGCGTAAAAGTTCTATAAAAATAGAGTATGGCAGAGGGTTTAATAAAGAAAAATCGTATTTTTGTGCAACATAGTTGTTATGAAGGGCGATAACATCAAGACACAGTCCTTATATAAATGGTAATAACTTCAAAATACAATATTGATATGATACGTAGAGTTACAGTTGTTGTATGCATGTTATTGGTAGTGCTTGCACTTTCGGCTCAAAAACGTAAAGCCACTAAGATAGAGTTTGAGAAGCTGACTCATGATTTTGGTATTATTTATGAGCGAGACGGTGATGCTGAATGTACTTTCAAATTTGTAAATGTGGGTAAGACTCCTCTGGTTATTATCAGAGCATCGGCTTCGTGCGGTTGTACGGTACCTACATACCCTGAGCGACCTATTGCTGCAGGCGATACTGCTGAGCTTACCGTCGTATATAAAACTATGGGACGTCCCGGAGAATTTGCCAAAAATATCTTTGTATATACCAATACCAAGCCCGACCGTACAGTATTGCAAATAAAAGGTGTAGTGCAGCCTGATAATGGCAGTGACGAGTCAAGCCAGATGAAAAAAGCCCAATTACGATAGTACCATCACCCAAAACAGATGTTATGGACCATATCGAAAATAATAGTGAATATGCTGGATTGGCGGTAAATAAAGGTATCGTGCAGCCCCCTTCGATAAATCCTTATTTGGCGCAACGTATGAAATTTCGCCGTCGGGAATATACTGCATCTGAGTATATAGAGGGGATTTTGAAAGGCGATATTTCGATTTTGAGCCAAGCAGTTACCTTGGTAGAGAGTCAGCTCCCCGAGCATCAAGCAATTGCCCAGGAGGTAATTGCAGGTTGCCTTCCTCATGCCGGTAAATCGGTGCGTATCGGCATATCGGGTGTGCCCGGTGCGGGTAAGAGTACCTCTATCGATGCATTTGGTATGCATGTGCTATCGAAGGGTAGCAAGTTGGCGGTATTGGCTATCGATCCCAGCAGTGAGCGTTCCAAAGGTAGTATTCTTGGTGATAAAACCCGTATGGAGCGACTTTCTGTTCAGAAAGAAGCGTTTATTCGTCCTTCACCTTCGGCCGGTTCGTTAGGTGGTGTGGCGCGTAAAACACGAGAAACCATTATATTGTGTGAAGCTGCCGGTTTCGATACCATTTTTGTGGAAACTGTGGGGGTTGGTCAGTCCGAGACAGCCTGTCATTCGATGGTCGATTTCTTTTTGCTGATACAGCTCGCAGGCACAGGCGATGAATTGCAGGGTATCAAACGCGGTATTATGGAAATGGCCGATGGTATCGTTATAAACAAAGCCGATGGTAACAATATAGAGAAAGCCCAATTGGCACAAGCACATTTTCGTAATGCCTTACATCTGTTTCCCGCTCCACCATCGGGTTGGACTCCACAAGTGCTTACCTACTCGGGTTATTACGAGATAGGTATTGATGAGGTGTGGTCTATGATTGATGAATATACCCGTTTTGTGAAAGAAAATGGCTATTTCGAGCATCGTCGTCGTGAGCAGTCTCGCTATTGGATGACCGAAACCATAGACGAGCAACTACGGGCACATTTTTATAACAATCCCGAAATAACCTGTCTCCTTGCCGAGAAAGAGCGCCTTGTACTTGCTGCTGCGCAAAGCCCATTTGCTGCCGCACAAGATATTCTCGACCGATATTTTGAGTGTTGAGATTACGTACTATATGTAGACAGCCACTCGAGAAACCGGATGGCTGTCTTTTGTATTTTTTTCGATAGATGTAAGGTAAATTTATAGCATTATCCGGCCCAGTTTTCTCGGTCGAGGTTGCGGTAGTTTATGGCCTCTGAGAGGTGAGCAACCTCTATGTTTTCGCTACCGGCAAGGTCGGCGATGGTGCGTGCCACTTTTAATATTCGGTCGTATGCACGTGCCGAGAGATTAAACATCTTCATGGCAGTGCGCAGACGTTCAAGTCCGGCAGCATCGGGACGTGCGTATGTATTGAGTAATCGGCTGTTCATTTGCGCGTTGCAATATATACCCGGTTCGTCTTTGAAACGTGCGGCTTGTATCTCGCGGGCTTTAATTACTCGTTCGCGTATAGAGGCGCTTGCTTCGCCGGGGTGACTGTCCGATATTTTTTCGAAAGGTACAGGCACAATCTCTATCTGTATATCTATGCGGTCGAGCAGGGGACCTGATATGCGATTGAGATACCGTTGTACGGCACCCGGTTGGCATATACACTCTTTGTTGGGGTGGTTGTAGTATCCGCAGGGGCATGGATTCATCGAGGCTACAAGCATTACTCCTGCCGGATATTCTATGGTATATTTTGCGCGTGAAATCGTTATTTTTCGGTCTTCGAGGGGTTGACGCATTACTTCGAGCACTTGGCGCGAAAATTCGGGTAATTCGTCGAGAAACAAAACTCCATTGTGAGCGAGAGAAATTTCTCCCGGTTGAGGAAATGTGCCGCCCCCGACCAATGCTACACTCGATATTGTGTGATGGGGTGAGCGGAAAGGTCGTTGGGAGAGTAGTGAACTGTTACGTTCCATACGCCCGGCCACGGAGTGTATCTTTGTGGTTTCGAGAGCCTCGTGTAGGGTAAGCGGAGGAAGTATAGAAGGGATACGTTTGGCCATCATTGATTTCCCGGCTCCCGGAGGGCCTATCATGATGAGATTGTGCCCGCCGGCAGCTGCCACTTCAAAGGCACGCTTTACACTCTCTTGTCCTTTGACATCAGCAAAATCGAGGTCGAAATTGCCTTGAGCCGCAAAAAATTCGGCGCGGGTGTCAATAATAGTGGGTGATAATGCTCCTTCGCCACTGAAGAAATCGACTACATCTTTAATATTTTCGACACCATACACTTCGAGACAATCTACTACAGCTGCTTCGCGCACATTTGCTTTGGGTACGATAAGCCCTTTGAATCCTTGGGCGCGGGCTTGTATAGCAATGGGTAATGCTCCTTTTATCGGCAGTATCGAGCCGTCGAGCGATAATTCTCCCATGAGCATATATTTGTCAAGTTTGTTGGTTATCAACTCTTCTGAAGCCGCCAATACACCTATTGCTATAGGTAGGTCGTAGGCCGAACCTTCTTTACGTATATCGGCCGGAGCAAGATTGATAATGGTCTGTCGGCGAGGGAATTTGTATCCGTTGTGCAAAAGTGCTGAGCGCACTCGTTCGTGACTCTCTTTTACTGCTGCGTCGGGCAATCCCACCATGTAGAAGTGAACACCTTGCGAACAATTTACCTCGATAGTTACCGTGAGGGCGTCTATTCCCTGCATGGCAGCTCCAAATACTTTTACCAACATAGCTTTATGACAATTGATTATCTTCTTTTAGATGTTGTGTTTTTAGATTTTTGAGAGCCATTTGACGACTCTTTCTTTTTATTCATCGACTCATCTTCACCTATTTCGGCTACAAGCGAGTCGGTCGCCGCTTCCAATTCGTAGTTGAGCAGATTTTTAGCTACAATACGTCCCGAGGCATTGAGTAGGAAGGTTGCAGGGAGGGTACGTACGCCGAGGTTCTCGATTTGATTGGCCAACCACCCCTCTTTGAGACGACAATGTGCCCGCCCTCCTATACTGTCGTTTTGTAGTGCCGATTGCCACGCTTCTTGGTCGGTGTCGACTGAAACACTTACTAAATTGAGAAAATTGCGGGGGTATTTTTTTTCGAGACGACGCATGACTTGCATTTGCTGGCGCGATAAAGTGTCATACGATGCCCATACGATGAAGAGTGTTGTACGACGACGGAATCCTCCTGTATTGACCACGCTGTCGTGTGCTGTGCGGAATGTCATATATGGAAGTATCTTACCTACGGGGTGCTTGTCGTTACCCGCTATGAAAAGTTCGGCTTTGGCTAAGAGCGATACCGGTTTTACCTCGGGGGGCAGGCGTCGAAGTAAGGTGTCGGCATGCTCGGTGATGCGACTGTCGAGCAGATAGTCATAAATAAGTATAGTCGAGGCGATTGTAGCAGGATTGTTCATGACAAAGTCGGTGACGCGGGCATGCAGCGAGTCGTGGTCACACATGACGGTGTTGCGATAGGACGTATCGTTCATGTGTGTATAGTACGCTGTGTCGCTCTCGTATATTTTTTGCAGCAATTTGTGATTTTCGTTGCGGAATCTGCTTATTAATTCGTGCTCGGGTGTCCCGCTCAATTCTATTTCGTAAGGCGATTTTATGCTACCCTTAATGGTTATTTTATCCCCTTTTTGCGCATAGAGCCATAATACGCGGTCGCCGGCTTCGGTACATACTTCTACGCGAGTGAGTTCATCGCACATGCCTTTGAATACGCCTTTCCCTTCCTCTACAAGCACCGAATCGACACGTATCCCTTTTTTGAACTCTTCTTGCCAAAAGTAGAGATAACTTTGTTCAGGCACATCGAGTTCTACTGTAAGGGTATATCCGTCGTGTTCTTTCTCTTTGCACGAAAAGAGTAGTATCAATAGACACAGCAAAATAATATTTTGTCTCATATTCTGTCTTGTAAATCAAAATTATAGCGTGTGTATTACATGCTTCTACTCGAAAAATTTCGTTTTTTATTTCATTGCAGAGGCGTACATTTGGCGTTTCCGGAAAGATAGTCGTAGCTCATCTGTTTGTCCTGCTTTGTATACGTAATTGCAAATCGGTATTGTTCAACAATGAAATGTAATCATACAAACATACATAAAAAAATTTGATTGAGAGTAATCTTGCTTACAAAAGTTGTTTATCAATGATAAAGGGTGTGAAAGTTGGTTGTAATGCCGGTGAAAACAGCAACGGGCGTGAGACATTATACTCAGCGCCCGTTACAAAACTATTATGAACAAAGAAAAATCAATTCATGGCCTGTTGCAGGTCGGCAATGATATCGTTTACCTCTTCGATACCTACCGACAGGCGTATAAGGTCGGGAGCTACACCGGCAGCAATGAGTTGCTCATCGCTCAGTTGTCGGTGTGTGTGGCTTGCAGGGTGTAGCACGCAAGTGCGAGCATCGGCTACGTGGGTGACGATGGCGGCAAGTTTCAGATTATCCATAAATTTGATGGCATCTTCTCGTGTGCCTTTCAGACCGAAAGCGATAACACCGCATGTGCCGTTTGGCATATATTTTTGAGCCAACTCATAGTATTTGTTGTTTTTCAGCCCCGGATAATTTACCCAAGCCACTTGCGGACAACTTTCGAGGTATTCGGCTACCTTCTGAGCATTTTCGCAGTGTCGTGGCATACGCAGGTGCAGTGTCTCAAGACCAAGATTGAGCAGGAATGCGTTTTGTGGCGACTGTATGGATCCGAGGTCGCGCATAAGTTGTGCAGTGGCTTTGGTCATGTAGGCCATTTTACCGAATGCCTTGGTATAGGTAAGTCCGTGGTACGATTCGTCGGGGGTTGTAAGTCCGGGGAACTTGTCGGCATGCGTCTCCCAATCGAAATTACCGCTATCGACAATTACTCCTCCTACACACGTGGCATGACCATCCATATACTTAGTGGTAGAGTGTGTCACTATGTCGGCACCCCACTCGAAAGGGCGACAATTGATAGGGGTTGCAAATGTATTGTCTATGATGAGGGGTACTCCGTTGCGATGTGCCACGCGGGCAAATTTCTCGATGTCGAGTACCTGCATGCCTGGATTGGAGAGTGTCTCGCCAAAAAGAGCCTTGGTGTTGGGGCGGAAGGCTGCCTCGATAGTCGTTTCATCGCTGTCGGGGTCGATAAAAGTTACGTCAATACCTAATTTTTTCAATGTTACACCGAAGAGGTTGAATGTGCCACCATAAATAGTAGAGGAGCATACGAAATGGTCTCCTGCCGAGCAGATGTTGAATATGGCGTAGAAGTTGGCAGCTTGCCCCGATGAGGTAAGCATGGCTCCCACACCACCTTCGAGGGCTGCTATTTTAGACGCTACAGCATCGTTGGTGGGATTTTGCAATCGAGTATAGAAATATCCGTTATCTTCGAGATCGAAGAGACGAGCCATTTGTTCGCTGGTTTCGTAACGGAAAGTTGTACTTTGGTATATTGGTAATACGCGCGGTTCGCCTTTTTTGGGTTGCCACCCTCCTTGTACGCAGAGAGTTTCGGGACTGAATGGTTTATTGTTGTTCATAAGCGATTTTGTTATGAAGTTGCATAAATTTAATTTCGAGATTTCTTTTATCCGAAACTTTGTTTTTGAGAAACCGAGAGTCTTTTTTGTTCTAAAAATTCAAATGTGTACTATAAATTGAATATTTTTTTTATTGTGTCGACATAGTCGAGTTTTTCCCAAGTAAATAATTCTACATCTATAGATACCGGTTTTTCGTAGCGCGAAGAAAATACTTTGTGTACGGTACGGGGAGTACGTCCCATGTGTCCGTATGCGGCTGTTTCTTCGTATATAGGATTGCGTAGTTTCAATCGTTCCTCTATGGCTTTGGGTCGCATATCGAATATTTCGCCTACTATAGCGGCTATTTCGGCGTCGCTTTTATCTACGTGTGAGGTATTATAGGTATTGACAAAGATACTTACAGGGTGAGCCACACCGATGGCGTATGAAACTTGTACCAACATTTCGTCGGCAATACCGGCGGCCACCATGTTTTTGGCAATGTGTCGTGCGGCGTACGCTGCCGAACGGTCGACTTTCGAGGGATCTTTACCCGAGAATGCACCACCACCATGGGCTCCCTTTCCTCCGTATGTGTCTACGATGATTTTACGACCGGTAAGTCCTGTGTCACCGTGTGGACCTCCGATAACAAATTTGCCGGTAGGGTTTACGTGCAAAATGAGATTCTTGTCGAAAAGTGCTTGTACGCGTTTGGGGAGCGATGCAATGACACGAGGTAGTACGATATTGCGTACGTCGTCTGATATTTTGTCGAGCATCGCACGGTCGGCTATATCTTGAGCCTCGGGTGTTTCGTTGGTCGGATATACAAACTCGTCGTGCTGCGTCGAAAGCACGATGGTGTGTATACGTACCGGACGGTTATTCTCATCGTATTCGATGGTCACTTGCGACTTGGCATCGGGGCGCAAGTAAGTAATAGTATCGTTCTCGCGACGTATATCGGCAAGAGTGGTGAGTATCAAGTGTGAGAGTTCGAGAGAAAGAGGCATGTAGTTGTCGGTCTCGTTGCATGCGTAGCCGAACATCATGCCTTGGTCGCCGGCTCCTTGATCCATAGATACTGTTCTTTCTACACCGCGATTTATATCGGCCGATTGCTCATGAATAGCCGAGAAAACACCGCAGGAATCGCCGTCGAATTTGTATTCGCTACGAGTGTAGCCTATGCGATTTATTACACGACGAGCAACTTCATGCAGGTCGATATATGCGTTCGACTTTACCTCACCGGCAAGAACTACTTGACCGGTGGTAACAAGAGTTTCACATGCGACTTTCGATTGCGGGTCGTAGGCGAGAAACTCATCGAGTAGTGCGTCTGAAATTTGATCGGCAACTTTGTCGGGGTGTCCTTCCGATACCGATTCAGAGGTAAAAAGGTAATTCATCTTATCGTTTTTATTGGTTATACTACGACAAGAGATGGAGTAAAAACTTCAAATGCGTGCGGTTTTATGGCAAAGAGCCACATGGAAAGATACCGTTTTAGCAGTTTTTTAGTGTGGTTGCAAGCAGCCAAATCCATCCACAAATTGTCGAGTGCAAAGTAACACTATTTTTGCGAGGTGTGCAATATTTTAATTTATTTTCTTGTAATATTGAGTGGTACGTTGTTTGCGTCACTCGATATTACAAGAAGATGCTATTTTAATTTTTCGGAGAGTTCTACCAGTGCGTTGGCTTTTTCTACGGCTTTGGATATATGGTCACAGATGTTTTCTTCACCGACGATTTTGTCGAGACCTGCTTTTTTGAGTGTAGCATGTACGGTAGGATTTACGCCTGAAAGTATAACGCGAATATTTTCGTTGTGCGATGATTCCACGACTATTTGTAGATTGTGAAGCCCGGTGGAGTCGATGAAAGGTACGCGACGCATGCGCAAAATACGAACATTCGGTTTTTCTCCCATATCACGCATCAATTCGTCAAATTTTGTGGCTACACCGAAGAAGAACGGTCCATTGATTTCATACACTTCTACGCCTTTGGCGATGTTGAGGGTTTCGTGTTGGGTTACCTCTGTTCCGTCGGCGACATCAAGTTTATCGCGTAATACCGATACTTCGACATTCTCCGACACGCGGCGCAGGAATAGGAGTACTGCAAGTAGCAGGCCTATTTCGATGGCGATAGTGAGGTTGAATACTACTGTGAGTGTAAATGTGGTAATAAGTACTGCGACATCGGATTTGGGGTTTTTCAACAATGAACGCACCGTACGCCAGCCACTCATGTTGTATGCCACTATTACTAATACACCGGCTAAGCAGGCCATCGGTACGAGTTTGATGAGAGGCATGAGGATCAAGAAGATAAGCAGGAGTACCGCTGCGTGTATGATGCCGGCGATAGGGGTACGACCACCGTTGTTGATATTGGTCATGGTGCGTGCGATAGCACCGGTTACGGGTATACCACCAAAGAACGGCACCACGATATTGGCTACGCCCTGACCTATCAATTCTGTATTCGATTTGTGATGGTCGCCTGTGGCACCGTCGGCAACAGTTGCCGATAGTAGTGATTCGATGGCACCCAATATAGCTATAGTGAATGCCGGTGACAATAATTGGTTTATGGTGGTCATATTGATGTGTAGCGGTTGCGGTTCGGGTATTTTATTACTGATGTCGAATCGGTCGCCGATGGTTTCTATTCCGCTAATACCTCCAAATTCGCGTAATACATAAGCGAGGAGGGTCATGACGATGATTGCTACTAATGAGCCGGGTATCTTGCGCGAGATTTTGGGCGTGAGAGCTATGATTATGATACTGCCTATACCTATAAGAACCGACATAATGTTTATCGTGTCGAAATGATGAAAATAGGTGGCCCATTGCGACAGACAGTCGGCGGGTAGTTTATCGATGGTAAGTCCGAATAGATCCTTGACTTGAGTTGTGAAGATGGTCAGTGCAATACCGCTGGTAAAGCCGATGACAATGGGGTATGGAATAAATTTGATAATGGCACCCAAGCGAAATACACCCATCAATACCAATATGGCTCCGGCCATGGCGGTAGCGATGGCAAGTCCTTCAAGTCCATATGTCTGAATTATGCCGAATACAATAACAATGAACGCTCCGGTGGGGCCACCTATTTGCACCGAACTGCCTCCCAGAGCCGATACGATAAATCCACCTACGATAGCGGTAATGAGCCCTTTTTCGGGCGATACTCCCGAGGCGATACCGAATGCGATTGCCAAAGGCAATGCCACTATTCCCACAATGATACCCGCCATAAGGTCGGACACAAATTTCTCTTTTGAGTAATGTCGCAGACTTTCAACGAGTTTTGGCTGAAATTCGAGTTTCATAACAATAATGATAATACCTTAAAAATTTTAATAACTTTTTTTGAAAACCGAGGGATAAAGTATGCGGGGTAGAAGGCATTATTGTAGGGTGTCTGGTACCGACGTAGGCTGAGTCCCTCAAAATTGAGGTCGCAAAGGTAATATTTTTTTTAACATCTTTTGTAGATTGACTCTGAAAATGCAATGTCGATACTTCCGATTCCGAAAAATATATTCTTCTCATAGAATAAATTTTACGAATATATGTCAAAATATAGCTATGTAATTTAACTTTTGATTTTTTTTTCGTATTTTTGAGGTAGAAATCGAATATATACTGCATTTAAAGTGAAGAATATTGAAAAAGTTTCCTATTTCTCGCTCGTGTGCCATGATATTTGTAGAACAATTTTATAGGAAGATGGTTAATAATAAAATGTATAATTATGGAAGAGATTAGCAAAAACAGTGAATTGAGACAGAAGTCTCGTGACGTTTTATCGGGAAAATGGGGTATGGCAATACTCTTTTACGTAGTATATTCGGTATTGGTGGGTGTTATAGGGCTTGTATTTGGGAGTATGCATTATGTAGGAAATGTTGCCACAATCCTTATAATGATACCCATAACATGGGGTATTGTCGTGATGTATTTGCGGCTGAGCCGGGGTGATGTGCTTGATATAAAAAATATATTCGACGGATTTAAGGACTTCACGCGAGTATTCTGTACGATGTTCCTTACAAATCTTCAACTTTTTTTGTGGACATTGTTACTTATTGTACCGGGTATAGTTAAAAGTTACTCGTATGCAATGGTTCCATATATATTGGCCGATACCGGAGCGAGCAATGTAGAGGCAATACATGAAAGTCGTATCATGATGAGTGGACATAAAATGAGACTTTTTTTGATGGATCTTTGGTTTGTTATAATTTCTTTGTTTTCGGTAATATTGCTCTTTATTCCGTTATTGTGGATAATGCCATATTGGTATACGGCACGCGCCATGTTTTATATCAATGTAAAGGGCTATGATAAAAATAGTGGCAACGGAGAGTTGTAGGTATTAAATCCCAAAATAAGTAAAAACAGCGAAGATTTTGTAAGGAATCTTCGCTGTTTACTATTTATTATGATAATAGGAGTATATCTAATATTGTCGTATGTTGCGATTGCCTGCAACGCCTGAGGGTTGATTTGAGTAGAAGGGGCGTTCTTCCTCTTCATCATCTTCTCTTTTCTCTTTTCCTTCTTCTTTAGGCTTGTTTTTTACTATTTCGCGAGGTTTCTGCGCATCGAGAGGAGTGGCAAATAGGTCCCAATTTTGGTTTATATCCCAATTGGCTCGCAAAGATATGTTCCCCGTGTAGTAATATACCTCTTCGGGTTGTCGGTGCTCGGCATAATTGCCGGTATCCCATTTGCCATTATTGTTATGGTCTATAAAAAGGCGTAAATAGTATGTGCCGGGATTGATATATCGGAATATGGCTTTACCATTATTTATCGGTGCGGTATAGAGAGGCATATCCGAGTCGTTGAGCAATTCTGCAAATGCGCCATCTTTGATGCCGGTAATGTTCACGATGAGATTTGAATACTCCTCGATGGTGCGTACTTTGAATGTCTGGCTCATACCGTTGTTGTGATTACCATAGATACTTATTATCCCTGCGGAATCGATAGAAAATCGATATTCGGCTCCCGATTTCCATTTGTTTTTCAATGTATATCTACGCGTGGAACCCGAGTCGGCTTCGAATGTGTAATCGGTAATAGGCACCCACAAAGTGTCGACATGTTGCTCGAAATGTATGGTGTTGCGGTCGAACGACTCTATGGGATGTGCAAATGTTATAGTCGGTGAGGCATATATATCGATGGTCGAGCCCAATTTTGAATCAATAGACATAAATTCGATGGGCGGTGGTAGGGTGTCATTTTCCTTTTTCTTCTTATCGCGACGTGAGTTTTTCTCGCGATAATTCCACATCATCGTATCGTTATAGAGCGATAATTGTTGTAGTGTATCGGTGCGCATATAGGCGGCTGCTATGCGTAGTGTATCTTTGTTATAAATAAGCGAGTCGCGTATCCAATACGATATGGTATCGTTGGTGGCATTGGCCTCGATGATGGCCCAGTCGTTGCAGTCAAAGTTAAGAGGGGTAATAATGGGCAGGCTGTCTTGTGGAGCTGAGAAAAAGAGAGTGACTTTTTTGCGGTCGGGTCGCTCGTATTTCTCAAAGTAGGCAGCCTTGTAGTTTTCGTTGAAAGCTCTCAGCATAATGTTGTCCGGAGAAAAATGGGGACGCAATACCGAAACTATGGTATCGACGGTTACACTGTCGACCCAAATTGTGTCGTTGTGCCACTCCATGGTTACCGACGGAGTGAATGTCGTATCGAGAAAAGCAATATCTTCGGTCGCATTATCGAAGAAATAGTTGCGATTGCCATCTTTCAGTGCGAAAATGCGGTATGTGCCTTCGGCGATGTTACGCACGGTAAAACGCCCATATTCATCGCTCAAAGCGACACGTAGAAAGGGTTGCTTGGTAAACATTGTGTCGTCGGGGTTGGCATATATACCCACGAGCATATTGGTGATAGGTTCGAGGTTTGAAGCGTTGAGCAGAGTCCCCGATATTTCGAGGGTATCTATGTGGTCGCCCGTAGAAAAGAAAGTGCTGAAATTTGTAAGCTTGTTTTTTTCGTTATTATCGACAATCGCATCGGAGAAGTCGATGGTGTATGTCGTATTAGGTATCAGCGAGTCATTTAATTGTACGGTTACGCTGCGACCCATTGATGATATGCGGGGCATTTGCTTTTGAGGAGGAGATATGATGACCTTCTCGTTGGCATTCTCAACCAATACGATTTCGTCAAATTCAAGTGTGATTTTTGTCTTGTCATAGTTGAGAGTCCCTTTTTCAGGAGTAGCCTTTTTCAGTACGGGAGGTGTTTCATCTCTTGGTCCTCCTCCGGGTCGACCGATGTTGGCGCAAGAGTGCAGTGTCGCAACAATCCAAGTTGCGAGCAATATCGTTACAATATATTGGCGAGGGTGGTACATGCCGTCGTATGTTATAAAAAGTAAGACATATATCTCGGGCAAAAAGTTCTGTTGAGTCCTTGTTTTGCGCCTTTATTCACGGCAAAGATACGATAAAGATAGAAAAAATGAGCCTCAATTGCCTAAATATGGCTCACTTTTGCCTCGAAACATGACAAATTTATCATATTTTTGCCGTTGTTACCGAAAAAAGCCATATATTTGCACCTTAATAAAAACTGCATAATAAAAATATCAAAAACATAAAGTCATAAACAAAATGCAAAACAAAGGATTTATAAGAGTATTAGCAGTATTGCTCACCTTGGTGTGTCTCTTCTACATCTCTTTCTCGTTTGTAACTCGTCATTACAATCAGAAAGCCGAAGAGATTTCTAATGGAGACCCTGTCGCTTACAAGAATTATCTCGATTCGATGGCGACTGAAAAAGTTTATCTCGGTTATTACACCTTGAAACAATGTAACGAAATGGAAATCGGCCTTGGTCTTGACCTCAAAGGCGGTATGAACGTTACACTTCAAATTTCGGTTGCCGACGTGTTGAAATCATTGTCGAACAACAATACCGATGCTCATTTCAATGCGGCTTTGGCTGCAGCTACGGCAAACCAAGCCGATAATGCCGACTTCTTGTCTGCATTTATGAGCGAATACAAAAAACTCGATCCCAATATTCGTTTGGCTTCGATTTTCAGTACATATCAATTGAAAGAAAAAATTTCACCTTCGGCTTCGAATGATGATGTATTGAATGTGTTGCGTGAGGAGTTGAACAGTGCCATAGATAACTCGTTCAATGTATTGCGTACCCGTATCGACCGTTTCGGTGTGGTTTCTCCCAATATACAACGTCTCGAAAAAGATGGTCGCATCTTGGTGGAACTCCCCGGTGTAAAAGAACCTGAGCGTGTACGTAAACTTTTACAAGGAAGTGCAAATCTTGAATTTTGGGAAACCTACAACCTTAACGAACTTTACTCTCGTCTCGTATCGGCAAATGATATGATTGCCCGTATGGAAAACAATGGAAAACCTGTTGTGGCTGAGGAAAAAGAAGCAACCGAAGGAGAACTCGATGAGTTGGAAAGCGAAAGTGCTGATGTAGAATTGTGGAAACGTCAAAATCCCATCTTCTCTCGTTTGCAACCCAATGTTTCGCAAACCGGACAAGCAGTCGCTACTCCCGCGGTAGGTATCGCACATCATCGCGATACCGCAACCATCAATACTTACTTGGCAATGCCCCAAGTACGCGAGATGTTGCCCGCGAATGTGAAATTCTTTTGGACTGTAAAAGCTATCGATCCCAAAGAACAATATTACGAATTGGTCGCTCTTAAATCAAGCACCGGTGGTCGTCCGGCTCTCTCGGGCGATGTTATCAATGATGCTCACGAAGATTTCGACCCGTTGACCAATGCACCTGTTGTAAGCATGAAGATGAATGCTGAAGGAACAAAAACATGGGCACTCCTTACTCGTGAAAATATCGGTCGTTGCGTAGCCGTGGTTCTCGATGACCATGTTTATTCGTTCCCTGTTGTCAACTCAGAAATCCCTAACGGCTCTTCACAAATTTCAGGTGGTTTTACTCCCGAAGAGGCAAAAGACTTGGCAAATGTATTGAAGACCGGTAAAATGGCTGCCAGCGTAAAAATCGTACAAGAAGATATTGTCGGTCCTTCGTTGGGACAAGAGGCTATTCGTAGCGGTGTAATTTCGTTTATCGTTGCGTTGGTTCTCCTTATGATATATATGATAAGTGTATATGGTGTGGTTCCCGGTTTGGTGGCCAATTGCGCACTTATTATCAACTTCTTCTTTACTCTCGGTATTTTGGCATCGTTCCAGGCCGTGCTTACTCTCTCGGGTATTGCCGGTATGGTGCTCTCGCTCGGTATGGCTGTCGATGCCAACGTGCTTATTTATGAGCGTTCGAAAGAAGAATTGCGTGCCGGTAAGAGTCTCAAAAATGCTATCACCGATGGTTATAAGAATGCTTTCTCTGCTATCTTCGACTCAAACTTGACTTCTATCATTACCGGTATTATCTTGTTCTATTTCGGAACAGGTCCTATCAAAGGTTTTGCAACAACCCTCCTTATCGGTATCGTATGTTCGTTCTTTACTGCAGTGTTCCTCACTCGTCTCTTCTACGAACGTGGAATCGAAAAGAATTGGTTCAAGAAACTTACTTTCACCACTCCGATGACTCGCAACTTGCTGGTTAATCCCGAAATCAATTTCCTCGGTGCTCGCAAAAAAGGGTACATTGTATGTGTTATTTTGGTGATTGCCGGTGGCGTTTCGTTAGGTCTTCGTGGTATAAGCCAGGGTATTGATTTTACAGGTGGACGCAACTATATTGTTCGTTTCGATAAGCCGGTAAGCACACAGCATATTGCATCACTCCTTGCACCCCAATTTGAAGGTGCTACTCCCAGTGTAATTACCATCGGTGGCGATAACCAAGTACGTATCTCTACAAACTATCGTATAGCTGAGGCTGACGAGTCTATCGATCAAGAAATTGTAGATAAAATATATGTGTCGTTGAAAGATGAAGTAGGTGGTAAATCACAAGTGGCTTTCGAAACCGAAAATGTGATGAGTACACAGAAAGTAGGTCCCGCTATTGCCCAAGATATTACTATAGGTGCTATTTGGGCGGTATTCTTCTCGCTTATTGCCATTGCTCTCTACATCTTGCTCCGTTTCCGCGACTTTGCTTTCAGTATCGGTACATTGTTGGCTTTGGTATTTGATACCACACTTATTATTTCGTTCTATTCTTGGTTCCATGGTATTTTACCATTCTCTATGGAGATAGACCAAGCATTCATTGCTGCTATTCTTACCGTTATCGGTTACTCCGTAAACGATAAAGTGGTAGTATTTGACCGCGTACGCGAGGTAATAGGTCTCTATCCAAAACGTGACCGTGGTATAGTTATCAACGATGCTCTCAATAGCACTCTTGCACGTACTCTTAGCACTTCGTTGAGTACAATTCTTGTATTGCTCTGTATCTTTATCTTGGGTGGTGATACTATTCGTAGCTTTACCTTTGCCATGTTGCTCGGTGTAATTTGCGGTACTTTCTCTACTCTCTTCGTTGCCGTACCCACTGCATACGAAATGATGAAAAAGAAAATTGCAAAAGCAGACGCCTAATATCGATTGATATTTGATAAGTACAACGCCGCCGAGCTATTGCTCGGCGGCGTTTCTTTTGTTTTGAAAATAAAAAATACTCTTTGTTTATATATGTTTTACGGTATATCTTTCATGCAAACCACAGGGTATGGTTCTCCGATATAGTTTTTTGTAATGTTTGTATTTATCATTGTAAGTTGCGTATGTTTGCCTAATTATTGCGAGCGCGGAGAAAGATTAAGTTGCTTGTACATCGTATTTTGTTTTTGTACGACTTCGATTTTGTCGTGCAGTAATGTATTTGTGAGAATGGTAGTAGACGGGTTTATATGAATATGCACCGTTTTAGCGGTTTGGAGACGTATTTTGGGTATGTAATACTTTCTGTATTATTTTGTAGAGATCAGAAAGTAAGTTCTACACCCTTGACGATAAGATAGTAGCGTAAAAATTTCCCTATGAGCATGGAGAGGTTTACACCCCATACATTGGCTCGCATCAGGCCGAGTGCTACGATGATGGCATCACCCACAAATGGTAGGAATGCGAAGAAACCGCACAAGGATCCTTTGCCTTGTAGAAATTGTTGTGCTTTTGATAGTTTATTTTGTGGTATGCGGAGAAATTTTTCTATCCATACCATTTTCCCCATGCGCCCGATATAGTAACATGTGGTCCCTCCTAAAGTGTTTCCTGCTGTGGCGATAATCAGGCACAACCACATATTAAATAAAGATGATGCCGACATTACGCCTAACAAAGCTTCTGACGCAAATGGTAATACGCTTCCGGCGAGAAATGAGGCGATAAATAGCCCTAAATACCCCAAATCTCCCAAAATTTCCATAGATATAAAGTAATGTATGTAAGTATTACGGCACATAGTATCCATAGTGCGTAGCGTTTGCGTACGGTATGAAGAAAATAATTCGAGGCTGCGATTGAAGTTGTTACGTTGAGAAGTGGTAAATAGTTATTGATATGGTCAATATCAGTAACTATTAATAATATGAGGCAGATGGTAAGCAATACGGTAAAACGATTGCAAAGCCATATTCTTATTTTATGCCTTGATATAAAGTATGTTCCTCCGATGGCTGTAAACAATGCAATGACCGTTGTGATTATAAAGATTATTATATCGCGGTAGTCGATATTTTCGTGTTGTATTTCGAACGAGTTTGGGTCTATCAACCGTATATCGTATGGCATGGAGTACCCGGTCAATGTACAAGCGCAAAAAATGATCCATGCAATGGTGACTATACCTATGATGCATGCTGCAATCGTACGCCAATTAATAGAGCGCATGTATGCTGTACCTGCGGTGAAAAGCAATGCCGAAAATATAAATGGGGGAAATAAAATGGCTCCTGCCATCGATAAAAAACCTATACCGAATGCTACGTATTGCCCTTCGCTTTGATATGTTCCGTAAATCCGATATAGCATAAGCAACCATATCGGTGTGAGGATTAGTCCCGAATTGAAATTGGCTATGAGTTCGGGATTGAAACAATTGAGTACTAAAAAAAGGGTTATAGGGAGTTGAGTGCGTTGTTGCATGATAGCATGTACTTGATTGATACGTGCAAGCATGAAACAACTGAGTGCAATAGCAGTTGTGTTTATACAAGCGACAAGCCATTTGTAATGGTTGTTATCCTCTATCGTAAAATGTAAGATACTATTGTCGGGGATATAAAATATATAAGCAATGACAGCCGACAATAAGGCGATACCCCATATACAGAGGTTGACCGCTTTATTGTCGGCGATTATCGATACGGAATATTTTGATATCATAGTGTCGCTTGTCGGCAACTGTTAGGAAACGAGATTCTTAATCTGATGAGAACAGATTATTTATAGGTCAAAACCTATATCAGAGCGGAAGTATTTCTTTTCGAAATTGATTTTCGATGCATTTGCAAAAGAGCAGGCAAGTGCGTCAGTTTTGTCTGTTCCGTAAGAACTTACTGCAATGACACGACCGCCATTGGTTACAACTTGTCCCTCTTTTTCGGCAGTGCCGGCGTGAAATACAATACTATCGGTAACGTCGTCAAGCCCTGAAATGACTTTGCCTTTTCCGTAATTTCCTGGGTATCCGCCCGATACGAGCATTACGGTAACGGCTGCACGCTCATCGACTTCGAGTGTGCGGTCACACAAGTTCCCTTGTGCCACACCTTCGAGCAGTTCCACGAGGTCGCTCTTTATACGTAGCATGACAACCTCGGTTTCGGGGTCGCCCATACGTACATTGTATTCGATGACCATCGGCTCGCCTTTCACTTTGATAAGACCTAAGAATATAAATCCTTTGTAGTCGATGCCTTCGGCTTTGAGCCCGTTGACAGTGGGTATCACGATGCGATCTTCTACCTTTTGCATAAATGTATCATCGGCAAAAGGTACAGGTGAAACTGCTCCCATACCGCCTGTATTTAGTCCGGTATCGCCTTCCCCTATACGTTTATAGTCTTTGGCTTCGGGCAGTATTTTATAACTGTTTCCGTCGGTAAGAACAAAGACCGAACATTCGATACCCGAGAGGAACTCTTCGATGACGACTGTGCGACTTGCATCGCCAAACATACCCGAAAGCATCTCTTTCAATTCGGCTTTTGCTTCATCGAGGGAGGGAAGTATAAGTACGCCCTTTCCGGCTGCAAGCCCGTCGGCTTTGAGTACATATGGAGCTTCGAGAGTTTCGAGAAATTTATAGGCTTCGTCGATGGTGTCGGCAGTAAAACTTGCGTATCGTGCCGTGGGTATGTTGTGTCGCATCATGAACGCTTTAGCAAAATCTTTGCTGCCTTCGAGACGGGCACCTTCGGCCGATGGGCCGATTACCGGTATGTTACAGAGGAGATTATCATTTTTGAAGTAGTCGTACACTCCTTTTACTAAAGGATCTTCGGGGCCTACTACCACCATATTTATGTCATGGCTGAGAACAAATTCGCGAATGGCTTCGAAATCCGTAGCCGAAATGGCAACATTACTCCCTACAAGGCCGGTTCCAGCATTACCCGGAGCGATGTATAGCTTATTTACTTTGGGGCTTTGACTTATTTTCCATGCCAAGGCGTTTTCGCGTCCGCCTGAACCTAATAACAGAATATTCATAGTATAATTGTTTTTTTTGATTATTTCAAGTAGTCGTCGAAGTATCGTACAATTTTTTCATAGAGGTGTACCCGTTCTAGGCCTATGACATTGTGTCCGTGTCCCGGGTATACGAAATAGTCGGGGTATGTGCCGGCTTTAATGCAACTTTTGAGGAATGAAAGCGTGTGCTGCCATACAACTACCGGGTCGGTATCACAATGCACAAGCATGAGATTGCCTTGCAGATTTCCGGCTTTTTCGCATAGATTACTGTTTTTATAGCCTTCGGGGTTCTCTTGTGGAGTGTCCATGTAGCGTTCACCATACATTACTTCGTAATATTTCCAATCGATAACAGCACCACCGGCTACACCCACTTTGAATATGTCGCCATGATTTAGCATGAGATTGGTGGTCATAAAGCCTCCGTAACTCCAACCATGTACGCCGATACGTTCGGTGTCGCACCAGGGCTGATTTTTTAACCATTTCACGCCACACATTTGGTCTGCCATTTCGTTGACACCGAGATTCCGATATATAACCGATTCAAATGGAAGACCGCGATTGGCGGAGCCTCGGTTGTCGATGGTAAACACTACGTATCCGCGTGTAGCCATCAGTAAGTCATTTCCCGATGCCCCCCACATCCATCGGTTGGTTACCATTTGGGCATGAGGGCCTCCATATACATATACGATGACGGGATATTTTTTAGTAGGGTCGAAGTGTGGCGGGCGTGTCACACGATAATAGAGATCGGTAATCCCATCGGCTGCTTTCATAGAACCACTTATAACTGAAGGTACAGCGTAACCTTTGTAAGGGTTGGTAGCGGTATGCAGTGTTTGCAATTTGCCGGTAGAGGTGCGAATAAGTTGAGCAACCCTTGGAGTTTCATTGTTGCTGTACACATCGAGAATGTATCGCCCCGACCGACTTATTTGTATGTTGTGTACACCGGGTTGCGGTGTGAGACGAGTGCGTTTTCCAGTCGATATAGAGACTTTATACAGGTTTACTTCGAGAGGTGAGGCTTCGGTTGAGGTGATGAATATGTGTTTCCCATCGGGGGAGGGTTGTGCCGACAGAACTTCCCATTTCCCATCGGTAAGTTGTTTCAGCAGTTTGCCGTCGGTGTTGTAGAGGTAGAGGTGATGATAACCGTTGCGACGAGTAAAATGTATGAATTTATCGTCGTGGCCGGGAAGGAAAAATACCGGATGTTGCGGCTCGAAATATTTATCCGAGGTCTCGACAAAAAGTTCTTTTATCAATTTCCCGGTGAAGGCATCGTACACCTCATTGTAGCAAGTGTCTTGTGCGCGGTTGAGACGTTGCAGATATATGTGTTTTTCGTCGGGCGACCATGCAATATTGGTGAGGTATTGATCTTTGGCTCCGGGTGTGCGCAGGTATACGGTATTACCTGATTCAATATGGAAAACACCTACTTTTACTTCGTGACTATCCATTCCGGCCATGGGGTATTTGTCGCTTTGAAGGGCTGCGGTGCGTGCCGAAATATCTACAAGAGGATAGTCGGTTACTTTGCTTTCGTCCATACGGTAGAATGCTACGGCATTACCCTTAGGCGACCAAAATATGCCCTCGTGTATACCGAATTCGTTGCGATGCACGTCTGATGCTCCGAAGCATATCTGATCGTTATCTTCGTGGGCAACTATGGTGCGTGCTCCGTTACTATCGATTATAATGAGGTCGCGATTATGGGTTGCGGCGAGTCGTTTTTGTTGGGGCTCATATGCAAAATCCCCATCGCCTTTCTCTGTAAGGAAACGGTGTTCTATTTCGTTTGAAACGGGGTTATAAAGGTTCATTCCCGATTGAGCCCAGAAAGATAGTCTTACAATGCCGTCGCTCTCTTCTATTGTGAATGAGGGCAAGGTTTTAATGGGTTTCATACCGGCTTTTTCAATGGCGGTATTGAGTATATCTTTTGTGACCCATATCGCGTGTTTTTCACTGCCCGGACGTGTCGCCAACAATGTGTCGCCTTGACGGTAGATGTATGTGTCTCCGGCCATTGTAAGTTGGCGTAACGATTTCGGTGTAAATTTAGCGTAGTTCTTGCCGCCGGGGATTACATCGTGGGCAGTCAGTGACTTTTCTTTTGCTACGGCTGTCATGGTGGTAATGAGTGTCAGCAGTAAAAGGATACGTTTCATTGTAAATTATTTTTTGGCTCTTTTGTTGCGAGGTGATGTCGTTTTTGATTTTTTGTCTTTCGCCTTTTTCTCTGTGCCGATAGAGGGCTGGCGACCTTTGACATAGGTTTTTACGGCTTCATCGCCATGCAGCCTGAAACGACGATAGCGCGAGAGCTTTATTTCGTCGTCGAGGTCGTATGCGGCCGTAAATTGTTGATTATTGGCAATGATTTCCTCTTTAGATGTTTTGCGCTCTCTTTCTTTATCACGAAAATTTGTTGTTCTCGATGATATACCGTTGCGACTGAATGTATCTCTGTCATTCTCTTTTCTATTTTGACGTTGGCTTAGGTTGTGATTACCACGAGTCTCTCTTTCTTCGTGTGATTTACGACCATCAAAGGCTTTTCTTTCGCCCTGATTTTTACGAGCGGTTTCACCTAAGTCTTTGCGTTTGAAAGAGGTTTTTTCGGTTTTCTCTTCACGCTTGAAACCTCCTGTATCACGCTTGAAGTCGCTGTATTTTCCGTCGAATATTTCATATTTGCGATATTCACAGTTGAGAGAGCCGTTCATCATGGCTATACGAGCAGCTGATTTCAGTCCTATGTGGTCGAAACATTCGTTGCGATAGCTGATGACCCAAGCATCAAAACCTTTGAATACAAATTTCAATTGTTTACCAATCATTTCGTATAGCCCCATAAGGTCGTCGCTTGTGATGCGTTCTCCGTATGGAGGATTGGTTACAAGCAGCCCTCCTGTCGGGATTTCTCCTTCGGTGTACTGTTGTATAGGTTTTACTGCAATATCAATGTAGCGGCTCATGCCTGCGTTCTTAATGTTCTCGGTAGCAATTTCTATGGCGCGTGGTGATATGTCGCTACCATGTATTTTGTGATAGAAGGGACGTTCGTAGCTCTCGTCGTTGTATAAGGTCTCGAATAGCTCTTCGTCGTAGTCGTTCCAATGTTTGAATGCAAAATCCGTGCGGTATATACCGGCAGGTGTTCCTGTGGCTATGAGGGCTGCTTCAATGAGTAGCGTTCCCGAGCCACACATGGGATCATAAAGATCTTTTGTCCCATCCCAGCCTGCGAGTAGGAGTAAGCCTGCTGCAAGAACCTCATTGAGGGGAGCCTCTGTCTGTGCTACGCGGTAACCCCGTTTATGGAGTGACTCTCCTGAGCTATCGAGTGACAAGGTGCATGTTGTGCCATTGATATGCAGATTTATGAATATGTCGGCTCCTGATAATCGTACAGAGGGGCGTTTGTCATATTTTTCGCGGAAATAGTCGGCGATGGCATCTTTGGCCCGATATGTTACAAATTTTGAGTGTTTGAATTCGTCAGAATATACAACTGGGTCAATGGTAAATGTCATATCGGGTGTGAGGTATTGATCCCATTCAAAGGCTTTTATCTCGTCGTATAAATCGTCGGTATCGATGGCTGTAAATGTATGTATGGGTTTGAGTATACGTAGCGCTGTACGACAATGAAGATTGACTTTATACAACAATTCTTTATCGCCTGTAAATGAAACCATTCGTTTGCCTATTTCTATATTTTCACCACCGAGTGTGGAGATTTCGTTAGCCAAGACCTCTTCGAGTCCTTGAAAAGTTTTGGCTATGAGGGAGAAATTTGTGGGTTGCATGATTGTTTTCTACGTTGGGTTATCTTGCTTTGGTGTAACTGTCTTGCCTTTGTCGGTATCGGAAGTATATACCAATTCAAGTTACAAATATACAATAAACGAGCGAGAAATATGGAACTTGCTCCAATATTTATCACAGCGAATGTAGTATATACGGGTTTTGCTCAACTATAAAGCATTTTGCTAATGTTTGTTTCGACTATTCTGCGAAAACAAGGTGTTGTGTGATTGTTCGTTGAAGACGTGTGATTTCTTTGTATTTGTAGCCAGAATTATTTATAATTGAGCGCGTAATACGACGATGAATTTCTATTGAAGACAAGAGCGGGAGGTCTTTATACGGCCTCCCGCTCTTGTCGTTTATGACTATTGTATATGTTTAGTCTTTGAGTTTGGCTTTGATAAACTCGCGATTGAGACGTGCTATGTTCGATATCGATACGCTTTTGGGACACTCGGCTTCGCAAGCGCCGGTATTGGTGCAGTTACCAAATCCGAGTTCATCCATTTTGGCCAACATAGCTTTGGCACGAGCAGCGGCTTCAACGCGACCTTGTGGGAGAAGAGCGAGTTGGCTTACTTTAGCCGAAACGAAAAGCATGGCCGAGCCGTTTTTGCAAGCGGCAACGCAGGCTCCACAACCTATACAGCTTGCCGAGTCCATAGCTTCATCGGCATCGGCTTTGGGAATAGGTATAGCATTGGCATCGGGCACACCGCCGGTATTTACCGATACGTAGCCACCGGCTTGTATGATTTTATCGAAAGCACCACGGTCTACCATTAAGTCGCGGATTACGGGGAATCCGGCTGAGCGCCACGGTTCGATAGTGATTACATCGCCATCGTTGAATTTACGCATGTGCAATTGGCAAGTTGTAACATCTTCATCGGGTCCGTGGGGGTGTCCGTTGATGTAGAGTGAGCACATGCCGCAAATGCCTTCGCGACAATCGTGGTCGAATACTACAGGCTCTTCGCCTTTATTAATGAGCTGTTCGTTAAGAATGTCGAGCATTTCAAGGAACGAGCTGTCGGTAGAGATGCCATTAAGTGCATACTCTTTGAAGGCACCTTTTTCTTTGGGGCCTCTTTGACGCCATATTTTCAGCGTTATATTAATGGTTTTTTCCATAATCGTAGCCTGTAAGATTATTGTTTGTAATTACGTTGTTGTACTTTGATAGCTTCATATTTGAGCTCTTCTTTGTACATAACCGGCTCTTTGTCTTCGCCTTGGTATTCCCAGCAGCTGACATACATGTATTTGTCGTCTTGGCGAAGTGCTTCTCCATCGGGAGTTTGGAACTCTTCGCGGAAGTGACCGCCGCATGATTCGTTACGGTTGAGTGCATCAAGGGCCATAAGACGTCCGATTTCGATGAAGTCGGCGAGACGAAGTGCTTTTTCCAATTCTACGTTGAGGGTATTTGCTTCACCCGGTATACGTACATTGGTCCAGAATTCTTTTTTAACCTCTTTGAGTTTTTCCAATGCTGTTTCGAGACCCTCTTTGGTACGACCCATACCTACGAAGTTCCACATGATGAGACCTAATTCTTTGTGGATAGAGTCTACCGAACGATTACCTTTGATGGCCATTAATTTCTCGATACGTGCATTGACATCTTTCTCGGCTTGAACAAACTCGGGAAGGTCGGTGCTGAAACGTGGTACGGTGATTTGGTCCGAAAGGTAATTTTGTATTGTGTATGGAAGTACGAAGTATCCGTCGGCGAGACCTTGCATGAGTGCCGATGCTCCGAGTCGATTGGCTCCGTGATCCGAGAAGTTGGCTTCTCCGATGGCAAACAAACCGGGGATAGAGGTACTCAACTCATAGTCAACCCATATACCACCCATGGTGTAGTGGATAGCGGGGTATATCATCATAGGAGTTTTGTAGGGGTTGTCATCTACGATTTTCTCGTACATCTGGAACAAGTTTCCGTAGCGGGCACGTACAACATCTTCGCCGAGACGGTCGATTGCAGAAGAGAAATCGAGGTATACAGCCAAACCAGTTGAACCTACGCCATATCCGGCATCACAACGTTCTTTGGCGGCACGCGATGCCACGTCGCGAGGTACGAGGTTACCAAATGCGGGATAGCGACGTTCCAAATAGTAGTCGCGGTCTTCTTCGGCAATATCTGTCGGTTTCAATTTACCTGCGCGGATGGCTTCGGCATCTTCAATTTTCTTGGGAACCCAAATACGTCCGTCATTACGAAGTGATTCCGACATAAGTGTCAGTTTCGATTGGAATTCACCATGAACGGGGATACAAGTGGGGTGTATTTGAGCAAATGCGGGATTTGCAAAGTAGGCGCCTTTTTTGTAGCATTGCAACGCTGCCGAACCATTTGACCCCATTGCGTTGGTCGATAGGAAGAAGGTATTACCATAACCTCCTGTTGCGATAACCACTGCATGGGCGGCGTAGCGTTCGATTTTACCTGTTACCAAGTTGCGGGCGATGATACCGCGTGCGCGTCCGTCGATTACTACAAGGTCGAGCATTTCATGACGCGGGAAAAGTTTTACGGAACCTTTCTTTACTTGGCGACTGAGGGCAGAATATGCGCCGAGCAGAAGTTGTTGACCGGTTTGTCCTTTGGCGTAGAAAGTACGCGACACTTGTGCACCACCGAACGAACGGTTGTCGAGAAGTCCTCCGTATTCACGGGCAAAAGGTACGCCTTGTGCTACGCATTGGTCGATAATGGAGTTTGAAACTTCGGCAAGACGGTGAACGTTTGCTTCGCGAGCGCGGTAGTCACCACCTTTGATTGTATCGTAAAAAAGGCGGTATACGCTGTCACCATCGTTTTGGTAGTTTTTGGCGGCATTGATACCTCCTTGCGCTGCAATAGAGTGTGCGCGACGAGGAGAATCCTGTATGCAGAAATTGAGTACATTGAATCCCATTTCTCCGAGTGATGCAGCGGCCGAGCCACCGGCGAGTCCGGTACCTACCACGATGATGTCGAGGCGACGTTTATTGGCAGGATTTACCAATTTTTGGTGACTTTTATAGTTTGACCACTTCTCTGCGAGGGGGCCTTCAGGAATTTTCGAATCTATTGTTTTTGTAGCGGGGGCTTCTTTTACTTGAACCTCCACTTCGGGGGTAATATCTGTGTTAGCCATAATCATATTGTTTTTAAGATGGTGTTACAACATTATAAAATGAAGCCGAAATAGATGGCTACAGCAGCAAAACCGAGACAGATGATGGTCGAAAATATGCAAGAAATGCTTTTCAAGCGTGTAAACCATGTTTTGTTGTTCAGCCCTAATGTGTGAAGTGCGCTCCAGAATCCGTGTGTGAGGTGGAACCATATGGCTACAAACCATATTAAGTATGCAACTGTTGCTATCGGACTGCTGAACTTCTCTGCAATCAACGCATAGCCATCATGCGGGTCGATATTGGGCATGATGTCTGTGATTTCATTAAGTTGCATTTTGGCCCAGAAATCCCACATGTGCATGCACAATCCGAGTACAACGATGATACCCAATGCAAGCATGTTTTGTGAAGCCCATTCTACTTCTTTGGGTTTCGATGTAATTTTGTAATTGTTGTTACCGCGTGCACGGCGATTGATGTAGGTCAGCCACAGAGCGTAGAGAATGTGCAGACCGGCACCGGCGGCAATTACGGCTGTTCCTGCCAATGCGTACCAATTAGCTCCCAAAAATCCGCATATCGCATTATAACCTTCTGCCGAGAAGATGGCAACAAGATTCATCGACATGTGGAATGTCAGGAACAAGATAAGAAAAAGACCGGTGACACTCATTATCACCTTTTTTCCAATCGATGAGTTTAATAACCACATAAGATTTGAGATTTTAGTTAATATTGTTGTTGTATTTATTGCTTTATATTTTGGCTACAAATTTAATACGTTTTATTCTATTTAACAATATTATTGAAAAATTTCTTCAATTTTTCAATAATATTAATCCCATTGTATAGTAGCTATTATGGGATAGTGATCCGACATTTTTATGTGCGGAATGTGACAATCTATAGTATTGAGTTGATTATCGTGTATGATATGGTCGATTCTGAACCAAAAGCCATTACTATTATAAGTGATTCCGGGCCCGAATCCACCGGTTACATAGGCATCGTGCATATCTCCACGTATTTTGCGGTAGGTATATGATTGCGGGGTGTCGTTGAAATCACCGCATACGGTAATGCCATTTGGTGTTTCACCTATTATTTTTTCTATGATTTGTGCTTGTTCGGCTCTGAAAATAGCGGCTTTTGATAGTTTTCTTAAAAGTTTGTCGCTGACTTGCGGTAGCAAGTCGGTCGTTTGGGAAGGATTGCGGGCGATTTGTGTATATAATTCGCGGTCGGATTGATTCAGTTGGTTGGATTGCATGTGGCAATTTATTAAATGCAGTGTTTTACCATCGATGTCGATGTGGTATATGCAGGCGCGATGTGGCGTTTTTGTATTGTAAAATGGCACTGCCTGGGCTTTTTGTATCGGATATTTTGAGTAGCAAGCAAGACCTATATTGCTGTTTTGCGGGTATGTGATGTATTTATGAGGATATGCCGATAAAGCATTGTTGACTTGTTGTTGAGTGGGTCTGTGCTTACCGGTTTTTTGTGCAGTGCAGTATTCTTGTAGACATACAATATCTGCACCATATTGGTTTATCCAATCGAGAAGATTATTGCTCGTTCCGTTTTTTGTTTTTTCTGTTTCGCCAAACATCATGATGTTGTATGACATGATGGTGATTTTGGGGTTGCCATTGTCTTTTCCTGAGATGTGTATAGGAAAGTAATTGTTTATGGCCGGGCTGCATATAATGATAAAGACGAGTGGTATGAGAGCGTATTTTCGCGGGCGTACTATGAGTTGTCCTATGGCGAGCGTGATAGTTATGTAGAAAAATACAGGGAAAGCCAGTGCCATGAAGATGGGGAGTTTCCATGCCGATGGCGGTATGAGATAGCTGTATGATGAAATAAGAAGCAAGCAACCGACTACGATGTGTGCAGTGATTGCAAAAAGGCGATAGGTTTTGAGTAAAAGATTCATCTAAGTCTATTTTTTCCCGGCATCGAAGAGTTTTTTCTTCTCCTCTGCGGTAAGTGCATTGTAGCCCGATTGTTTTATTTTATCGAGTATACGGTCTATTTCTACAGTTGTGTTGTGTCGTTGTCTGTTGTATTCTGCATCGTTCATCGGGCGTCGATGACGAGTCGACCTCCATTTTACTTGAGGTTTGCTTCGTCTGAACAACAGCGTTATACGGTCGATAAAGCTATTTATTCCACGAGTGATGTCTTTGCCTTGTCGCCAGCGTGATGCAAACCACCATCCGAGTAGAGCTCCACCGATGTGTGCAATGTGCCCTCCTGCATTTTGCGAGGTAACACTTATTATATCTATCAGTATCACAATGAGAGCAAGATATTTGAGAGATAATTCTCCTATAAGGAAGAGCCGTATTTTATAGTTTGGAGCGTATGCAGAGGTGGCAAATACGATGGCCAGTACCGACGCAGAAGCTCCTAACAGCATGCCGTCGATATTGGAGAAATAGGGTAGTAGGTTGTATGATGCAAGGTATAATATAGCTCCGGAGAGACCTCCGAGGATATATAATCCTCCTAATTGCCTGGTATTGAAAAATTGCAAAAATAATGCGCCAAACCAGTAGAGCCACAGCATATTGAATAGTAAATGCAGTATATCGTACTGGAAAAACATATAGGTAATTATCGTGTATGGACGATATAATAGCAGTTGCAGATTTGATGGTAATTCGAGATAGGGAGCAGGCGAAAAGTTAAAACCAAAAAGCAGACACATCACATCGATAATACGTATGATGAGAAACAAGGCGACGTTTATAAAAATGAATTTTATGTGTAAAGCACCTTGTGAATAACGTTGCTTCAGTTCGTTAATAAAATCCACGGTTGTTGTTTTTCTTGCGCCAATATAATATAAGAATAAGACCAAACAACATGCCGCCGAGGTGTGCAAAGTGTGCTATGTTGTCGGCACTGCTGTTGTATATACCCAAGAAAAGTTCGATTGCGCCATATCCTATCACGAAATATTTGGCTTTGATGGGTATAGGTATGAACATGAGAAATAATTCGGCATTGGGAAACAACATTCCAAAAGCCAATAATATGCCGAATACGGCACCTGATGCACCAATAGTGATTATGTTATTGAGATAAAGGCTTGTCGTTGCGAATCCATAGTGAAGTTCCATGATCGAAATTTCATTGTGCAAAGTGGCGTACCACACAATCTCTTGTGTGAGGGCTGCACCCAGTCCGGCTGTAATGTAAAAAAGAAGAAAACGTTTACTGCCCCATACCGATTCGAGCGTACGTCCGAATATATATACCGAGAACATATTGAAAAATACATGAGCAAGTGATGAAGTATCGTGCAAGAACATGTAAGTGAACATCTGTGCCGCATTGAATCCTTCGGCTTGGAAATAGTGCAGTCCCAGATATTGTATGATGTCAATGCCGAAAGCTTTGCGTAACGAGATGGTCGCCAACCACATCAGCAAATTGATGATGATGAGATTTTTGGTTACGGGGGGTATGCTGCTCAGGAAACCTGATCTGTTTTGATACATAATTTGTAGTATAATTTTGAAGTCGTGATTATTATCTTTTATATTTGAATTACGGCTTCGTGATGTTTATTTTGTTTAAGCTGTCTTGTAAATCATTACACCGGCAGTCTATTTTTTTTACAAGTACAGTGCCTTATTGGTTGCGAAGATATACAATATTTCTCTTTATTTGAGATAAAAAACATATATAAAGGTGAAAGCATCTGTTTTTTTTGTTTTTTTTTACTCAAATCTTTGTAAATCTGATTTTTTATAATACATTTGTACGGAGATTCCCTTAAAAATAAGAAATCGACCATATTTTTAATACTAACACATAATAATCATGAACAAATCAGAATTGATCGCTGCTATGGCAGCTGAAGCAGGATTGGCTAAGACCGATGCCAAAAAAGCTCTCGAAGCATTTATTTCTACAGTATCAGCCGAATTGGCTAAAGGCGAAAAAATCGCTTTAATTGGTTTTGGAACATTCTCTATAGCCGAAAAAGGTGAAAGAACCGGTATCAACCCCGCAACCAAGCAAACTATTACTATACCTGCTAAGAAAGTCGTTAAATTCAAAGCTGGTGCTGAATTGGCAGAAAAAGTTAAATAAGATACATTATCTTTATTATACAGAAAGCGTCAACCTTAATGGCTGGCGCTTTTTATATAATAAATCGGATACGAAAATATTCATTCGTATTCGATGTTTTTAATTGCTTTCGAGTAAACCAGTGTATCTATTGCTCGTAATTATGTCAATTGCTTGTCGATATATGTCACTGATGGGGTTATAAATTTTATAATATGTGTCGGTATCGAAAATTGTGCGCGCTAACAAGGCTTTAAGTTGTAAAGCTATGATGGTTTCGGATTTAAGTTTTTCTTCATCGTCGATAGGCTTTATTTGGGCTTGTAAAGCAAGCGATTCTACCATGGAGAGCAGTGTGCTGTCGGGTTGGTACGATTCAATAAACTTGTTCTCCTTGCGGTATTTTGAGGTGATCTCTTTACGATGTGCATCGAGGTATGTGTATATAGCACGATTGAGTATGCCTTGGCGCATGAGTTTACGATTGTATGAGGTGTAAATAGTGGTGTCGAGCCCTACAAAATAATCGGGCATAATGCCGCCTCCTCCATATACGATACGGCCTTTGCGCAGAGTGCGGTATTGCAACGAGTCGACAAAGTGAGTGCTGTCGGCATGTTGTAACTCTCCGTTGTGGAGGCGTTCCATAAGGTCGTTTTCGTAATTGTCGTTTTCGCCTTTAACGTATGGCCTTTGTATACAACGACCGGTGGGTGTATAGTATCGGGCAATAGTAAGTCGAAGCAGAGATTTGTCGGGGAGATTGATAGGCCTTTGTACCAGCCCTTTACCGAATGTACGTCGACCTACAATTACGCCTCTGTCCCAATCTTGTATGGCTCCCGATAGAATTTCGCTGGCCGATGCAGATGTCTCGTCTACCATGATTACAACGCGTCCATCTGGAAATAGAGTATTACTTGAAGCTTTTTCTTCGGCCCGTCGCACGTTGCGACCTTCGGTATATACAATCAATTGTTTGTCATCGAGAAACATATCTGCAATTTCTACGGCGATATTTAAGTATCCTCCTCCATTCCCTTGCAGGTCGAGTATCAAATTTTTCATGCCCTCTTTGCGTAGAGATTTGATGGCTTTTTTCATCTCATCGCTACTGCTCTGAGCAAAACGGCTGAGTCGTATGTACGCAGTTGTATCGTCGATCATATATTGGGCATCGATACTATGAACGGGTATTTTATCGCGAATAACAATAAAATGTATTACATCGGGAGTGCCGATGCGAGCTACACCGATGTCTACTTTTGTACCTCTTTTCCCACGTAAAAGTGTGATAATTTCGGCCGATGAGAGATTTTTTCCGGCTACAATCGAGTCATCGACCGATATGATACGGTCGCCAGCCAGTATACCGGCTTTTTCCGATGGACCTCCGACGATAGTTTGCGATATATACATAGTGTCGTTGAGCATGGAAATCTGTACGCCGATACCATCGAAGTTTCCCGACAATGATTCGAGAGTTTGTTGGGCTTCTTTGGGGGGGAGATAGGTCGAATGAGGATCGAGTTGTTTGAGCATGGCGATGATGGTCTGCTCGGCAATACTGTCCTCGTCGAGTATATCGACGTAAAGACGTGAGACTGCGGTGGCAACCATGCTTATTTTATTTATCGGGTTGTATTTGCGGGTGGATTGCTCTTTCTTATTGGTGTGTTGATTCTGTTGCTCTTGTGCCATGACAGCGGTAGCAAAGAATAGAAAGATAAGTGCGAAAAAAATTTTTTTTGAAGCCATGATGTGTTTTATAAATGAGGTAATTGCATTCCCTTTGGAATGAATTGGGTTATGGGTTGATTGAGTCGTATCAGTTCTCGTATGATCGATGAACTGATATGAGCGTAGGCAGGTTCGGTATATAGCAGTACCGTTTCTATGCCGGCAATGTCGCGATTGATGTCTGCGATACTTTTTTCATATTCAAAATCAATGGTCGATCGTATTCCTCTCAAAATAGCTGTGGCTCTGGCATTTTGGGCTGCAGTGACAGTGAGTCCATCGTAATCGATAACTTTTATATGGGGATTATCGGCATAGAGATTTGTTATCATATCGACCCGTTGTTTTGTAGTGTACAGGCATTTTTTTGCCTCGTTTATGCCAACAGCGATAATAATCTTATCGAAGATGCGCAAAGCTCTGTTTACCAGCGATTGATGCCCTATAGTAAAGGGATCGAACGTGCCAGGATAAAAGGCGATTTTATTACAAGTTTTCATCGTCGACTATGAGGTGGTCAATGGTAAATGATTGTCGGGTAGATGTATTCTTTCCCATATAGAATTCGAGCATCTCTTTTACCGAGTCTTCTTTTCTTAAAGTTACAGGAGTGAGACGTATGTCTTCTCCGATAAAGCCTTTGAATTCATCGGGGGATATTTCTCCGAGACCTTTGAATCGGGTGATTTCTGCGCTCTCCCCAAAGTATTTTATGGCATCAAGTCGTTCTTGCTCGGTATAGCAATAGCGAGTCTCTTTCTTGTTGCGTACGCGGAAAAGAGGCGTCTCTAAAATATAGACATGTCCTTTTTTTATCAGTTCGGGGTAGAACTGAAGCAAGAAACATAGAGTGAGCATACGTATGTGCATACCATCGTCGTCGGCATCGGTCGCGATTATCACTTTGTTATAACGTAGCCCTTCGATGCCGTTTTCGAGATTGAGAGCCGATTGCAATAAGCAAAACTCTTCATTTTCATATACGACTTCACGTGTTTTCCCATAACAATTGAGCGGTTTCCCACGTAAGCTGAATATTGCTTGTGTGTCGGCGTTACGGCTCTTGCCGATAGAACCAGAGGCTGAGTCGCCCTCGGTGATGAAGATACTTGTTTCTTCACGTAAATCTCCTTTGGCATCATTGTAGTGTATGCGACAATCTTGTAGCTTCCGATTGTGAATATTGGCCTTTTTGGCTCGTTCACGGGCTGCTTTTGATATGCCGGCAATTGCTTTGCGGTCTCTTTCGGAGTCTTGTATTTTTTTGAGCAGAATCTCTTTGGTTTCGCTGTTGCGATGCAAATAGTTGTCGAGTTCTTTTTTCAAGAAATCTCCGACATATTTGTTTACGGTAGGACCTTCGGGGCCCATGTCGCGTGAACCGAGTTTTGTCTTGGTCTGTGACTCGAAAATCGGTTCTTCTATTTTGATGCTTATGGCGGCAACAATGCCGTTACGTATATCGGTGTATTCGAAATTTTTAGAATAAAATTCCTTGATGGTGCGAGGTATGGCTTCGCGAAATGCCGACAAGTGAGTACCACCAAGAATGGTGTATTGACCGTTGACAAAAGAATAAAATTCTTCACCGTATTGATCGTTGTGTGTGATAACAACTTCTATATCCGTACCTTTCAGATGTATCATCGGGTAGAGTGGCGATGAACTCATTTTTTCATTGAGGAGATCGACCAACCCGTTGCGCGAATTATATTTTACGCCGTTATATATGAATGTAAGCCCCGAGTTGAGATATGTATAATTTTTGATAAGGGCCACGACGAACTCTTCACGGTAATTGTAGTCGATAAAGATAGAGTTGTCAGGTACAAATGTTACCATGGTACCGTTTTCTTGATCCGATGCAATGATGGGCTTTTCTTCGGTGATATTACCACATGAATAATGTACGCTTTTGCACATTCCATCGCGGACGGCTTGGATATAGAACTCTGTTGATAACGCATTTACAGCTTTGATACCCACCCCATTAAGGCCTACAGATTTCTTGAATGCTTTGGAGTCGTATTTTGCACCGGTGTTCATCTTGGAAGATACATCGACAACTTTATCGAGAGGTATTCCGCGACCAAAATCGCGCACTGTCACTCGGTTTTCGTTGATGTCTATGATTATCTGCTTGCCAAAACCCATCATAAATTCGTCGATGGCGTTATCTATGACCTCTTTGAGCAGAACGTAAATACCATCGTCGGCGTGTGAGCCATCGCCTAACTTACCGATGTACATGCCAGCGCGACGGCGAATATGTTCTTTCCAGTCAAGGGTGCGAATAGATTCAGAACCATATTCTCCTACTTCGGGAGCGTTCCCGTTGTCGGGTGATAAGAGTTGTGTTTTGTCGATTTCTTCCATGATTATATGGTTTTTCGTCGTTTTAATGGTGCTTTTTACGGGATTTTTTCAATCCGAAATCTTTTGGAGACAGGATTTTTCCCGGTTTTGTTTTTGATTTTATAGGTGTCAATACGGCTTTTTCCTCGGGGAAAAAATCAATGAGCCGGCGCTCTATGTCGACTTTGGAGATTACAATGTGTATAGTGTCTCCTAATCGATATATGCGGTGATTGCTACGACCTATGAGACGATAATTTTTTTCATCAAATTCGTAATAATCGTCATCGAGATCGCGCATGGGTATAAGCCCTTCGCATTTGTTTTCATTTATTTCTATATACAGACCTCTATCTGATATGCCTGAAATCGTTCCATCGTATGCTTGTCCCAGTCGTTCGGCAAGAAATTCGGCTTGTTTGTATTTGATGGAAGCTCGCTCGGCATTAGCTGCAAGTTGTTCCATGTCTGAAGAGTGTTCGCATCGATCTTCAAGAGTATCGACATTCACTGCCTTGCCATTATTGAGGTAGTGCTCGAGTAATCTGTGCACCATCATGTCGGGGTAGCGTCGTATGGGGGATGTAAAATGAGTATAATAGTCAAAAGCCAGACCATAATGCCCGATGTTTTTGGTGGTGTATATTGCCTTTGCCATGGTGCGTATCGTAAGTGTCGATACCAGATTTTCTTCGGCGGTTCCATGCACGCTTAGCAATAGTTTGTTGATAGAGTCGGTCACTTCATTGCGTGTGCCTGTTGCTTGTAATGATAGGCCGAGCCGTTTTACGAATGTTGATAAATCGGCCATTTTCTCGGGGTCTGGATTGTCGTGTACGCGATATACAAATGGCTTTGGCGTACGATTTTTTTTTGTCTTTCCGATATATTCGGCTACCGTGCGATTGGCCAACAGCATAAATTCCTCGATGAGTTTGTTGGCCTCTTTCGATACTTTACTATATACGCTCAGAGGGTGCCCCTGCTCATCAATGATGAATTTCATCTCTTGTCTGTCAAATTCTAAGGCCCCGGTAGATATTCGGCGTTTGCGCAACTCTATGGCAAGACGATTGAGTGTAAGTATTTCGTCGGCATAGTCACCTATGCCGCTCTCTATGATGTTTTGGGCCTCTTCGTAGGTAAACCGACGGTTGGAACGAATGATGGTGCGTGTAATGCGTGAGTTTTTCACTTGTGCACTGTTGTCGAGTTCAAATACAACGGAGAAACATAGTTTTTCTTCGTCGGGTCGCAAAGAACATATCTGGTTGCATAATCGCTCGGGTAGCATCGGTATGGTGCGATCGACGAGATATACCGATGTCGCTCTTTTGTATGCCTCTTTGTCGATAGGTGTTCCCGGTGAGACATAGTGTGTCACGTCGGCTATATGTACGCCTACTTCCCATCGAGTATCCGATATTTTTCGAATTGATAAAGCGTCGTCAAAGTCTTTTGCATCATAAGGATCGATGGTAAAAGTGGTGACATCTCTGAAGTCTTGGCGTTTTTTTACCTCCTCTTCTTTTATTTCGTCGCTGATAGTATCGGCAAGGCGTTCTATTTCTTCGGGATAATTTGTAGGTAGGCCAAACTCGGCAAGTATAGCGTGCATCTCTGTGTCATTGGCTCCACTCATGCCTAATACTTCGATAACTTTACCGGTGGGGCTGGCATTGTACGTAGGCCAATCGAGCAGTTGTGCAATGACTTTCTCTCCCTCCTTTGCTCCATTCATGCGCGAATTTGATATGTATATGCGATTGTCAAACGCCCGATTATCAATACGTAGCGCATATTCTTTCGTTCCAACTTTTTCTACCGTTCCCACTACATGTTGCTCGCCTTTGCGTTCTATGATATCGAGAACCTCGGCTTCGCCCCTCATTTTGCCTCGTGATATTACGATATATTCTACTCTGTCTCCCGATAGCGCATGGCGGGCATTGATTTCGCTTACGTATAGCGGTTCATTGTTTTTGTCGGGTTGTATTGTGAGGCGTCCCGTCTGACGTGTAAATGTGCCGGTAAGTATCATGTCGGTGGCGTTTCTTCTATAACGTCCGGGCGACTCTTCTTCGATAAATCCTTCGTGAAGGAATACTTCTAATATGGCAATGACCTCTTTTTTCTGCATCTCATTTTTTGCACCTATGCGTCGCGATAGTTGTCGATGGTTGAAAAAAGTTCTGAAATTATCGTTAAATATGTCGCGTAATTGCTCGGCAAATGGCGTTTTCCCATTTCCTGTCGGACGTAGTTTTCGATGTTTTGCCATATGAATTATTTTATAAAGCCCGATCGACGGGTATGGCGACCGGGCTGGTTGTATATCGACATCTGATATTGGTCGCAGATGTTATGCGTCGACGTTGGCGTATGTGGCGTTTTGTTCGATAAATTCACGACGCGGTCCTACGTCTTCTCCCATGAGCATCGAAAATGTGTAGTCTACTGTCGAAGCATCATTGATGGTTACCTGTTTCAGAATACGCTTTTCGGGGTTCATGGTAGTTTCTCTCAATTGCTCGGCATTCATCTCTCCAAGACCTTTGTAGCGTTGAGTATGGATACCCGACTCATTTCCATCGCCGTATTTCTGTATGAAAGCGATGCGTTGCTCGTCGGTATAACAATATTCTTTGATATTACCTTTGGAGCAGAGGTAGAGGGGAGGGTTGGCAATATAGAGATGGCCTGCTTCGATGATTTCGGGCATATAGCGATAGAAGAGGGTCATGATAAGGGTGTCGATGTGGCTACCATCGACATCGGCGTCGGTCATGATGATAATTTTATGGTAGCGCAATTTCTCAATATTGGCTTTTTTGCTGTTTTCGTCGCCATCTACTCCGAAACGTACACCGAGAGCCGTAATAATGTTATTTACTTCGTCACTTTCAAATGCTTTGTGCCACATGGCTTTTTCTACATTGAGGATTTTACCTCTCAATGGAAGAATGGCTTGTGTGGTGCGACTTCGGCCTTGTTTGGCTGTACCACCTGCCGAGTCTCCTTCGACGAGGAATATTTCACATTCTTCAGGGTTGCGTGATGAGCAGTCTGCAAGTTTCCCTGGCAATCCGCCACCGCCCATGGGGCTTTTGCGTTGTACCGATTCGCGAGCTTTGCGAGCTGCAATACGAGCTGTTGCTGCCAGTATTACTTTGTCAACAATGAGTTTGGCCTCTTTGGGATGCTCTTCGAGATAGTGTGTCAGTGCTTCTCCTACGGCTTGATTTACAGCACCGCTTACTTCGCTGTTTCCGAGTTTTGTTTTGGTTTGTCCCTCAAATTGAGGTTCTGCAACTTTTACGGAGATAACTGCTATAAGACCTTCGCGGAAGTCTTCTCCCGATATTTCTACTTTTGCTCTCTCGAGGGCTTTGGCGCAAGTCTCCTCGGCATATTTTTTCAATACTCGGGTGAGTGCGGTACGGAATCCGGCCTCATGTGTGCCACCTTCGATGGTATTGATGTTGTTTACGTATGAGTGAAGATTTTCGCGGTATCCGGTGTTATACATGATTGCGCACTCGATAGGTATTCCGTTTTTCTCGGTGTTGAGATAGATTACATCGTTGATGAGTGCAGAATTTGTTTGATTTAAGAATCGTACAAATTCTTTTACGCCCTCTTCGGAGTGGAATAATTCGCTGCGGAATGTGCCATCTTCCTTCTTCTCTCGGCGATCGGTAAACGAAATCGTGATTCCTTTGTTGAGGTATGCCAATTCACGAAGACGTTTTTGAAGAATCTCATACTGGTAGATTGTCTCGATAAAAATATCGCCATCGGGCTTAAATGTGATAGATGTGCCGGTTTGGTCTGTGTCTCCTATGATTTCTACGTCGTGTAGGGGCTTTCCACAAGAGTATTCTTGCATATAGATGTGACCTTGACGGCGAACTTCTGCGCGCAAATATGTCGAAAGAGCGTTTACACACGATACACCGACGCCGTGTAACCCCCCGGATACTTTGTAAGAGCCTTTATCGAATTTTCCGCCGGCATGCAGTACGGTGAGTACTACTTCGAGCGCCGATTTGTGCTCTTTTTCGTGCATGTCTACGGGTATACCGCGACCATTGTCGACAACGGTTATGGAGTTGTCTTCGTTGATAAATACTTCGATGTGGTTGCAATAGCCGGCCAAGGCTTCGTCAATAGAATTATCGACTACCTCGTATACCAGATGGTGCAAACCTTTGACGCTGATGTCGCCAATATACATGGCGGGGCGTTTACGAACGGCTTCAAGACCTTCAAGTACCTGGATACTGTCGGCAGAGTAACCGGTGTTCTGTGTGTTGAGTTCTTCTGACATATACTGTTTTATTTGTTTCGGTTGTGGGCGGGCGTCTTTCTTTGAGATATTGCCCGATATGTATTTTGTCTTTAGACAAAACCTCTCGACAAAGATAACTAAAAAACTCTATTTTGGGAAACTTTTATGAATCTTTTATGTGCTGTTTTCTCTTATGTGTCAAAAAAATGTTTGTTTTTGTGCTTTTGTAATTTATCGGTGTGTTTGTCGGTAAGATTTTTTATTTGGAGAAGGTCGGTTCTCCTAAAACAGCAAAAGCGTTGAGGTTTTCTCAACGCTTTGTAGCCCATAGGGGAATCGAACCCCTCTTTCAAGAATGAAAATCTTGCGTCCTAACCGATAGACGAATGGGCCGTTTTGTCGCTATGATGCGACTACTCTATATTAATTAGAGCTTGTTGACGTGCAAGGCCAATTTCGATTTCAAGTTGTTGGCTTTGTTTTTGTGAATAACATTGCGTTTTGCCAACTTGTCGAGCATGGACGAAACTTTGCTATACAATGCAACAGCTTCTTCTTTTACGTTCATAGCGCGCAATTTGCGTACGGCGTTACGAGTGGTTTTTGCATAATATCTGTTGCGCAAGTTTCTGGTTTGCGTTTGTCTGATTCTTTTGATGGATGATTTATGATTTGCCATTCAAATAATCTCCTTATTAGTTGTTTAATTTTTTATTTCTTTTTTGTAGCCCATAGGGGAATCGAACCCCTCTTTCAAGAATGAAAATCTTGCGTCCTAACCGATAGACGAATGGGCCGTT
>JAZURX010000067.1:0-25260 GCA_045606385.1 Bacteroidales bacterium | reverse complement strand
GAATAAGAGCAAAGGTTACAAATATGCAGGCGGCAATACCATAGGCGATGTGGCGTGGTATTCTGTCAGTGTATACGATGTAGGCAGTAGCAGTCCCGATTATGGAACCCGCCCGGTAAAAAGTAAACAACCCAATGAACTCGGACTGTACGATATGAGTGGTAATGTAATGGAATGGTGCAGTGATTGGTATGGAGATTACAGCAGTACCTCGCAAACCAATCCTGCCGGTCCTGCTTCTTGCTTTTTCCGCGTGCTCCGCGGGGGTAGTTTGAGCTTCAATGCGAGGTACTGCCGCGTATCGAGTCGCTACTTCGATCCTCCCATCAACAGGAACTACAACTACGGCTTGCGCTTAGTGTTGTCAGTTCAAAAGTAGCCGCCTCACGATTGTATTATCCCCGAAATTTATTGACGTCATTTACGAATTATTGTAGGGACAATCGGCTCGAGTGTCCGCTATAAACACGATATAAAATGTGAAAACGCAAATATGCGTGCACACCTCCAATACCTCGGACGCACCGACCGTGCGTCCCTACATTTATCGCTGATATTTGTTGACGTCATTTACGAATTATTGTAGGAACGCTTGGCTCAAGCGTCCGTCATACAATCATATGATGTAAAAAGTAAAAACGCAAACATGCGTACACACCGCCAATACCTCGGACGCACAGACCGTGCGTCCCTACATTTTACATATCGGCACACCACATATTATCCCTAAAATTCAAAGTTCTTCTAATATCTGCATGGCTATAACGGCACAGGCTTCTGCATCGGCCAACGCGTGATGGTGGTGAGTAAGGTCGTATCCACATCGAGCAGCAACGGTATGTAACTGATGGTTGGGCAAGTCGTTACCGAAAACACGCCGAGACGCACGACAGGTACAATAGAAATCATACGCGGGATAAGGCATTGCGTATGCCTCATGAACGGCTCGTAAACAACTCTCATCGAAAGGGCTGTTATGTGCCACAAGAGGCAAATCTTCAATAAGCGGGGCTATTTCGCCCCACACCTCGGGAAAGTCGGGGGCATCACAAGTATCATGAGAGGTAAGCCCATGTATCTCGGTAGTCCAACGCGTATAGAAATCGGGATAAGGATGTATGAGCCGATATATACTGTTGACTATCACGCCATCGCGCACTATGACCACACCGACGCTACACACACTGCTACGCTTACCATTGGCCGTTTCAAAATCTATTGCCGCAAAATTTTTCATCTTCCTGATAACTTCATTACAGATATTCAAATATAGCAAGAATTCTCAAAAACACGAAACCTGCGTCCGGATTTTTCCCTGCAAGGGCAGATTATGTTTAGGGGCACTCAAATATATACAATAAAAAGAAATTAGCGAATAAAACAGAATCAACTTCAAAGAACATATCGTCAGAGTTATTGCAAATAAAATCGACCTCAGCTATGGGAGTTTGCGGTTTTATTATTATTTTCGCTCCAGAAAAGATAAGAGATGACAAAAGCGTGGTCTCCTGTACAAATGTATTCTATCTAAAAAAACGCAAAATAACAATAAAATATAGTATGAAAGATTTTCACGAATTGCTACGTGTACGCCGCAGCACCCGGAAATATACCGATGAAGATATAGCCGCCGAAGATGTAAAGACGATAATGGAGGCAGCACTTATGTCGCCTTCGTCGAAACGTTCACTCTCATGGGAGTTTGTATTGGTGGAAGACAAAGATATGCTTGCCCGCCTCGCAACTTGCAAAGAGCATGGTGCCAAACCGGTAGCCGGTGCCAAACTTGCCATCGTAGTACTTGGCGACCCCATGAAAAGCGACGTGTGGGTGGAAGATGCCTCTATCGCAACAACGATCATACAACTGCAAGCCGAAGAATTGGGCATAGGCAGCTGTTGGGTGCAAATACGTAACCGATTCTCAGAAAACGGAGAATCGGCCGAAGACAATGTACGCGAATTGCTGAATATACCCCTTCCCATGCAGGTACTTGCCATCGTAGCCCTGGGGCACAAAGATGAAGCAAAAGCACCGTTCGACCTCGAAAAGGCTGCTTGGGAAAAAGTACATATAGGACAATGGTAAATCGCGAAATACAACGCATTGTATTTATAGGCGCGGGCAATATGGCGACACAACTTGCACAGGCTCTGCATGGGGCAGGTTATGCAATAACGCAAATATATAGTCGCACCATAGAGTCGGCGCAATCACTTGCCGAGAAAGTAGATAGTCGCTACTGCAATGATACGCACGATATATATCCCGACGCCGATATGTATATCTTTGCCGTGAGTGATAACGCTCTCGAATCTCTTGCTGGTAGGGTACACACCGATGAACGGGCATTGTGGGTACACACAGCCGGCAGTATGCCTATGACTACATTTGATGGGCATCACCGGAGATATGGCATTTTATATCCCTTACAGACTCTGAGTAAAGAGCGTAACGTGGATTTTTGGGAAATACCTATCTTCATAGAGGCAAAAGAGCATAGCGACTTGGAAATACTGCGAAACGTAGCCGGAAAGATTTCTCACAACGTGAGCGAAGCCGACTCGGAGCAACGCCGTCAGTTACACTTAGCAGCTGTATTTGCTTGTAACTTTACCAACCACATGTATGCCATAGCCGCCGAGTTGCTGGCCCGCAAAGGACTGCCTATCGATGCGCTACGCCCCCTCATCAAGGAAACAGCGGCAAAAATAGAATCACTCTCCCCTCGCGATGCACAGACCGGTCCGGCCATACGATATGACCAAAATGTGATGCAGAAACATATAGACCTGCTACACACCGATGAAGAAAAAGAAATATATCGACTTATAAGCCGACATATACACTTATATGCCACCCCAAAAGATTTCTTAAATTCTGAAATATGAGCAAAATAGCAGACGACCTATCACAAATAAAAGGATTTGCTTTCGATGTCGATGGCGTGCTTTCGGCCGAGACTATACCACTTCACCCCAATGGAGAACCTTGCCGCACCGTAAATATCAAAGATGGATATGCCTTACAACTTGCTGTACGCAAAGGCTATGAAATAGCTATAATTACCGGAGGACGTACCGAGGCTGTACGCAAACGATTCGAAGGCTTGGGTATACGTCACATCTACTTGGGAGCAAGCCATAAAATAGAGCAATTTGATGAGTGGAAAACGTGTACAGGATTGAAAAATGAAGAAATCTTGTATATGGGCGACGATATTCCCGACTATGATGTGATGCGACAAGCAGGATTGCCGTGTTGTCCTTCAGATGCCGCCCCCGAAATAAAAGTCGTATCGACCTACATATCGCCATATAAAGGAGGATATGGATGCGGGCGCGATGTCATAGAACAGGTAATGAAAGCACAGGGGAAATGGATGTGCGATGAAGCCTTCGGGTGGTAAAGTGATGAAACACTACTATCGATACAAATATTCATTCAATGGAATTTCTGAAAAAGTACGACATAATATTGGCCAGTAATTCGCCTCGACGTAAGGAATTGCTTGGAGGACTGGGCATACCCTATCGCGTAAGCGTAATGCCCGACATAGACGAAACTTACCCCGACACACTGCATGGTGAAGAAATAGCATTGCATATAGCCCGAAAAAAAGCCGATGCCTATCGCGAAAAGATGACAGAAAACACTCTGCTCATCACAGCAGATACTGTCGTATGGCTCGATGATAAAGTATATGGCAAGCCGACCGACAAAAAAGAAGCATGTGCCATGCTACACGCACTCTCGGGACGATGTCATACGGTAACCACCGGAGTTGCCATATATACAAAAGAGAAAGAGGTTTCGTTTGCTGTATCGACCGAAGTATCGTTTGCCACACTCACCGACGAAGAGATAAATCACTATGTGGAACATTTCCGTCCTTACGATAAAGCCGGGGCATACGGCATACAAGAATGGATAGGATATGTAGGGGTAAACGGTATCAATGGCTCCTACTTCAATGTAATGGGACTCCCCATACATCGCCTATACCAAGAATTGAAAAGTTTCTGATTGTACTCTACACTTTGTCGAGAATACGACGCACAGCCGGAATTTTCATGATGGGAAATAATACCCATGCCGGTAATATGGCACATATACCGGCCTCTATTTTGGTAAGGAAACCGGGCAAACAACGGCGACGACGGCGGAACATAGCGCGTAATCCTTTACGTGCCACCGAGGTTGCCGACATCATAACCCCACAACGCAAAAGCCACCGGCGCATTTTTTCATCGAGATTATAAAAGGGTGTATCGACAGCCGATGGGAATACTGTAGTGACCCCTACTCCATATTCACGCATTTCGTACCATAACGCCTTGGCCATGGTGCGTAAATAGGCTTTTGTCGCACTATAATGCGATATAGTAGGAAAGGGTGTCCAAGCTGTTATCGATGACATGATAAGAACATAACCCTGCCGACGCTGACTCATATCGGCAGCAAACAATCGGCAAAGCCGTGTGGGCGTTGCACAATGCAACGCGATAATACGTTCGAGAGAGTGTATATCGGTGTGCATAAGCTTTGAAAACAACAGCATACCGGCATTATTTATCAATACATCTACTTGTAAATGATTTCGTACGGTGTAGTCGTATATTGTATGCGCCGCATCGGGCAGTGTAAGGTCAATATAAAAAGGAATAGCCTTCACCCCGTAAGCATCGGCAATATCTGCAGCGACACGGCGATTCTCCTCATCTTTGTTACTTACTAAAATAAGATTCCAACCATCGGCAGCCAATTGACGACTATATTCCAAGCCAATGCCCGATGATGCCCCTGTAACCAACGCATAGTTTTTCATACCCGCAAAGGTAGAAAAATGTTCCGATATTGTGATTTTTATTGTGAATACAATGTATTATCAAGATATAATTTCGATAGAGGCCCGATAATGAGTACCGTCGGTTATGGGGCATAGAGAGAAATATCCGGCAGAGATCTTTCCTCCGGATATATGAGCCGGATTTAGAGCCATACGTCGTTGGTGATCGTGCATAAGCACAATGTTGTCGGGGAAATATTCCACACGATATACGCCGTCAACACCTTCAGCTACAAAACGACGATATATTTCGTGAGCAACCATACCCATATTCATGCGTAAATTCACCTCGATACAAGGGTGTAATCGGTAGCCGTCATCGGTAATATACACCATCATATCCACACCGAAAAAACCGGTATAAAGGGGCGCAACATGTATGGAGAAGTATTCTATCAACAACTCACATACTTGCCGTAATTCACACGTGGAAATATACGATGAAAGACGTTTTTCTATCTCTGCATCAGAAGTCAGCAAATTGCCTTTATAAGCTCCGCGCTCATCGGTCGAAAAGCACGAATATCCTGCAAAAGAAACAGAATTACCATCGGAATAAAACTCCATGGCAAAATCTTGCTCTTTACGATAAGAAATTTCGGCGACAACCTCGCCTTGACGGCGCAACACACCTTGAGTCCAGCGTGCCGTAACTATATCATAATCGCCATACGTCCAACAAAGCCCTTTACCACTACCCGACCACGGTGATTTGAGTATCGCGGCACTATGACGTTGCACAAAGGCAGATACATCACCTTCATTGTCGAAAGCCATGGGCAATTGTATTTCGATTGCACATCCGCGAGATTGCAAAAAAGAGAGAATGTAACGAGTGGATATACGATGTCCCCACCGGCGCAATGCCGTCAATCTCTCGTCGGATGGAAGCAAATGAGGTGCGACACCGGCACGTAAAAAACGATACGCCGCATCGAAACTCCACCCCCATGGTATACACGATGTAACATCAATAGGGAAATTGCCTGCTACAGCAACCTTCGGAGTTATACCGAATCGATTGTAATACGGTAATACCGAATCGATAGCATGCTGATGAGAAAGCCACACAACATCATCAGTATCGGCATACCAAAATGGCAAAGTCGACAAATCGGAAGCAATCGCACGAGCCAATGGCGGCGGGGTATAATTTTTACCACCAAAAGCCAAAGCCAAATCATTTTCGGGATTGAAGAGAAATAGTCGGGACACTTGCGAATAACGTATTACTCTTGTGCTACAATCACTTTCCAAAAAGAGAGAGGCAAAGCAATATTTTCGATATGCACAGCCTGTGCAAAAAGTGGAGCAATCTCTTTATCGGAAAATCCTGCTATACCACAACCTATACGAGTAACTAAAAAACGGAACTCGCAATGCTCTCGAGCAAATTGCAAAAAATCATCGATATAAGGCTTTATCATATCTACGCCGGCACGCATGGTGGGAATAGCATAGGTATTGCCTGCAATACCCACACCGACACCCCATTTTGCGCCAAATCTGGTATTGGCAACGTGTGCAGCACCTCCATAATGTTTTCCTGCCAAATTGCTTCCAAAGACAAATATTTCGTTAGAAGCCAAAGAGTCAATCATATCGGGCGCTATTCGATGCTGAGGTATGTGCGGAAAATACAATCCTTTACGTATGAGCACCGACCAAAAAGAGAGTGGCAAAGTAATATTTTCGATAGCAAGCGCTTCGGCAAACATAGGTGCTATTTCGTCGTCGGAAAAACCGGCAAGTCCACATCCGATGCGAGTAACCAGAAAGCGTTTATCCTGATGAGATAGAGCATATTGCAAAAAGGTATCAATATATTGCTTAATCCGATCAGTACCTGCGAGCACCACCGGTATTGCATAAGCTTGACCGTTGATTCCCTCGGAAACCCCTCCTGCCCCAAATTGTTCATTCGCAATACGAGCGGCATCACCGAAATAATGCCCCATAAGATTTGTTCCGAAAACAAAAACTTCGTTCTCGGCCAAAGAATTAATATTTTCGGGGGTAATCCTATGTTTTGAAATGTAATCCATCTGCTTAATTTTTTTCGCGCCAATCGACATAACTATAATTGTAGCACAAAAATAAATATTTTATTTCAGACTACATATATCAATCAATGTTTACGCGATGGTATTACCAATAGCGGCGTATCAGTGTGGAATAACATTTTATGCGCAAGACCGGGGTTGAACAATCGGGCAAAAACATTGCGTCGACGAGTAGGAATAACTAAAAAATCTATATGATTTTCATTTATAAATGACTGCACCGCATCAAGCAATGAATTGTCTTTATGTATTGATGAACAAGCGACATCATATCCCGAATAATGTTTTGTAAGATATGACATCATGCCAGCCAGTTTCACGTCGTTCCACTCATCATCATACGATTGTATATGAACAAAATGGACTTTGAAACGTGCCATAGGGAACAGTCGCATAAATGTATCTATAGCCAACAAATCCTGCCTATCGAAATTGGTAAAGAACGCAACTGATTTTAATTTTTCACTACCCAAATAGGTAACATTCTCGGGAACAGCCAAAACAGGAACACCGGCAGATTCTACAACTTCGGCAGTGACACTTCCAATAAGCTCCTCAGCTTTGTGGCTTGCACCTCGTGTACCCATAACGATCAATAACGGGTCATGTTCTTTGGCATATTTATATATTTCATCTTCGGGTATTCCATCTGCCCAACGCGTAGAAATGTCGACCAACGGCAGACGGCCGAGCTTCATTTCTTGCGAGAGCCTATCAACAAGGAGCTTCATCTCTTTTTGGGCCTTACACCTTACTTCTTTATACATATCGCTATCTGCATCAGTGCCTGACTCTACAGCCAATATACTTGTCACCGAAAACATTCCTGTCGTGTCGGGTAAAATATAAACATGAAAAAGCACAACTTGCAAATGAAGCGAGGCCGCAATAGAACACGCAGTACGACAAGCCTTCATAGAACAATCGGAGAAATCGACAGGCACCAATAAATGTGCTTGTCGACTCTCCGATTTACGTTGTAGATCATCAAAAAGGAACGAAGCTTCGAGTATTTGCAACGCTTGTGGCAAATTCTTCTCATGAATTCTGATACGTACACCCGATGAAACAACCGGCTGAATAAGGTTTACATTTTGTATCGCAACCGGTATTCCCGCATTTTCTAAAACACCTTTTACAATTTGCGCTTTTTCGTAGGTGAAAATTGCAACGGTAATCAATCTGTCTTCGCTCATATTGATAGTATTTTAGAATAGGACAACGATGTAAGTATAATTCAGAAACAATCGAAGATTTGTTTCTGTTCGGGTTCGACACCCGAAAGAGACTACTGATTAACCTCTTCGAGAATCTTCATTGCCATATCATAGATGGTAGTATCGTCGAGAACAACAATACCACCTTCGGGCCCCGGCTCGATATGCAGACCGCAGTTTTTGCCAAATTCATAGTTGTTTCCGCCGAAATAATTACGTACGGTTTGGACGGTTACATTCAATTCATCGGCGATTCTGTGTATGGAACCGTCGGGTAAACTATCTTTGATACGACGCAGTTCGTTAAAAGTGATTGTCTTTGTCATGGTGAATGATATTTTTTAGTTAATATTTTGTTAATTGTATATATCGACGACTAATTTAGTTTTAATATTTGGTAATTGCAAATAAATCATAGTTTTTTTTTGCGCAAAAATACTCATACAAACTTAAACAATTATTTATTAAATAATTATAAAAAACTTTACCGCAAAGAAAAACCTATAACAGGGGCGAATGATAATATCACGACAAACAGAATATACACCATTGCGGTAATAACATACACATGGCGTGTGCGAATGTAAGGAGACTGGCTATAAGGCCAAATCTTTTTTCTTCCCAAGAGATAGAATTTATATGCAATAATCGCAACTATAACTCCCCATAAAATGCCGGCTATAATATCACTCGGATAATGTACGCCAAGATACATTCGAGAATAGCATGTAATCAAAGCCCAAATAATTGCAGTGACGGTATATAGACGATTCCTAAATAACAAAGAGGTAAACGTGACAATACCGGCGGCATTCGATGCATGGCTCGAAAAAAAACCATACATACCCCCGCGATAATCATTCACGATATATATATAAGAGGCTATATCGGGGTCACGTGCCGGACGTAATCGTTCGAAAAAAGGCTTACAAATCGATGATGAGAATTGATCACAAGCAACAACAAGTAACGCTACAATAAATAATGTCCATAAGGTTTCACGCCAGCCACCTGCTCTCAGCAATACATATATAATAGAAAGGACAAGCGGTATCCAAATAATCTTTCCCGTATATATCCACATCACCTCGTCCCAATATGACGAGTGAGCGCCATTAAAAAAGAGTAGTAATGAACGGTCTATTTCGAGAAAAGTCTGTATCATAGACACAAAGGTAGGTATTTTGCCGCATACCCACAACAAGTCTTTACAAAAGATTATATACGTTCGAGCTTATTGATGGGCACCCAGCCACGATTCCCATCTTCGAGTAAGATTTCACACCAATCGCCCAATCTATCGAGCAAAGATACTTTCGTACCTTCATGTATAACAAACAAATCGGTACCGCTTGCTGCCGGAGAACTTTTTACCGTCAGCGTCGGTACAAATACGATTGCCTTATCTTTATGTGTAAGAATATTTTTTTGTGCAGCGGCAAAATGATTGGCAGCAAATGTAATAAGAAGAGCGAATATTCCGGCAAAAAATCCAACCTTACGCAATCCGACCTTACTTATAAAGAAATACAGTGTTATACCGAGTATAAAGAGGATAAAGGAAACAACTGCAATAACAGCCCAAGTGTTCGAGGAGAATGTATCGCGAACAGCATGTATCCATTGTATAAGGAAAAATGTTCCTACCGGTTCTATTTTATCGGTAACGTACGCTCGAGCCATATCGAGATTGAAAAGAATATCCTCATTTCGAGGCGATAACATCAATGCACGCTCATAATTGAGAATGGCTTGAGGATATTGTCCATTCTTATAATATGCATTTCCTAAATTATAATAAAATGAAGCCGACACACCATCTTGCTGAGCAGATTGCTCATATAGTTCTATTGCTTCGGCGTAATGCCCTTGTTGATATGCCTGAGCAGCACGCTCGGTAAGCGATTGCGCGTGTATATTGAGCGTACAGAAAAGCGAGAATGCAATAATATATATTTTAGAGAAATTCATATCTATCGATTATTTACGTTTCAGATTTTCCATTTTACCGATCAGTTCCACGGTTTCGTTATAAAGAGTATCCATATCATCGGACGATGCTGCCGGCGCATAACGAGCAAATTCGCACGTATCTATCACTTTTATAAAACTATCGGTAAGATTTTCGCTCGCGCCGAATTTTTGCAATTCGGCTGCGACATTATCACGGGTAAGTACGGAATGAGGCAATTGTAATTTGTCTCCAAGGTAGCCCCAAAGCGCTTTGAGAGTTTCTTCATAAAAATGTTCGCTGTTATGCTCTCGCAAATATTTACCGGCTATTTTCAACCTACGAGTCGCCACCTTATTGGCTTTTTTGGTTTTAAGGCCGACTAAATCGGCATTCTCACGAGCTTTTTTATAATTAAACAAGACAAATGCCAAGAACAACATGATAGGTATAATGTAAAAGAGACGATAAGCCCATGTTCCATGAAAGAATGAAGGGTGTAACGTCTGTTGAAGATTACCCAATTTGATATACCGTATATCCTGATTGAGATGCCGCACAGCCTCCTTGTCTGAAAAGTTTGCCAACACCGTGCCTGATGCAGATGTTTCGCCCTTCTCTACATTGATATTATATTCGGGAGTACGCAACGTTTTATAGGAGTTTGTAGCAAGGTCGAAATATGTAAACTCTACCGAAGGTATCACAAAATCGCCTGCGCTACGAGGTATCGCCGTATATTCAATAGTACGTGAACCTTTCACGCCGCTTATCGTGTTCTGTAAATTGGTTGCAATCTTGGGGTCATATACATCAAAGTCCACGGGGAAATCGACCTCCGGATTTTTTATATATTTCAAATTACCAGTACCCGACAGGGTCAATTTCAAGGTCATGGCCTCGTTGGTTTTAAGTTTTTCATGACTCACAGTGGAAGAAAGTTTCAAATCACGGCCGACTGCATTCATATATGTAGCCGGGCGCGGAGATGGCAATGACTTAACTTTTATGGTAACAGGACGTGTTTCGACGGTACGTATAAGTTCTTGCTGTCCACGCATAATTTCGCCAAAGAAACCTCTTACCGGTCGATATACCAAAAGTGAAAGGTCGAATGAACCTGATTCTATTTTAATGTCGCCTGTACGCTGAGGGTAGAGAAGAACTTTTTTGATATCAAAAACCTGATAGTTGTTGTCTTTATAATTTTCAAGCTCGATTTCGGGTTGTATTTCGAGTTCTTGTGATACAAAACCATCGAACTTAGGCAAATTCATATTACCATAACCACCTGTAAGATTGGCATTACGGCAATACACCCGTATTGTCGCCAATATCGGTTCTTGTTCATACACCGATGTTTTTGACAATATCAATCGCGCAAAGACATCAGGGTCTTCCGAAGAAGCAACCTGTTGAGAAGTAGGAGCCGATGATGATTGAGACCGGATATTCTTATCGGGAGGAAGTATCTTTATGGTCAGCGAATTAGATGACAGCAATTTACCATCGACTTTTATGGTTGCAGGGGCAATAGTGTGCGTACCTTTTTTATCGGCACGAAGAGTGTAGGTATAAGAAAACTCCGTACTTTTCAACATTTTACCATTGGCAAAATTCATTTGAGTACTTTGTGATGTAGCGGGACCAAATAATTCGACGCAACCGGTAAATTCGGGAGCCCGGAATTCACTTCCGGTGGCATTTTGCAACGTAAATGATATTTGAAATTGCTGACCACTGATAGCTTGTCGCGGAGCAGAAGCAACAAATTTCACATCATCGGCCATTACCGGCACGAATGCAATAAAAAAAAGTAGCGTCAATAAAAATATGCGTTTTATCATCATATACTGTTTTCAAAAATAAACAATCAGAAATTACCACTCGCGATCGGTTTTGCGTTTTTGGCGTTGTTCCATAATCGCTTTTTGAGCTTTTTCCTGTGTAGCCTTCTCGTCTTGTTGCATTGCCTCTAAAATCTGTTCGGCATTTTCTCGAGACATCTGCCCGGGTTGTTGCTGAGCTTCATTATTTTGAGGTTCACGTTCTTCTTCACGATTGGGATTTTGAGGCTTTTGCTGCTGGTCATTCTGCTGCTGTTCTTGCTTATCTTTATCGTTTTTATTTTGTTTGTTTTGATTCTGCTGATTATTTTGATTTTGTTGCTGTTTGTTGTCTTGATTTTGTTGTTGTTCTTGTTGCTCTTTAAGTTTGAGTTGCGCAAGCCGCAGATTATAGCGAGCCTCATGGTCGTGAGGATTACGACGAAGTGCATTTTTATAGGCCCCTATACTTTCTTCATATTTTTCCTGCATAAAGAGGGAATTGCCTAAATTGTACCAATTTTCAGAAGCTTCAACCTTATCCATATCGTGTCGCTCTTGAGCCACCAATTTACCATATTGCATAGCAGCCTCATCGAATTTGTTTTGGCGAAACAGCGTATTACCGATATTATATTTAGCCATAACCGAATTTGTATCGGCATCTAAAGCCCGCCGATAAGCAACCTCAGCCTCAGCATATTTTTGTTTATCATATTCCTTATTTCCTAAACGTAACATACGTCTCTCGGTTCTGGAATCGGCAGTCTGAGCAGCAACCGGATATATAGAAACTGCAACAAACAATAAGCATATATAAAATACGATGTTTCTCATACCTTTCAATTTTTATCGAAGAAATTGATTTTCTTCATCAAACGATTTTTGGTATCTAAAATAAATATATCAAAGAACAATAGAGCCAACGCCAAGACTGCAAGCCAAGAGAACTGTTCATTATATGCCGAATACACCTTACTTTCCAACTCTGTTTTTTTCAGTTTATCGATTTCGGAAAGAAGAGCTCTCAAAGCTACATTACTGTTGTCGGCTGTTACATATAATCCACCTCCGGCCCGTGCAATCTCCTGCCCCATTTGCTCATTTAGTTTTGTAATTACAACATTACCATCTTTATCTTTGCGAAAATCACCGCTACGCTCCGACATGGGTATCGGAGCACCTTTGGTCGTACCGATACCTATGACATCAACTTTTATTCCTTTTGCAATAGCAGATTTTGCCGCAGATATAGCATCGTCTTCATGATTTTCGGCATCTGTTATAACAATAATCGCCTTATCGGCCGACTCATCGGGAGAAAACGAATTGATGGCAAGATTGATAGCCGCACCAATAGCAGTTCCTTGCGTAGGCACCATTGCCGGCGATATATTCGAAAGAAACATTTTTGCCGACACACCATCAGTGGTGATTGGCAACTGAGTATAGGCATCGCCCGCAAAAACAATGAGACCAACTTTATCGTTATCGAGTTCATCGATAAGCTTCGACAACATCATTTTTGATTTTTCCAATCTTGATGGCGTGATATCCTCTGCAAGCATAGAGTTTGACACATCAAGCGCAATCATTATCTCTACACCTTGCTGCTTTACAGTTTCCAATTTGGAGCCTAATTGCGGACGCGCAACCATAAATATGAGAATCATAAGCGCCAATTGCTGTATAAAGAATTTTACACCGGGTTTATAACGCGAAACATCGGGCATAAGCTGCGATAGTATCTCGGGACGTCCCATACGTGCAATACGTTTACGATTATTCCACACTCCATAGAAATATATAATCCACAGAATGGGTAAAATAAGCAGTATATATAGATATTCAGGATTTGCAAAACGAAACATAACAATATTTTTTAGGGAATGTTACGCAATATGGTACGACGTAATAATATCTCACAAAACAATAATAGCAAAGCAACTATACCCCACGGGAGATACATCTCTTCTTTGGTTGAAAACTCTTTGACAATCAATTTTGTTTTCTCCAGTTTATCAATTTCGGAGAATATATTTTTCAACACATTTTTATTGGTTGCACGAAAATATTTCCCTCCGGTGGTATTTGCAATCGATTGCAATGTTGCTTCATCTATTTCTACCGGCATAGATACATATTCTATACCATAAGGGGTTTGGCGGGGATATGGTGCTTCACCTTGTGTTCCTACTCCGATAGTATATACTCTTATACCAAAAGTACTTGCTATCTGTGCCGCCGTCTCGGGTGATATATCACCGGCATTATTCGTACCATCGGTTAGCAAAATAATAGTTTTGGACTTTGCCGGACCATCTTTAATGCGATTGACTGCTGTAGCCAAACCATCGCCTATGGCTGTAAGGTCTTCAATCATACCACAATGTACTTCTCTGAGCATATTGAGCAAAACAGAGCGGTCTGTGGTCATAGGACAAAGTGTAAAACTTTCGCCGGCAAAAATTACCAATCCGATGTTGTCGGTAGTACGTCCCGAAATAAACTGATGCGCCACATCTTTGGCAGCTTCTATACGATCAGGGTCGAAGTCTCGCGCCAACATACTGGTCGAAATATCGAGCGCAACAACAATATCGATACCTTCAGTCGATTGCTTGCTCCAATTATTTGAGGACTGAGGACGCGCAATAATCACAATAATACAAGCAACTGCAGCCAAACGAAGAATAAAAAGCAAATGACGCAGATACTTTTTATAACTGTTTCCTATGCTGTCAAACGCCCAAGTAGAAGACACTTGAAGTGTTGCCTCGGCATTACGATGCTTGAAAATATACCACACAATAGCCGGTATAAAAAGCAGAAAAAGCCACAAGTAATATGGATTGGCAAAAGTCATATTTTTTTACTGTTTGAGGGTCCGTACTTTTCAAAATCGGAATCAGCATTATTAGTTTGTGAGACTTTGACAGACTCAACATTGTCAGCCGGAGCTTGTGCCGAAACTTCTTTCTCTTCGGGAGTATTTTCGATAGGGCGCGTATCTTCAACAAAATCAACGGCTTTACGCATAACCGATTCATTATCCTCGGGCATCGGACGCATTTTGGCAAATTTCACAAAATCGGCCATTTCGAGAATTTCTCTCATTCGAGGATTGAGATTCTTAGTTTCTTTATCGGCACGAAGACAATCTAATATTTGTGACGATGTCATTTCCATGGCTTGAATTCCAAAACGACCGTCGAGATACTCGCGCAGAATATCAATAAGGTGAGTATAATATTCTTTTTCACGACCTTCCTGCCACAATTTTTCTTCACGTAACTGCGAAAGAGCCAACAAAGCCTTTTCATGAGGAGGTAAAAGGTCTTCAGGAGCAATAAGCGGAAGCTTATTGCGTTTTCCTCTCCTATATAGATAATATAATAGAAAGGCCAATATTGCCGCACCGGCTAAGGCTGCCAACAGATACCATACCCACAATGGGGTACTATCCCACAAAATAAGCCACCACGCCGATGAAGGAGCACGTACACCTTTTATATCCACAATTGACTTTGATGTGTCTACCTCCATCGGTAAAATCTTTATACTCAACGGAGATGTTTCTATTGTATCGTCACCAATTAAATAACGGAATGGCGGGATATAAAAGAATCCCGAGTCGAAAGATGTTATAAGAATCGAGCGATCGATCTGTATTCTATTGTTTCCCAACCTTGTTGTATCGCTTTGGGAAACATCGAGGACCTCTATACCGGAGACAATGGTATCGGAAAAAGTTGGTAACAGCCATACTTTTTCTCCTTCATTTTGCGCCAACTGCAGACGGATACGTGTCTGTTCGCCCATCCACAATGCCGTAGAGTCAATTGTCGCACTCACAGACACATCGGCAGCAAAGGATTGTATTGTCGATAGAGAAAATATCGACAGCCACAACACTATGATAATCGATGACCTTATTTTTAATCTTTTCATCATTTATATTACTTTCTCTATTCTATCGGTCGACTTTCGATAATATAGACCGACTGTAACTGTTATAGACCTACCACTAAGTCCGACGCTTAAATAGGTTCATCAATGCTATTACAAAATCTTCATCGGTTGCGATAGAGGCTACATCGACACGACTTTTATGCAATGCATCTTCGGTTTTTTTTTGTCGTTCATTCCACCACGCTGCATATCGTTCTCGCACCTTACGCGACGATGTATCAACCCACACGTCGGATAGTCTCTCTGCATCACGCAACTTTATAAGTCCTACATTGGGCAATTCGGTTTCACGCTTGTCATACACCTGTACTGCCACTACATCGTGCTTACGATTGGCAATAGTAAGTGCATTAGTAAAATCCTCATTGGTTATAAAGTCGGATAAAAGGAATGTAGTACAACGTTTTTTTATGGCATTGGTCATATATTTCAATGCTTGTGACATAGACGTACCTTGACGTTGAGGTATAAATTCGATTAACTCACGTATAATATAGAGCACATGTTTTTTACCTTTCTGCGGTGGTATGAATTTTTCTATATGATCCGAGAAGAAAATGACTCCAATCTTATCATTGTTTTGAATGGTAGAAAATGCTATTGTAGCAGCAATTTCGGTAATCATTTCTTTTTTCATTTCACCTACAGCGCCAAAATTACGACTTGCCGATACATCAACGAGAAGCATAACTGTCATTTCTCGTTCTTCTTCAAACACCTTGATATAAGGCTTCCGGTGACGGGCCGTAACATTCCAATCGATATCACGCACATCATCACCAAACTGATATTCGCGAACTTCAGAAAAAGCCATACCACGCCCTTTGAAAGCAGAGTGATACTGTCCCGCAAAGATGTTGCGAGACAGCCCACGCGTCTTTATCTCTATACGACGTACTTTTTTGAGCAACTCTGATGTTTCCATACGCAAAAAAGTATGTTCTACTAAGGAACTTCTACTTTATTAAGAATTTCACTTACAATTTCTTCGGCAGTAATGTTGTTGGCCTCCGCCTCGTAAGTAAGACCTATACGGTGACGCATTACATCATGACATACAGCACGTACGTCTTCAGGCACTACATAGCCACGTTGTTTAAGGAATGCATACGAACGAGCAGCCAAAGCCAAATTGATAGACGCACGAGGTGAGGCACCAAATGCTATCATGTTCTTAAGTTCACTTAACCCATGGTCTTGCGGATAACGTGTCGCAAATACTATATCAACAATATATCTTTCTATTTTTTCATCGAGATACACTTGTTGTACAATCTTACGAGCCTCTACAATATCATCGGTTTTGAGCACCGGTTTTATTTCAGGACGTTCACCTGCTATATTCTGGCGAATGATAAGTTTTTCTTCCTCCTTTTTAGGATAATTAATAACCACCTTGAGGAGGAAACGGTCGACCTGAGCTTCGGGAAGCGGATATGTACCCTCTTGCTCGATAGGGTTTTGAGTAGCCATTACAAGGAATGGTTCATCGAGTTTGTATGTATTTTCACCAATGGTTACTTGACGCTCCTGCATAGCCTCGAGCAAAGCACTTTGTACCTTTGCCGGAGCACGGTTTATTTCATCGGCCAATACAAAATTAGCAAAAACGGGACCTTTCTTCACCTGAAATTGCTCTTTTGCCTGGCTATACACCATTGTTCCTACAACGTCAGCAGGAAGCAGGTCTGGTGTAAATTGTATCCGACTATATTTCGCATCGATAAGCGATGCCAATGTTTTTATAGCTAATGTTTTTGCCAATCCCGGAACACCTTCGAGTAATATATGTCCATTTGAAAGCAGGCCAATCATGAGAGAATCGACAAGATGCTTTTGACCCACAATGACTTGATCCATGCCCATAGTGAGCATATTTACAAAAGAGCTCTTACTTGCTATTAATTCGTTAAGCTCACGAATATCCACTGTTTGACTCATAATTTACAGGGTTTTCTATATGATTATACTATTTGTCTTATTTTTCTGCAAAATTAGGAATGATTTCTGTTTCATTTAACAGACAAATGTTAAATCAACAAAATCATTACCTAAAAAATTTTAAGCAGGCAAAATTTAGCTTTTGCAATTCGCCTATTTATACTTTTTCTTCAATACCTCGGCTATTTCTTTGGCTTTGGCAATCGATACCGGATTAGTCGCATCAATATTATACTTACGTGCATCAGGTATCTTCACAACAAAACCTATAGGCACATTATTGGGATTAGCTATACGTTCTTTATTTTCTTCATATATGTACACCCAGAATGCCTTATCACCATAGTATTCCAATGCAAGCAGAGTGAGACGTTGACCTTTTTCTATACGTACCGACGCCATAGGCGGAAATTTTTTCACATCTATCGATACCTCGCTCTGCGACAATGATGGCAGATTTTTTTGTTCCGGCTCTATTGAAACAGATTCTTTAAATATTTTGTTCTCTGAATCAATAGCTTTCGATTCTTGTATTTTCTGTGAATTAAGAGAGTTCTCTGGTTCGGGGATATCGGCGACAGCATTTGGGGGTACAGAACCACAGTCTTGCGATTCCGTAAGTGGAGCATATTTTTCTGCTTCGAAAATATGTCCTATTTTTTTTGAAAAGTTATCCATATGGTATGACACCCATACAGGCGAACGATACCAGGTAATGCCTGCAAAAGCTATAAATACCAAGAATATTGCGCACAATGATACTGCGACAGGTCGGCGACGCAATTTGCTCCATAAACTTTCGTTTTGGACATATACAACGACATCGGGACGGCTATCATCGTCTGCTGTATCCACTATCACTTTTTCCATATCTTCCTCCGAAGGTATATCATCGGAAGTATCCGTCGGATTTTCGGTTTTAGTATCGAGTTTTTGTGCTTGAGAAACTTGTTGCTGCGCATCGGCAATAAGTTGTTGCAACACTTCATCGGCCAAATCTTCGAGTTCTTCGGTAGAGAGCGATGTTTCATTTGTCGATGTAGCGACTTCATTCGATTCGACAATTTTCTCTTCATCGCATGAAGATGCGGGTGCCGATTTTATATCGTCATATAGGTCTTGAGAAACTTGCTGATTACCATCTGCTATTTCTATCTGAATTATTTCTGAAGCACTTACTTCCGGGGATTGGATTTCCGTAGCAGCTTCGTTACATTTATTCTCGATATCGTCAACGAGATATACTTCGACTGATTCATCATCGACTTCATCGCCTACATTAGTAACTGAAATTAAAGAAAGCGGAGCATCATCGGGCAATATTTCTGGAATAAAGCAAGAAAATGGAGCGTTGACAGCTTCGCGCATGGCTTTATCGGGTGAAAATGTAAGTTTGTAATGTCCGGGTATCTCCATAGGTTCACCGGTTCTCACATTGACGCTCGCACGCGGCTCTACCCATATCGAACGGAATTGTCCTAATCCGTTTATTTTCAGATTTTCGCCTTTTGCCACAGTATCTGCTGCTAAAGCAAAGAATTCTTTAAGGAATTGCTCAGCATCTTTTTTTGTACAGCTACATTTTCGACTCAGCAAATCGATCAGTTCCGGGAGTGTTATTTTGGCGTTCATTGGGCAGGATTTTCTTTAATTCGATTTTTAAGTACGGCTCCGGGTTTAAAAGTAAGTACAATACGTGGAGGTATGAGCATACGTTTTCCGGTAGCCGGATTGAGTTGAACGCGCTCCAGTTTTTTACGAGGTTCGAATACACCAAACCCTTGTATAGATACGGAATCCATTGTAAGGCTACGCTCTTTTATGACTTGCAACAACCCCGAATATAGATTGTCGACCTCTTTTTTGTCTTTTCCGAGACGCTCTTGCAATGTAGTAAAGAATTGTTTATGTTCCACTTGCTAATATTTTGGTTTGATTGTGCAATATTACTATTTTTTTTTGATGTAACCAATTTTTTTATGTTACATATCAGTCGTAAAAACAATCAGCCGAGAAATAAAGAAAGAGTACGAAAATTCATATGAATTTTCGTACTCTTATATAATCGAATATGGTATCTAATCTATATATAGCGCTATTTTTCAGTCATTCATCGAGATAAGCAACTCTTCATTTGACGCGGTACGATCCATACGTTCTTTTATAAATGTCATAGCCTCCACAGAATTCATATCGGCAATAAAATTACGCATAATCCACATACGATTGAGCGTATCTTGTGGCAACAAAAGGTCGTCTCGGCGCGTACTCGATGCAATAATGTCTACAGCCGGAAAAATACGCTTATTCGAAAGTTTGCGATCGAGCTGCAATTCCATGTTACCCGTACCTTTGAATTCCTCAAAGATTACATCATCCATTTTAGAGCCGGTTTCGGTAAGAGCAGTTGCAATAATAGTAAGACTACCTCCATTCTCGATATTACGAGCTGCACCAAAGAAACGTTTGGGTTTATGCAACGCATTGGCATCGACACCACCCGACAACACTTTCCCCGATGCCGGAGATACGGTATTATATGCACGGGCAAGGCGTGTAATTGAGTCGAGTAAAATTACCACATCATGACCACATTCAACCATACGTTTTGCCTTCTCAAGTACAATACTTGCCACTTTTACGTGACGTTCGGCCGGTTCGTCGAAAGTAGAAGATATAACTTCGGCATTTACACTGCGAGCCATATCCGTAACCTCCTCGGGGCGCTCGTCAATGAGCAAAATCATCATATACACCTCGGGGTGATTGGCTGCTATTGCATTGGCAATATCCTTAAGCAGCATGGTTTTACCGGTCTTAGGCTGAGCTACAATAAGTCCGCGTTGCCCCTTACCTATAGGCGCAAACATGTCAACTACTCGACATGAAATATTGTCGGAAGGTCGCCCTGCCGTAAGTTTGAATTTTTCTTCGGGAAAAAGAGGTGTCAAATGGTCAAATGGCACTCTATCACGAACAAACTCCGGTGAACGACCATTAATGCGATCTACTTTTACCAGAGGGAAATATTTTTCACCTTCTTTTGGAGGACGTATAGGCCCCTCAACAACATCACCTGTTTTGAGTCCAAAAATTTTTACCTGAGAAGGTGAAACATATACATCATCGGGCGAAGCCAAATAGTTATAGTCGGACGAACGAAGGAATCCGTATCCGTCTGGCATCATTTCGAGTACTCCAACTCCTGTAAGTATGCCATCAAAATCGAAATTCTTCTCTACCGGACGGTATGCTTGCACCCCACCGCCATCATGCCCGACACGACTGCGAGGGATAAATCGTTGTCGTTCACCTCGCGGAAAGAATGAATGTAAATTTACTGCCGGAGCCGAAACTTCAACAGTAGTCGCCGGCACTTCATCGGTAACACTTTCCGATTTTTTTTCTTCAACAAACACGGTGTCAATAGCCGTCTCTGTTTTTTTAGACTCTTCTATTATAGGTTGTTGGGGGAGTTCTTCGGCTGGAGTTTCTTTTTTCTGATTCTTGGCACGACGACCACGCTTGAGAGCAGAGGGTGCGCCAGAGTCCTCTTCAGATATAGGTTCTTGCGGTTGGGATATGGTAGAAACAACAGTCGTTTCTCCATCGGTGTACGCAATCTCAACTTCTTCGGTTACCGCAGGATGTGAAATACGTACACGATGCTCTACTACAGACGTTTCTACATCGGGGAGCAGTTCAGTTTCAGGTTCGGTCGAAAGGCGAGTCAACTCATCATCGTTTTTCACTCGCGGACGACGAGTTCGAGGAGTTTTTTCGGCAACGGGTGCCGGCGCAGGTGTTTCTTCCTTATTTTCCTGTGTTGGCGTTTCTTCTTTCTCTTTTTTCACACGTTGTCGGGGTGCGCGACGATTCTCTGTCGACAATTCATTTGTCGAGGTGCGACGACCGGCCATATCTATTGCTTGTTGGTCGAGAATGGCATATACCAACTGATCTTTATCGGTATTATCACCTTTCAAATTCATTTCACGGGCTATACCCTGCAATTCATCGAGACTTTTGTCTTTAAGTTCGAGTATGTTATACATATATTTGGATTTAATTGTACAGCCGAAACACACAATACACATCGACACAATAGCGATGCCGCTGTACTAATATTTTAGAATTTTTGTTGGATTGTCGGAATAAGCCGATAGAGAAAAGTTTCGGTCTTTATTCATTACGTTTTCTTATTCCGATGCAAATATACATCATTTTTATAAAAAAACACGATTTAATATAAAAAAGTTTTATCCACTTACATTTTGAATCACGACACAGGCATCTCTATTATATATTCAAAAAGTTATACAGCACAAATAGACCCTCATTATACAGCTCTATTTCAATAACTTAAAAAATAGAAAGCACATGGAAAGAAATCAATAAACGAATAAAGTTTATTAATCTTTACCTATTTGCAACAACTCGGCATTACGAGCTTTTATTTCAAAATCGGCCGGCTGGGGATAGAGAGCGATAAGGAGATTTTCTATCTCGGCAATACGATTGGCAACAGCAGCGCGATTGGCACTTGTTGTATATTCATTGCGAAGGCGACTTAATTCGGTTTCATTGGCAACAATAAGTCTGTGCGCATTAACTGCCTTGAGATAATACTCGCGAGCCTCTTTGCTGCGAAATTGTAACACATCATTGTACACAATGCCATCTTTTATGAAGAAAGAGATAGTATTACCTTTTATCGAAACATCGATAGACGTAGGCTCTATTTCGGAAATACGTTTACGAATGGTTGCATAATCGACATCGGGTTGCCAGGTGTCGCTAATCGTTGCAAGACGCGCACGTGCGACTTGTGTCGCAGAAGCATCGGTCGCAAGAAACTTAGGCGATTCGTCCCAAATAAATAAGTATATTATGATTTTCCCATCGGGCTGAAAGCGATCAGAGGCAAACCACCCTACTCCGCAATATTCGTCAATCACCATCATATAATCATTGTATGGGGAATTAAATGGCATCGGAAGGGCTTCGGGCTCTGCGTATTCTTCCGTTCCTATATTATATGATGAAATCACTATATCATATCCACCAAGAGACAAATCTTCATCGTTTGTAGCATAATAAATTGTCGTTCCATCACTCATGAGGAAAGGATAATTTTCATCGTATGGCGTATTGAGATCTTCAAAGGGGCGTTCATCGCCATACTCACCATTACCCATGTGACTGCGAGTCATAAGTTCGTACCCATACATAGTTGTAGGCACAGCGTACACTACCTTATCGCCACGCTGAGTACGGAATGCCGGTGAGGCACCTGCATTTTCAAAATCTATAAATAACGATGTACAATCATGTAAAGAGCCTGCCTCAGATGACAATCGATAGTGAGTAAAAAACTGAACTTTATCGACTACAATACTATCAAATATTTGTACATCTTGAATTTTTGAAAGTTTTTGCGCACCAAGTTCTGCTTGCGCAACAAGCAGTTCATAGGGTTCGGGGTCTACATCTTCGTTGTCACTCTCATCGAGATATTCGATATATCGGGTATAATAGTTCGCCGCCTCGGTAAAGCGATATTGATCAAAGCATATATTTCCCAAATAGCGATAAGCTTCAAGGATTTTTCCTGTAGCGGCAATTTTCAAATATTTTTCTGCTCTTTGTCCTTGTCCTGTTTCATAAAGGCATACGCCATACCATTGATTGAGAGAGGCACTCTTGGGCTTCTTTTTGAGTTGCTTCTCAAATACCGGCATCGCTTCGGCATACTGACCTGCACGATATAGATTACGAGCCTCATCGAGTGTCTGTGCAGACAGCGCACCGACCACTGACATCAATACACATATATATAGAATTTTTTTTATCATAATCTTATGATTTATTTTCTACTCCAAAAATAGGTTATTTTTTCGAAACCGAGATGATGTATACTGTTTTTTTGTTAAAATATGCGATATTACACAGTTAGTATTTGTAATATGTATCTTTCTATTTGAACATATTCTTTTTCATCGTCGAATGCCGTAAACGGAAGATACAGCGGAGTTTCGCTGTCGGCAATATATAACATCATATATGTATGTGTAATTTTATACCCTATCACACAGTGCCATGGGAAATTCTGTTTTTCGCCACGACTATACCGCAACTCAATCCCGGTATCACTTATGTAAGCCACACGCTCACTCAAAAGTAGATACACTTCGGAACGCGTCAACTGCATAACAAAAAGAAGAATCATGAGCGGAGGAATTGCCGCAAAACCTAATATTACGGCAACATATATGGCATCGGTAGTAATAAAAGACATCACGACAAAAGCAATAAGCAGTCCAAAAATCCACCACCAATTACGGCGAAACAATCTCTGAGTCCACAATTTGATATACAAATCTATGGGCATAATGAATGGTGTTGTCTCTATTTTCATTTATTTTTTGTTCAAATAATGATTATTCGGATTGCATAGAAATTGGGCATCGAGATAGCAACCGTTTGCATTTCTGAGTTTTTCATTGTTTTGTTACAATAGTACAAAGGTAATGAAATAATAGCAGATAAGAAATCATTTTATCTGCTATATCTGATTACTCAATATCTTTTTTATAGATGTATTCAAATATTCATCTGCATCGGTTTCCTCTCATCGGATATGAATGCAGCCATTCTATCAAAGCCGTAGTGGATTTAGTAATCATGGTATGTGTGTATCCAACTGAATATCATCTTCACCTCCTGATATGCGTACCAACGGGCTTGAAAATTCATTGGTACGCATATCTGTAATTCTGATTTACACTCAAAAAAGAGCAGGGACCTATGTTAATATCCATACTATAATGATGTTTCAGGGTTTATTCCATTTAATCAATTAATAATTCAAGGTCACAGGACCTAACAAACCATAATTCTTCAGAGGAACACCGGCTTTCGGACTTTCGATGGTCCATGTCTTACGTTCGGCTTCCGGCAAGGATGCATCAAATGCCAAATTAATGCCTCTTTAGTCCTTGCTGTTGTCCTTTGCTCGGTTGCCTTTCACATCCCACAGGTCTTTATGGATACTCTGCTTATAACTGAATTGAGTCACAGAACCGTTGATTGTCACTCGTCCCATAATGGGGACAATACCGTTTTTCTCCTTGCTTCCGTTCACGTAGAACAGCACCTTAAATGTACTTCGCATAATCTAATCTTTTTTTTTGGTTACAAAATTAGTTATCAGCGAGTTATACCTTGATATGCAAACTAACGCAGAACGATGAAACGTGACGACACAAAGAAAAACTTTACTGCATTATCGGGTAATGAGTTGGCAACCGTTCTATTTCATTACCTTGCGTTTCTTTGCTAAATTGCCATTGTTACTATTTCCGAGGTTTTCTGTTTAATGCGTTATGGCTCAGTTCAAAACGCAGAAATTCACCTTTTTTGCTCCGAGAACCGTAATTTT
>JAZURX010000066.1:0-17785 GCA_045606385.1 Bacteroidales bacterium | reverse complement strand
CGGGGGACCAAGAGCGACCCTCAATCTCCCAATCATCTGCTTTGTGGTAGTACTTTGTTTTGAGATCAAATAGAATCTTGTTCTTCGTGGTGGCTTCTGCGCTACCTACTCGAAAACTTTGCGCCTTAGAGTCCCAGTCTGACATTAGACCTGTGACATTTACAACCTTTGTTACTCGTGGATAGTTGGACTTGAAGAAAATCATTTCCAACTTAACCATTGATGGGTCTTTGGGGTTTGCGTGCCCCTTGATGTTAATAGTGTACATAAAAAGACAAGGTGTTAAGTTGTTACTTTAATTTTGTTTAAGTAGCCCTAATTGGTCTTAATTAGACTACATAGAAGACTATATGAGAAGAGTAGGATCTTCGAAAAATTAAAGTTTAGACGAGCTTTTACGGATAATCCGTACTTGTCTAACAACTTAACACCTTGTCAATCAATAGTTTTTTGGAATGTCTATTTATATATTCCGTAAAAAGGACTGCCCTGATAGGGCGCCCGTAATCGCATGATGAATGGTATAAGTTACTTTATGATTTCGAGTTGTTTGAAACACTTACCGATTTTGTCGAGAGCATAGTCGACTTGCTCTTTGGTGTGTGTGGCCATGAGCGAGAATCGAATGAGTGTATCTTCGGAAGGAACAGCCGGCGAAACTACAGGATTTACGAATATCCCCTCATCGAGTAACATTCGGGTCACAAGGAATGTCTTGTTGTTGTCGCGTATATAGAGCGGAATGATGGGTGTCGTGGTGTTTCCTATCTCACAACCAAGGTTGCGGAATCCTTCGAGAGCATAGTTGGTGACTTTCCAAAGGTTTTCGATGCGTTCGGGTTCGCTTTCGATAATATCGAGAGCCGCCATCACCGCAGCAGTAGAGGCAGGGGTAATACTTGCGCTGAAAATATATGAGCGAGAGTTGTGACGCAGATAATTGGCAGTAACCGAGTCGGTAGCTATAAAACCGCCGAGCGACGCAAACGATTTACTGAATGTACCCATAATGCAATCGACATCGGCAGTAACGCCGTAATGGTCACACACACCGCGACCTTGGCGACCAAACACGCCTATACCGTGCGCTTCATCGACATACACCGACGCGTTGTACTTCTTGGCAAGCTCTATGATGGCCGGGAGATTGGCCACATCGCCTTCCATGCTGAATACGCCATCGACAACGATAAGTTTCACTTTGTCTTCTTTGCATGACTTGAGTACTTTCTCAAGTGACTCCATGTCGTTGTGTTTGAATTTCAATGAGTTCGAAAAGCTCAAACGACGACCTTCGATAATAGAAGCATGGTCGAGTTCGTCCCATATAAGATAGTCTTCACGACCTGTAAGGCACGAAACCACCCCCATATTCACTTGGAAACCGGTAGAATAAACGATAGCTTCTTCTTTGCCTACAAAACGAGCGAGACGATTTTCGAGTTCGACATGTATATCAAGAGTTCCGTTAAGGAAACGCGATCCGGCACAACCGGTACCGTATTTACGGGTAGCCTCTATGGCAGCCTCTTTTATTTTAGGGTGGTTGGTCAATCCCAAATAACTGTTAGAGCCGAACATCAACACTTTTTTCCCATTTATCAGCACCTCGGTATCCTGGTCGCTCTCTATCTGACGAAAATACGGATATACTCCGAGAGCCTTAGCTTTCTGCGGTGCATCGTATTTTGCCAATTTTTCCTGTAAAGGCTTCATCATATTTTTACGATTTTGGTTATCAAATTATTAACTCTACACAGAGGTAACATTTGCTATAAATTAGGGCAAAAGTAAAAATTTTATTTCATAAATCAGTCTTTTTTTAAATCTTATTTACTTTTAAGCACCGATATTGCATAAAAAATCCTTTCGTATGAGATATACAGAATTTAGGTCAAATAATATTTCTTATTCTCAAAAAAAAATACGTACTTTGTCGTTTAATAGCCGTAGGCATACAAATAACAAACAAAGCAAAATGGAATTTTCCGCAAAAGAGATCGCACAATTTCTGCAAGGCAGAGTGATAGGCGATGAAACCGTAAAAGTAAACAACCTTTCGAAAATAGAAGAAGGGAAACCCGGGACTCTTACATTCCTTGCCAATCCTAAATATACCCCCCACATATACACCACCGAAGCAAGTATCGTACTGGTAAATAAAGGTTTCACCCCCGAAGGTGAAATAAAAGCCACCCTCATAGAGGTAAACGATGCGTATGCCTGCTTGGCACAACTGCTGAATATGGTAAATGCCGCACGTGGTGAGAAAACAGGCATCGAGGAGCCAAGCTACATAGCCACATCGGCACACGTAGGAAATGACGTGTATGTAGGCACTTTTGCCTATATCGACAACAAAGCCGACATAGGCGATGGTTGCAAGATATACCCTCACTGCTACATAGGTGAGAATGTAAAAATCGGAGCCGGCACCACGATATATCCGGGCGTAAAGATATATCACGACTGCGTCATCGGCGAGCACTGTACCATACACGCCGGTGCAGTGATAGGTGCCGACGGATTTGGTTTTGCTCCCCACAACGGGCAATATGTAAAGATTGCACAGATAGGGAACGTTGTAATCGAAGACGATGTAGAAATAGGAGCAAACACGACCATCGACCGTGCCACAATGGGCTCTACCACTATACATCGAGGCACAAAACTCGACAACCTCATACAGGTGGCACATAATGTAGAGATAGGAGAAAGCACCGTAATGGCGGCACAAGTAGGTGTAGCAGGTTCTACCAAGATAGGAAGCCACTGTATGGTAGGCGGACAGGTAGGATTTGCCGGTCACATCACCGTTGGCGACCACGTAAATATCGGAGCTCAATCGGGTATCCCCAATCATGTAGAGGGCAACAGCAACATATTGGGCTATCCCGCCGTTCCTGCACGCGATTTCGCCCGCCAGACAGTAATGATAAAGAAATTGCCCGAGCTAAACCAGACTATCAAACAACTGCAAAAAGAGGTCGAAAATCTCAAACAACAGTTGTCGATACAAACTGATAAACATAACCTCTAAAAGGAGATAGATATATGAAACAACAGACACTGAAAGGGGAATTTACCCTACAAGGAAAAGGTCTGCATACAGGTCTCAATATAGAGATAACCTTCTTGCCGGCTCCCGAAAATCACGGTTATAAAATACAGCGCACCGACCTCGAAGGTGCACCCATCATCGATGCTGTAGCCGAGAACGTAGCCGCCACACAACGTGGTACGGTGCTAAAAAAACAAGATGCCACCGTAAGTACCATAGAACACGCCATGGCTGCTCTCTATGCATCGGAGATAGACAACTGTCTGATACAGGTAAACGCCCCAGAATTTCCGATACTCGATGGTAGCGCGCAACCCTACATCGAATGTATCAATCGCGTGGGTATCGAAGAACAAAATGCCGAAAAAGACTATTATATAATACGTAACAAAATAGAGGTGACCGATGAAGAGACGGGGTCGACCATCATCGCCCTACCCGACGATCATTTCAGCGTGAGTACCATGGTGCTGTTCAATTCGCCCATACTCAACTACCAATACGCAAGCCTCGAAGATATGAAGTCGTTCTCTCAAGAGATAGCTTCGGCTCGCACATTTGTTTTTGTACGCGAAATAGAACCGCTGCTCAAAAACAACCTTATCAAAGGTGGCGACCTCGACAATGCCATCGTTATTTACGACCAAAAGATAGCGCAAGACGAGTTTGACCGCATAGCCGACCTTATGGGTGTTCCTCACAAAAACGCCGACGAACTCGGCTACCTCAATAATCGCCCGCTGGCTTACAACAACGAACCGGCTCGTCATAAATTGCTCGATATACTTGGCGACATAGCCCTTATAGGCAAACCTATCAAAGGACGCCTTATCGCTACACGCCCGGGACACAAAATCAACAATCTTTTTGCCCGAGCCATACGCAAGGAGGTAAAACGCCAAGAGATACAAGCCCCTATATACGATCCAAACATAGCTCCTATCATGGACGTCAACCGTATAAAGGAGTTGTTGCCCCACCGCTACCCCATGTTGCTCGTCGACAAAGTGATAGAAATGGGCAAAAATCATATCGTGGGTCTCAAAAACTTCACCAGTAATGAACCGTTCTTCCAAGGGCATTTCCCGCAAGAGCCCGTCGTTCCCGGCGTATTGCTCATCGAAGCCATGGCGCAGACCGGCGGCTTGTTGGTACTCAGCACCGTCGACGACCCCGAAGCCTACTCTACTTACTTTATGAAGATAGACAACGTAAAGTTCAGACAAAAAGTGGTACCGGGCGATACAGCCATATTCCATGTATCGTTTATGACCGAACTCCGTCGCGGTTGCGCATATATGAAAGGCTACGTATTTGTAGGCGACAAAATCACTACCGAGGCTGAATTTATGGCTCAAATCATTAAAAACAAATAATACAGATATACTATGCAACACCCGTTAGCATGCGTACACCCCGAAGCAAAAATCGGGAACAACGTAGAAATAGGTCCTTTTGTAACAATCGAAAAAGATGTAGTCATCGGTGACGGTACCCGCATTATGAGCAATGCCACCATACTCGATGGTGCCCGCATCGGTAAAAACTGCATCATATTCCCGGGCGCAGTGGTATCGGCGATACCCCAAGACCTGAAATTCCGTGGCGAAGAAACTACTGCCGAAATAGGCGATAACACTACGCTCCGCGAGTGCGTAACCATCAACCGCGGTACAGCATCGAAAGGCAAAACCGTAGTAGGCAGCAATTGCCTGCTCATGGCCTACGTGCATATAGCACACGACTGTTTCTTGGGCAACAACATCATCATATCCAACGCCACTCAGATAGCCGGGGAGGTGGTAATAGACGACTTTGCCATCATCAGCGGCGGTGCATTGTGCCACCAATTCTGCCACATCGGCAGCCACGTAATGATACAAGGCGGCTCGCAAATCAACAAGGACATTCCTCCTTATGTAAAAATAGGCCACACTCCCATTGCATTTGCCGGTATCAATACCGTAGGACTTCGTCGTCGCAATTTCAGTGACGAAGCAATAGCCTGCATACAAGAGGTGTATCGCAACATTTACATGGCCGGCATGAATACAACCGATGCGCTGAAACATATCGAAGAGACTATTCCGGCTTCGCCCGAACGCGATGAAATACTCAACTTCGTTCGCTCGTCCGAACGCGGTATCGTGCGCGGCATTAAATCGTAAAAATCATTATAAAATCAATATCAGATATGGTTTACAAATTTTTGATACTTTCTGATGAGGTCGATCAATTTGCCCGCGAAATAGCCATCGACTCCGAAGCTACCTTTCTCGAGCTCAACGATGCTATTCTCGAATCGGTAGACTATACCAAAGACCAGATAACCTCGTTTTTTATCTGCGAAGACAACTGGGAAAAGAAAACCGAAATAACCCTCATGGATATGGGCGGCGGCTACGAAGAAGACTCATGGATTATGGCCGATACGCACCTTAGCGAACTGCTTGAAGATGAAAAGCAACGCCTGCTTTTTGTATACGATAATATGACCGAACGCTCCTTCTTTATGGAGTTGCGCGAAATCGTTACCGGGAAAAACTTGGACAAAGCCGTATGCACCAAATCGATAGGTGATGCTCCGCAACAAATCATCGACTTCGAAGAACTCGATAAACAATCGAAAAATAGTGACCTGCTCATCGATGACGATTTCTACGGAAATGACGATTTTGACCCGTCGGAACTCGATGCCGATGGATTTGACGTCGATATGAGCGACGATAGCAGTATGTATTAAAAAACGTAATACCCCACCAAAAAAGGTTGTGCCAAGAGCAAATTTTGGTACAACCTTTTTTATAATGTAAGGACGCACGGTCGGTGCGTCAGAGGGTAACGAAATAAAAAGGATTTTTGGAATTTAACTTCGTATTGTTTTATGGCGGACACTCGAGCAACAATAACGTCAACAGTTTTCAGGGATAATGTAGGGACGCACGGTCTGTGCGTCCGGAAGGTTGAAAGTGAGTATGCATATTTAGCGTTTTCACTTTTTACATTTCACTTTTTACCTCGTATGATTTATGGCGGACACTCGAACCGAGTGTCCCTACAATAACATCAAAAAATACCAATATGGAATATTTTTAATAAACAAATGAGGCAACTAAAATATAATAGAAAAAACGGGCGAGAAATCTCTCCCGTTTTTTCTATGGACAAAGTCCTACAGCTTTAACGTTTATACTACTTCCATCAATATACAATTTACCTGCCTCTTTTACAATAATATACCAAGTTGTATTAGTAGTATATGCACCTCCTACAAATTTATGCTGTTCATTTTTACTCTTTTCATAAGAATTTCCCGATACAGAACATAAATTTATATCAACTCTCAAGCTACTAGAACTTAACACAATATCTCCAATAAATTGATTAACATGTCTTGCGGTTGATTTGACACTATTCATAACTGTATTATTCACTTTACAATTTTCAACCAACGCATTTGCTGTAATATAACCTATTAATCCTCCCATTTCACCAGAAGCAGCAAAATCTTGTCCACCAATGTGCAAATATTGATTCTCAATACGTCCTTTATTTACTGAGCTGTTTTTTATTGTGGCTTTTGATACACCAGCAGTTACAAACCCTATTAAACCTCCTGTTTTGCTTATACCTTCAACAAAGGTAGTATCAATCTTTATACTATCTGCTGTATAATTTCCGCTGTTAATATAGGCGCAAAGGGTTCCTGCATAAGCTGTTTCACTATTTGCAGATGGAGAGACTCGCACAAAAGAATTTTGGAATGTGAGATTTTTGTGCGTAGTTGTACCATCGGCTTGATTGATAAACCCACCAATCCAATTTGTTACTTCGATGGAGAGGTTGTGGAGGGTGTGGTTGTGACCATCGAGGGTGGTGATACTGTTAATCGGATTGAACTGCTTGCTTGCCATATCGATATCGCGAAGAAAATGCACTTCGGAATGACCGGCTTTTTGCAGGGAGGCGAGGTCGAAAGGCGAGTAAATGAGTTTACCCGAAGTTACACCTTGGTCGAGCGAAGCGGTGGCAGTTTTTGCCTCAATGGGGGTAATTTTGCGTGAGCCGTCCCATGCGGGAACTATGGCGGCACCATCGACCGTTACCGTACCTCGGCAGTAAGCTTCGCCACCGAGCATATCGCCGTAGGGCGACACGTAAGAGGCAGCACGGGTATCGCCGTTGTCGGTCTTGGGCGACAGAGTAACACCGGTAACATCGCAATCGGTAATGGTCAGGTACTCTTGGTAATCATATCCGCTAAGTGCACCTACAAGACGAGCAAAGGGTTTCTCGACGGCCTGCATGTAACTCTTTACGGTGGTAGCGGTGAGGTTACACCCACTGATAGAGACATCGAGCGACGAGGTACGGTCGGCATAAGAATCACGACCTATGTAGCCGATAAGTCCGCCACATTCGCCCGACACACCGCTGAGGAACGAGGTCTCGGCTGTTGCACCGTCGATACTGCAACCGGTCACAGATACTACACTTTTGGCACCGGCAGTGCCATATACCGCACCTACAAGCGTGCCAACTTTGCAAGGAGCAAGTGCACTACCGCTATTGATGGTAACCCCCGATAGGGTAAGGTTTCCGGTAGAACGTCCTATGAGTATTCCTACTCCCTCTTTGCAACTTTCGTTAGCGATGTCGGCATTTTCTATGGTAAGATCGCTCAGCGCAAAATCTTTGACATCGCCGAACAATCCACATACATTACCGCTCATGTTGAGATTACTGATAACATTGTCGTTTCCTTTTACGGTCGTACCCTCGGGCACTGCCAGCGAAGATAGTGCCACACCATTCATATCGAGAGAGTTCTCTATGGAGATTGTCTCCACACCTGCCGATGTGAGCGTTGGAAGATTGGCTTCGTCGGCCAGCCAAGCAAGATTGGCCGTCGACTCTATATAGGCAACACCATTGGCAATACGGGGTGCCGTGATGTCGGTACCGTTCCATATATCGACCACTTGGGTAGTGAGCAATGACCCTTGTATGGTAGTAAGAGCATTGGGAGTAAGCGTTACGATGTACTCGGGCGCGGCGAGTGTCACAGGAGTGCCGATAGAGGTAGAGGCAGAGGCATCGCTATACGATGTGTATGTAAGCGAGGCAATCGATTGCGCCACGGGCATGAATTGATAGTCGACCAAGAGTGTGCGATGAGTAACGGGCGAAGCCGAAGTCTCGGCGGTATAGAGAAAATCGTCGGACAATACAGCGGTAAACTGCGGGTCGGTAACAGAAGCAACAGCACGCTCGGCTGCGGGTCGCATAAGGTCGATAGCAGTAGCAAACGTACCCTTGTAGGCTATGCTCACAGCTGCGACAGTGTTGCGTGTGGTAGCAATGTCGTTGGTAACGACACGAAGTTTGGCCAGGGGTCGTTCGAGGTGTAACTCTACGCTACGGGTATTGCGATAGATATTGAGGGTAGAAACGGCGCAATAGGCATCGCGTGTCTCGTCATTGAGTGTATGATTACCTTGTATCGATACGATAGGAAAATCGGCAGTATTGTAGTGAAAGTCGGCGGAGGTACCTTGGGGCACAATATCGGCCCACATCACAAATTTATAGGTACGATCGACGGTAAGAGTAAGGTCGGGAAAAAGTGGTGTCGCTGCATCATCGCATATCACCGGCTCGAGTGAAAGAGCCTCTTCTACCCCGTTTTCGTCATAGACTTTGAGTATGTAACGCACATCGTAGCTCGAGAAATCGACATTCACAAGCGCGCCTTGTGCACTCGAAGTTCCCGAGGCAGAGCGTTGTGTAATATCGTCGGGCATGATAGTATTGAGCGATACCGAAACAGTCCCGTCAGAGAGTTCACCGTCGACAGTCTCGGTACAAGCGGACAACATGCCAATGGCAAGTGCCCAAAGAGTTGCGAAAAATACGATGTTGCAACGTTTCATTATCGTGTCATTTTTTTGATGGTGAGCAGAGGCTCAATCGAGAACCCCATCCCTATAATAATGCGATGTACGCCATCGCCAAGGATACTTAGATGTCAATATCTTTGCTTGCAGCCGCATCGAAATCGGTAGTCACACTCACCGATACAGGTGTAGAGGTGGTAAATACGCCACCAATGTATGTCGTGCGACCATTGACTTTGACCGGTGCATCAGTAACAAATTCATACGTAGCTATATCCACATCGTTGGCATCGATAGCGGTAAGAGTAAATTTTACCACACCGGGTGTGGTGGCATTGGCTATGATATAGTCGGTAAAGACAGTCTTCATAGCTTCGGTGTCGGCAGTATAACCGTAAGGTACGGCAGTGAGAGCGCCAAGGGTGAGTTTATCGGCAAGGGGTGCGCCGGTGAAACAGTTATAACCTGCAGGAATTACCACGTCGCTTTCGTATACCACACGCACTTTGCTGATGGTCTGGCCGAACGAGAGGGCATCGGCATCGGTAGTAACGACACGCACTTTGCCAAAGGGGCGTTGAAGTGACATTACCAAAGGAACACCGGGAGTAGCTTGATGGGTCACGCAACCGGCAAAAGCATCACGGCTTTCGTCGTTGATTTTATAATTGTCAACTATAACCTTTACTTCGGCCAATTTTTGAGTATTGTAATGAAGATCGACAACGGTCTCGGGAGTAGAACCCTCGGCTACGAAGTCGGCCCAAGCCACAAATTTGTAACGACGGTCGCGAGTGAGTTGTACCTCTTCGGTAAACGATTGTGAAGCATCGTCGTAGATACGCACAATGCGATTCTTGGCCAACTTGTCGCCTGCTTCGTTGTATATCTCTATAATGTAGCGAATATCGTATTGATCGAAATCGATATTGGCAATACCGCCATATTGGCTGTCGGTACCGGCCACACCGCTACGCTGAGTAATAGCATCGGGTGCTTCTACGGTAAGGGGAACAGAAACTTGTTCGCCTTCTTCGATGTAAAGTTGTTCTGTTTCATTCTCGGAACAAGAGAATAAAGCAACTGTTCCCAAGAGAACAGTAAAAAACTTGATAAACTTCATAATTATATGTTTGTTTTTTTGTTCAATCCGATACGATGTTGCACGAAACAACATCGATATTTTTTCTATTCCTTGTAATGGGGAGTGGCGGTCGAAACGAAGGCTGAAATTACTGCTCTAAACCTGACACAACCAACATTATCGACAACACCACTATGCTTTTCATCTTCCTATATTATAGGAGGAAGTGTAAGAAGCAGTACTATAAAATTCCATAAATAGTGAATTTATAGGGCAAAATTGTGTACAAGGAAAATGTGTTTCAAAGAACGATTTCCCACTTTTGGGGAATGGTGAGTAGAGGCTCGATCAAGAACCTCTACCCTATTGATTTTTAGGAATTAATTCCAAAGATTAAAGACAGGCTTTGGCATTTACGGTCACGTTGGTTTTGTTAGCAGAACCTATAACAGCAGGAGTTCCAGCCACCAAATTACCAACCTCCTCGGCGATACAATCTACAGTGCGTTTTGCAGCCCAATAACCATCGATAGCAACATTTACCATATCTACATTCTCAATGGTAAGTTGAGCGGCGTCACCGTTCATACGGCCTACAAGACCTGCAACGTTACCCGATTCATTGGGAACTTCGATGTTACCAATCTTCGAATCAACGATAGAGCAGTTTTTGATGGTAACAGGTTTTGTAGAATATCCTACGAAACCACCTATATTGGAGATACCTTTTACATCGGCACCTACTATATCTACATTTTCAATAGTTACAGAGGTCATGTTTTCGACAGAGCCGAAAATAATACCTGCAAATCCGTTTCCTGCAACGACATCGGTCACATTGTTGATTACGGGATTTTCGATAGTGATATTTTTGATAACTACATCACCGGTGCTGGTATATTTGAAAAGACCGCAAGAGTAATCGTCGTCGGTAGTGATGGTCATGTTTTTGAGCGTGCAACCGTTACCATCGAATGTATTACCGTCGAGAGCAATCCATTTCACTTCGGCACCACCGAAATCGATGTCGCCCGAAAGTTTGATAGTTGTACCGGCGGGAACTGAAGCCATGTTTACAAACTGTCCGGGAGTAGCCACGGTAGCAACACCATCGATAACATCGATGGTCTCGGCAACGATAGGATCACCTTCATTACCTTCGAAGAAAGTATTACGAGCGATAGAACCGCCATTTACAATTACAGAAGCTTTACCGTTGATAACCGAAGATGCAGCACGTACAGCAGCAACGGCATCGATGGTTTCGGCACCACGTTCGGCCGAATAGTAAGCGTCGATTACAACATTGTTTGATACGTTGTTGCCTTCGAAATTGAGAGTAGCATTAGGATTAACACGACCAACAAATCCGCAAACGAATCCGGATTCTTTTTTCAATGCGGTATTTGAGATTTCAGTATCGTTTACCGAGCAATCCTTGATAGTAACAGTCACATTGGTAGCAATCATTCCGACAAACGGACCAACAGAATTGATACCTTTCAAAGAAGATTCATAAATATGAACGTTTTCGATAAGTACGGTAGCACCGTTTTGAATGTCACCATAAACAATACCTACATAACCGGTAGACTCGGATTTCATGTTTTTGAATGAAACATTCTTGATAACATCGGCTTGGTAAACTTCACCCCAGAAGAAACCGCGAGAATAGTCGCTCGAACCGGGAAGAATATTACCGTTGGCAATTGTATGATCTTGACCATCAAATACACCTTTTACAGCAATACCTTTCATTGAATGACCAGCGAGATCTATATCAGATGTCAATGTGATATTATCAACAACTTTACCTGCGAAATAAGCCAATTCGGCAGCAGAACCTACTTGATATGCACCATCGACAAGTGCGGGTTGACGAGTGGTTTTACCGTCCCAGATTTCGATGGGAGTTTCGCTATCGGCATTGGCGAAAGCTTCATCAATAGAGATGCTTACGTTGGTAGCGGTGGTGAGGATATTACCTACGATAGAGGTAAGATAGTTGCGTTGAGCAGGAATATCGGTTTCGAAAGCATACGAAGCGATTTCTTTGGTCTCGTTGTCGATGGCTGTGATTTCGAAATGAACAGGTTTTGGTACATCGGTAGCGAAGATATAATCGACAAAGAGAGTTTGATTTCCTGTAGAAGCAGTAGCGTCACCTGCATAGGTTTCAATATCGGCAGTAAACTCTTTTACAGTCAATTGGTCGGTAGTGAGTGTACCGTCGTAGGGATTGAAACCGGCAATGTTTGCTGTCTCATAAGAAACTTTTACTTGCGCGGGATAGGTGTTGAGTTCAAGATCTTGCACGTCAGTAGCCACTATACGCATTTTGGCAAAAGGACGTTGCAACGAAAGTGTTACTTGAGCATTGTTTTCGATATAAATATCTTTTGTGATAAAGTACGCATCATAGCTTTCGTCGTTGATGGCGGGAGAGATAATAGAGATGCCATCTGCTTTGAAATTGCTACCGGTGTTATAGTGAAGGTCGGTAACATTTTCGGCTGTAGAGCCTTGCGCAACAAAGTCGGCCCAAACAACAAATTTATAGGTACGATTGGGCGAAAGACGCACTTCGAAATTGGCATCGCCGGCATTGTCGAGAACATCAACGGCACGATTTTTTACCAAATCACCGGTCTCGGCGTTGTAGATTTCGAGAATATAACGGAGATTGTATTGAGACCAATCTACGTTGGTAAGACCACCTTTACCGCTGTTTGCAGTAGCAGAAAGGCTCTTTTGCATCACCTCGGGAGTAGCGGCGGTAAGACTTACTACCACTTCATCGGCCGAAATGGCTTGGTCCATGCTATCTTCGGCACAAGATGCGAGCAACATGGCAGCAGCCACAGCTGAGAACAGAATCTTTTTCATAAGATATTTTTTTTTAATTAATAATTAGTTTGTATTTATTTTTTTATATTTTACTCGAAAGTATCGTATATTATTAAACTACGCAATATTATTAATCATTGCGCAATTTTGAATTATTTTTACTTTATACTACAGAGTCAAAACAGGATGTGCAACCAAGATGGAGTCACAAAATCTATTTTATCTCATATACATATTCATTCTCGAATGAGTCGTCGATACCGATACCACCCGTACCAAAAGAGGTGGTAAGGAAAGCACCACGTACGATAGTTTCTCTATCACGTCGAAGCGGAATCTTCACATCGAGCCAGTGAGAAATTTCGTCTCCATCTTTATTATAAAAATAGAGATGAGTACGTACTTTCGACTCCTTACCGTTCACAAAGACAAAGTCGTATGCCAATAAAATAGTACCATCGGCATTGATTGTGGCTTTAGAGGTAAACTCACGCGTCCATTCAAACTTATTAGGGCCTTGAATCTCAACGTCATATCCACAACTTACCGATTGGTCGTAAACGACTTTTGCTGTAATGTCTTCGACAACACCACCGGCTTTGAGAAAATCTTGTAAATCTTCTGATATAACTTTGTAGCGACCGAGAGGACGATTGAGAGGCACAGCCACACGAGTGGTGAAATAGCCATCTTCGTATTCATACTCCATAAGATCAACATCGAGTTTTCCTGAATATACGTCTTTATCGTTATTGTCGACAGGTGTAAGGTCGGTGTAAACAATAGCACGTATATCATCGGTATTATAATACCAATCGTCGTGATTATCGGCACGCACATAGTCGCACCACACCAAAACACGATAAACATCAGGTGATACGGTAAACGATGTGATAGCTTGCGGTGTAGGAGTATCGGTATTGGCCACACAGATGCGGCGCGAAACAAATTCACTCACATTACCTTTGACACGATAGAGGTCGCAGACAAAACGAAGTTTTACCTCCTCGGTAAAACGAGTATCGATATTGGTACGATTGTGACGCACCTCGAGATAACTACCCGAACGTACATCACAGACAACGTCGGTATAATATTCGGGTTCGGAGAGGTCGGCCGACATCTCAACAACAAGAGTTACATCGGCATACTTAGGATACTCGTGTACCGTACTGTCGCAACCGATAAGTAAAAGCGACACAACGCCAAGGAGCCATATATTACGTATAATTGCTTTCATGGATTATCGCTTTACTTTTTCTTCTTTTTATTTATATCGAAACGATACGAGAAATCGATACCGAGACGAGTGAGTCCTATGTAATGGAATCGACCCGAACGGAGATAACGACCGTTTTTACGACCTTCGTATTGATCATAGGTAATATTTGAATAACCAACACCTGCCACAAATTCCACGCCCCAATTCTGTTTTTTGCCCAACGTCATGGCATATCCGTATGACAGACCGGCACCCCACGTGGCATGGTTGGGATCTTGATAACGATATTTATCGTTGAACTGAGCGTTGAATGCATTGGCAATACCATGGAGACCTATAAAGTGTCCGCGCTTCATAGCATCGCCCCACCAATAACGCACCTCGGGCTGTATGGCAAAGACACGCACCTTACGGAAGTCGGTAAATAAATCCCAAGGCGACCAATAACCTATAACATCGAGTGACCAACGAGGAGCAAGACGCACCTCCGCACCGATATTCATCACGGCAGCCGCAACCAAAAGTCCGTTCGATTTCACACTGACACTTGTAATGGTTTTAGGCTCTTCAGCAGGGAAAACAGGAGCTTCCTCGCGCGATGCTGGTATTTCTGTATTAATTTTGCTATATTCCACAGCGAGCAACGGCAACGGAGCCGGCTCTCTACGCCACGTAACTATAATAGCACACGCATTACGCATAAGGGGGAAGAAACGGTCGTACATCTCGTTCCACACGCGACCACGACGCAACTCCATAAGGCGCTTCATACGACTATCGACAAGATGTCCTCTGCGATCATACACACTCTCGGGCACCTCACGAATAATCTTTACCACCTCTTCTTTGTGTCGCATATCCGAAGCTTCAACCATAAGAAGAAGATGATTCCAATCGATATGACGATTGTCGCGATATATCAGAGAATCTTCAACATCTACATGAGACAAGATATAATTTTCGATAGAGAGAATGCGCTGCTCGGCCAAATCGAGGTTCTGTTGATAACCACCCTCGGGCGAAGCCGAACCACTTATTTCGATACGAGTGATTTCAATAGTGGAATCTGCACGGAATTGCTGAATAAACGAGGAAAACCGAGAGAGACAAGAAAAGTTTTCTCGGTACGATGTATCAATTTCTGCTTCCCCAATACGAAAATCAATTCGTATCATCGTGCGCTCTTCCTCTGCATACGAGATTGCAACACCAAAAAGAGCCAACAGTATGACCACCAAATATTTATACATAATACATTATAATCCCTAATAATCTTTGCACACAACTATGCAAAGAAACCGACACAAAGGTAGTATTTCCAAACGAATCCACCAAATAAAATTGGTTATAATTTATAATTTATCGCAACAAAATACAAGATATATATTTTTTACGTATGATAGAGCAAAATTTTTACAATCATTTTTCCGCACCGGCCACTACTGTATAAAAATCGTCAGGCGAAAAATATTGTTGCGCCAAATCGCGCAAACCATCGGAAGTAATCGTACGTATAACCTCGAAACGGGCAGCATAATATTCAAAATCGAGCTCTGCCGCGAGCAACGAAACAAAAACCTCTGCCACAGAGATCGGAGTATCAAACAAACGCAATATTTCACCTATCATATAACTACGAACCATATGCAATTCATCGGACGAGACAAGCTCATGCCGCAGACGGGACAACTCCGCCCTAACCTCTCGCAATAACGGAGCAACATACTCCACTGCAGTCTGAGTATGAATTGTAAGATAGGCCGCATCGGGAAAGGCAATAACAGTAGACTGAATACCATAGGTATATCCTTTGTCTTCACGAATATTAGACATGAGACGGCTGCCAAAATATCCGCCGAGAATCGTATTGAGAACACGCAACGCATGATGGTGTGGATGATTACGCCCCACAACAAACCGGCTCACACGAATACCCGATTGCAAGGCGCCACTTTTGGACACAAAACTATAATGCGAATCAGCAGGAGAAAACGGTGGCAAAACAAGCGGTGAAACAGCAGTCGAAGGCATCTCCGAAAATAAATCGACAAGCAAATCGACCATCTCGGGCGTAATACGTCCCGACAAAACAAGGCGACAGCGTCCAGCGACATAATGTTCGGCATGATAAGCCCTCAAATGATCGATTGTAAGTGTTTCGTAATCGACCAACTCAGGCATACGCCCGTACGGATGATCTGCGCCAAACATCTGGGATGCAAAGGCTCTCCCCGCCAAGGTCGAAACCTTTTCGAGCTCGACGAGCAAAGATTGACGTGCACGATCGCGCTGCGTTACAAACTCCGCCTCAGGAAAGGTGGGGTGTAATATAAGGTCGCGCAAAATAGGAAGTACATCGAAAAAATAGCTATTGGCCGAATAAAGCGTAATATAGGTATTGCGCATAGAAGCCATGGTCTGTAAGGTAACACCAAAATAATCAAGACTTTCAGCGATTTCGGCCGATGACTTACCAGCCGCGCCTTCGCGCAACATATTTACCGTAAATTCGGCTGCAAGCGGGTGAACAGCATTGGCCCTGCCCGATGTAAACAGTATATCAAGACGAGACAAAGGCTGTTCCCCTCTATCTATTATATAAAGAGGAATACCATTGGATAAAACAACTTTATCAACATGTGGGAAAACGAGCGAATCGATATCTCTCACCAAAGGAGGAATGGTACGGTCGAGCATATTATTCGGAGATTTGAGAATCGAGAAACAAAAGTGCCTTTTGGAGGTCGGCCGGCGTATCTATACCTATAGTTTCCTGTGTCGTAACACCCACCTTTATACGATAACCGTTTTGCAACCAACGAAGTTGCTCGAGACTCTCAGCCGACTCGAGCGAAGATTGCGGCAAACACGTGATCTGAGCCAAGACATCGGCCCGATAGGCATACATACCTATATGCTTGTAAAAGGTATGACGCGCAAGCCACTCATCTTGCGGATAATTGCGAAGATAAGGCACAACCGAACGGCTGAAATAGAGAGCTTCATTATGCCCATTCAGCACTACTTTCGGGGAATTGGGATTAAAGAGCGCCTCCACCCCATCGTCAGTCGTAAAAGGTTTTACCAGAGTAGCAATCTGCGTATCGGATTCATCGAAACAAGTCATAATATCGCGAATCTGACGATGCTGAATAAATGGCTCATCGCCTTGTATATTTATAACCACATCTTCAAGTCCCGCTATGCGGGTATATGCTTCATAACAACGGTCGGTACCACTGCGATGCGTATCGGATGTCATGACCGCACGCCCACCAAAAGCCGTCACGGCATCACATATACGCGTATCATCGGTAGCCACATAGACATTGTCGAGCACGCCCGACACTTGCTCATACACACGCTGAATCATCGATTTTCCCCGCATATCAACCAATGGTTTCCCAGGGAATCGCGTTGACGCATAACGCGCCGGAATAATCGCAATAAATCTCATCGTACAAAAAGTTGATTTTGTATTAAAAACTCTCCCTAAAGAATCTAAAACTTATTTATATGAAATCGTCATGATTTTGAATTTTCAAAATCAGATTTCATATATTCAACCTAAAAAAATCCGCAAAATCGTTATTTCAAACTGATTTTGCGGATTCCTGTGGTCCCACTTGGGCTTGAACCAAGGACCCCCTGATTATGAGTCAGATGCTCTAACC
>JAZURX010000065.1:0-14658 GCA_045606385.1 Bacteroidales bacterium | reverse complement strand
CTCAATGGGCAATGCTTCACGCGGATACCAATAATTGAGTACCCCATATCGCTCATGTTTTATTTCAATCTGCTTCGCACCGCGGGGCACCCACACATAGATTTCGCCTACATCTTGCTTGGTGTCGACAATACCCAACAGACCGTCCTCGAATACAAAACCGGTCTCGGTTGTTACCACCTTGATGAGAGCCGACACCTCTCCGTTTTGGTCGATACGTCGTTTCGGACCTTGGATATTGGCGGATATTTCATTTTCGAGCAGACGGAAACTCTCCACCGCCAATTCTTGCGATGAGACGATCGCCACAAACAGGCATAACAGTAATGCAATAAAGGTATAGCGTGTGCGCATAAGTGTAAAGATTTATAACTTTATGAATAGCGTACAAAGGTAATGCGTAACGGGTAAAATATCAAAAATAAACGTCATTTTCTCGCTCGTCGGCGCATATTTTTATTACAATGATAAGGATCGAAATAAAATTCAACGAATATGTTTCTCATTTCTATTTTGCATATATTTGAGGCAAACCTCGAATATAGTTACACTCACTGTGAAAAATATCCAAGCAAGCTTGATATTTCTCGCTCGTTGATGTGGATATTTGAAGTAAACCTCGAATATAGTTACACTCGCTGTGAAAAATATCCAAGCAAGCTTGATATTTCTCGCTCGTTTATCACTATATTTGCTCTATTGAATTTCACAAAAGAGATTTGACAATCAGAAATTATGAAAAATACCGTATTCAAAGCACTCCTATCTATCTTGATATTGGGTATATGCACAAGTGTACAATCACAAAAAAGCCTGCACGCGGGCCTCAACAGTATTACAACCGTGCAGGCTGAAAATTACATCGGTTTTCTCGCGAACGACTTGCTCGAAGGGCGAGATGCCGGTCGTCGCGGAGGCAACATCGCAGCGCTGTACATTGCATCACTTCTACAAGATTGGGGTATATCACCCCTATTCGAAACCGGTTACTATCAGTCGTTTGACGCCTATTGCGGAACAAAGCCTACCCGCACCTATTGGACAACGGACAGCGCCGCAATTTCAAAAATACAATCGCAACCCGCATACGGACATCGAAAAATGAAAAACATATTGGCCGTAATACCCGGCAGCAGCGACGAATGTATAGTTATCGGCGCACACTACGACCACGACGGGATAAATGATGATAATGCGACGGACTGTATATATAACGGCGCCGACGATAATGCGTCGGGCGTGTCGGCCGTACTGCAAATAGCCAAAGCCTTCAAAAAAACGGGCGCGACACCTCGAAGAACCCTGATTTTCGCATTCTGGGACGGCGAAGAGAAAGGGTGGCTCGGCTCACAATATTTTGTAACACATCGCGGTAATGATTACTCAATCAAAGCCTATATGAACTTCGATATGATAGGTCGCGGACCGGTAGATAATCCCAAGCACTTATCTTATATATATACGGCATCACACACGATGTTTGGCGATTGGTTGAAGGAAGATATGGAGAGATATAAATTCAACTTCAAGCCCGAATACAGAGCCTGGGATACGCCGACCGATGGTAGCGACAATGCGCCATTTGCAAAGGCCGGAATTCCCATCGTGTGGTATCACACCGAAGGGCACCCCGACTATCATCGGCCATCGGACTCTGCCGATAAAATCGACTATCAGAAAGTGAAAGATATAACGCAAGCGGCATATTTATGCGCATGGCGTATGGCGAATATGAATAACCTGTAAATAAAAATGGGAGGCTTCGATCCTCCCATTTATCGTTATTGATAAGTTTAGAAATTGTATTGCAAGCCGAGAGCCAGCACCTCTTTGAATTGAATTTTGGGGCATTTGCCTTGTCCGATAACCTCTCCGGCCTCGTTTTTGATATCGTAGGGTAATTTTATGTCATTGTCGTATATAAGATTGGTAGAGACCGATGCCGACAACCATTTGTTGATGGTGAAATTGATCTGCACGTCCCACGCCACATCGATATTCTTTACCTCTTTACCACGACAATAGTCGGTAAATAGATTCAAACGAGAATAGAGATTGACATTCTTCATGATGTCATAGTTGAGCTCGGCTTTGAGGTTTGCACCACCCTCGTTCAAGGATTTACAACCCGGTTTTACACCAAACGACCCATCGTTTGACAGAGTCTCGTCGAGTACGAATGTACCTTTCCAAGTAACCGGCGTAAATACAAGAGTGAACATTTTGGCAGGTGTCCATGTGATACCAAGACCGGCAGAAACATAAGCCGGAGCCATAAAGCGTGAAACAAAACGGCGTGTATCGCCCGAATAGTTATAGCCGTTGGAGAATTGCGACTGGTATGTAAGGAACGCACTCAAATAAAGGGTTTTATGTATATTAAAACCATAATTTGAATTGAGATAAATTTTATCTGTCGTCTTTTTTAACGGGTCACCTTTGGTCTGATTGAATCCGTAAGCAAATTCGACACGGTTCTGCCACAAATGAGCATCATTTTTATAATCGGCCTGATAGGTAAATTGCGCATCGAGAGCCAACGCGTTTTCACCGCCCGAAGCCCAATTGGTAAAACTCGATTGGGTAAACTTAAGACCAACAAAACCGGCTGTTTTCCATGGTTTCACCTCTGCTTCTTGAGCACAAACAACAACCGAGAAGAGTGTTATTACCACTAAAATGAATGACTTTTTAATCATAATATTATTTTTTTTGTTTTCATTTGCAAAAATAAGCAAAAAGAGATATTTGTCAACGATATAAACAAAAAAGTTTTTATATTTGTTATCGGAATAGTCAGCAACAATGATATAAACATTCCCAATGGTGAGCGAAATAACACATTAATAACAAATTAAATTATGAAATTATGAAAAAGTACAAATGTACCGTATGCGATTGGATTTATGATCCTGAAAAAGGCGATCCCGATGGAGGAATCAACCCCGGAACAGCATTTGAAGATATTCCCGAAGATTGGGTATGCCCCCTCTGCGGTGTAGGCAAAGAAGATTTTGAGGAAGTAGAAGAGTAATATACTACAAGCCTAATTAATATGTAAAAAAGACCGTTATCTTACTGATATACGGTCTTTTTACTGAAAATTGTTGCCCGGGAAGGATTCGAACCCTCACAGGCGGAACCAGAATCCGAAGTGCTACCATTACACCACCGGGCAATTTTCGAGTGCAAAGGTGCAAATTTATTTTATTTATAGGTACTATTTTGTCTCTTTTTTTATATGCCATTAACATTTTTAAGCATATAATCGACCTCATCGGTGTTGCAATCCTGAAGCGACTGCTTGATGGCTGTCGGCAATGAGCTGATCCATGTTGTAATGGCCATCGGCCTGAGGGTAGATAGGCCGGTGAATAGTAAGCACAATCTTAGACGGACGTAATAACCACCCACCTTTAGGCAATACCCTATACGATCCATCGATAGTCATAGGGACAATAGGCAGAGATAAGTCGTCGGCTATTTGGAACGCGCCTTTTTTGAATCGATGTATTTTACCATCGGGTGTGCGAGAGCCTTCGGGAAAGACAACCAACGACATACCGTCGACCAAAATTTTCTTGGCAGCCGCAAGCGTGTCTCGAACGCCCTTTCCGGTACGATCGACAAAAATGAAACCGGCGGCAGCACAAGCGGCACCTACAAAAGGTATGCGACGCAAAGAGGCCTTCATCATCCACTTGAACTTATGCCCGAGATAGCCATATATAAGAAATATATCATACGCGCCTTGATGATTGGCCACAAAGACATAAGAGGTGTTTTTATCTAAATTTTCGGAGCCTCTCACTTCGACACGCACCAACGAGAAGAAGCAAGTAAGACGCGACCATATAAGACCGGGATAATATCCCCATACACGATGATTACCGAGCACGCAGCCCAAAAATGTCGTTACGGCAGTGAGAAAGGTTAAAACCAGCATAATGGGGACAAAAACCAACCACTGATAAAGGAATCTGAAAATAATCATAACATGTGTTTTTGTAAATGAAAAAAGGCTGTCAACAAATACTTGTCAAACAGCCTCTGTATTGTGTCCGAGATGAGAGTCGAACTCACACGACCTAATGGTCACTACCCCCTCAAAGTAGCGCGTCTACCAATTTCGCCACCCGGACAAAAGATATTTTTCCGTATTCGTTGTGCCCAAAACAGGACTCGAACCTGCACGACCTATTGGTCACTAGTCCCTGAAACTAGCGCGTCTACCAATTCCGCCATTTGGGCTCGATTCGCGTAAACACGGATAGAGCGAAAAACGGGACTCGAACCCGCGACCCTAACCTTGGCAAGGTTATGCTCTACCAACTGAGCTATTTTCGCAAGAACAATAAATCAAAGAATGTCTTAAGACTTAGAGCGAAAAACGGGACTCGAACCCGCGACCCTAACCTTGGCAAGGTTATGCTCTACCAACTGAGCTATTTTCGCGTTTGCGGTTGCAAATATACGACAGTTATTTGATTTGTGCAAGCGGTTTTACACATTTTTTCCATATTTTTTTCAACAACATTGTAAATGAAATATTTACCGTCGGCCAATCATTGAAAAAAATTCTTCACGTCGCGACAACTCTTTGAATACACCAGTATAAGAGCAAGTAGTCGTAATCGTGCCCTGCTTCTCGACCCCCCGCATTTGCATACACAAGTGGCGTGACTCAACCATCACCATGACACCTTGTGCCGACAAGGTGTTTTGCAAGCACTGACACAATTCTGTCGTAAAACGCTCCTGTAGTTGCAAACGACGCGCGAAGACGTTGACCACTCTCGCCAACTTGCTCAGTCCTGTTACATATTCGTTGGGAATATAACCGATATGCACCTTACCAAAGAAGGGTAAAATGTGGTGTTCGCAAAAGGAATAAAACTCGATATCTTTCACGACGACCATCTGCCCGTCACCACCATAATCTTCTTTGAATAATGCCGAACGAAGTATTTCATCGGGATTTTGGGAATAACCCGACGTAAGAGAAGCCATAGCTTTTGCAGCACGCAGAGGGGTTTTCAACAATCCTTCACGACCGGTATCCTCTCCCAACAGTTCGAGAATTGCTTTGTAATGTTCAGCTATCTTACTTATACGTTCGTCATCGGATAAATTCTGTATCGACTGCATGGCTATTTTTTATATAATGGTAAAACTATTTCATCTTTAACCACACGCATCTCGACCGAGTACTTGGGAAATTTTCTTTTGAGTATCTGCAATTGTTTATTTGCCTCCTCAAAAGTACGATAATCGCCCACTCTCAAACGCCAAAACGGCGAAAGATAAGATACATATATGTGTAAATCGGGATAAGCGTCGGCAACAGCATCGGAACGAAGTTCTACCTCTTCGCGTGAGTTTCTTTTATTATCAGAAAACAATTGAATACGAAAGCCTTGTGTTGCAATGTTACCGTTTTTGTCGACTTTGGCAGTACCTGCAGTTCGCGATAGGCGTAAATCCATTGCAGAATCTTGACATAAGACTACTCGCGCGCCGTCGAGGGTGCGGTTTAACGATTGCACTATAGTCGTATCGATGCTATAGGCTTGCGCATCGACATGCCACACATACATCGACAGTAATACGATTACTAAAATTGTTTTCTTCATTATTATATGTTTAATGGTGTGCCACAATGGGCACACCATCTATTTGACAATTGAAAGATATTATGAAAAAGCTTCGATAATACCCATGAATGAATCAACTTCGAGAGCAGCGCCACCGATAAGACCTCCGTCGACATCGGGATTGGCAAAAAGTTCTTTGGCGTTAGAAGGTTTGCAGCTTCCACCATAAAGGATAGAACAATTATCGGCAACCTCTTTACCATATTTAGCAGCCAAAGTTTCACGTATGAACGCATGCATTTCTTGTGCTTGAGCTGCGGTTGCGGTTTTACCTGTACCAATAGCCCATACCGGCTCATATGCCAAAACTATCTTACCAAATTCATCGGCCGAAAGGTTGAATAAAGACTCTTCGATTTGAGTCTTAACAACATCGAAATGTTTGTCGGCTTCACGCTCTTCGAGCACCTCTCCGATACAGAATATGGGGGTCAAACCATTGGCTAAAGCCAAAAGCACCTTTTCTTTAAGTATTTCGGGAGTCTCGTGATAATAGGCACGACGCTCGGAGTGTCCCAAAATAACATATTTAGCACCGGTAGATGCTACCATGGCTGCAGAAACCTCACCTGTATATGCTCCCGAAACTTTATCGGCACAGTTTTCGGCGGCAACACCGATTTTCGATGTATCAATGCTTTGAGCCACCAATGCCAAGTGAATAAACGGAGTACCGATGACAACATCACAATTTACCTTTTTGTCTGCCAAAGCAGCTTCAATACCTTTTGCAAGTTCTAAACCTTCTTGCAGGTTTTTGTTCATTTTCCAGTTACCTGCTACAATGTTTTTTCTCATAATTACCTGATTATTATTTAAGTATATTTCTTTTTGTTTTGTATTCTTTTCAACTACAGCATTTCTTATTCTGCGCAGGCGAGCCAAACGTCGTGCGCGAGCCTGCGAGACATAGGCCTCGATTGTTTTAGACGTAAGATACATCAAAAGCATCGGGGCAACAAAGATAGCAATAATCATCAACATAGGTTTCCAAAATGAATAGGGAATAAGTTTTCCTATTGACAATTTTTCCAAAGTATCGTTCAAATAGGCCTCTTCGGGCAAATGTCTCGGCAGAAGTTTTTTGATAATCGTCGCGTCGTGCAAGAGAACTACCGCCGGATTACCTCGCACAATTGTCTGTATGACCGACGCGTCCATAGTATAAAATGGATAGTCGGCTCCCGTATTATCTTGCCACTCTATAATTTCATCGATAGGCGATGCCGTAACACAATAAAGGTTATAATTATACTCCTGCGCATAATCATATAATTCGTCGATACGATCGATAGCATCGCTTTCGGCCTTTTTGAGCGATGGAGACATCAACAAAAAAGTGTATGTCGTATCGCCAAGTATCACATCGGTTACATCACTTCCATCCTCATCGTATATAACAAAATTTTCTATTCCCGATGTTTCTGTCGTTGCTACCTCTACTCTATCGACATAGTGCCACGATGTATCTGTAGGCAATGTATCGATGGTAAACTCTTGTTTTACGCCCTCTTTTTCATATATAAAGAGTTGATCGCATGAATTGATATTTGATATTTCATCTTCAATGTTTACACCGACTTTGTAGGGGCGAAAATCGAGTATGGGCTGATAAAAATAGGCATACATAGATATACCGGCCGTAAATAAAATCACAAAAAAGAGAATAAGTGATTGTAATTCCTTGTGATAAACACTTCCTAACCGGTGATTGTAAAACAAGAGAAATAAAGATAGTAAAAGTAATATTACATTTTTTGCAAATGATTGCCAATGGGTAAGGACAACCGCCTCGCCAAAACAACCACAATCATCAATAGGATTGTGTGTTGCCAAATAGAATGTCAATGGTGTCATACCTATCATTATCAAAAACAAAAACGCCGATGACAATCGACGATATGAGCCAATGATAATGTTCACACCCAATACACACTCTATTACACTAAGTGAAATCGCAGAAAATAAAGAAAAAGAGGATATGCCGGAAAATCCGAACATGTGAATATATTCATCGATTTTCAAAGCCACACCTACCGGATCGACGGCTTTGACAAACCCCGAAAACACGAATGTAGCACCAACAACCAATCGTGCCAACACAACCAACGTCGGCATTATGTATCGAAGCCACAAAGATTTTCGAGTTTTATTCGCCATATTCGAGTTTTATCATTCCGAAAAGGGAATAATTTATCATATCCATATAATTGGCATCGACACCTTCAGACACCAATGTCACACCTTCATGATCTTCTATCTGCTTGGTACGACATATTTTGGTCAGTATCAAATCGGTATATGAACTCATACGCATACCTCGCCACGCCTCATCATAATCGTGATTTTTGGCATACATAAGATTTTTTGTAATTGTCATATGCTTATCATACAATTCCAAAGCCTTTTCGACAGAAATATCAGGAGCATCGGAATAGCCGAGTTCCAACTGTATAAGAGCGATAATGCCATAATTTACGATACCAATGATTTCCGAACGAATACCTTCGTCAATACGAGACACTCCTTTTTCTTCAATACTGCGTATACGTTTTGCTTTGATGTATATTTGGTCGGTCAATGACTTGGGACGCATGATGCGCCAAGATGCTCCGTAATCGTGCAATTTTTTTGCAAACAAATCTCGGCATATCTTTATGACATGTTCGAACTGGGCTACTGTATCGGGCATAAGCGTAATTTTTTTCGGTTTTTGTCGGGTAACATAATATATATGTATGTCCGACCAATTAAAGCCACAAAGGTACAAAAAAGTAAATAATAGCCATCTGCAATAGCTATAAAATCTTCAAATGACGGAAATAATAGGTAATTTTTATTGTTTTGGTGAATGATAATTATCCTATTTATACTGCAGAACCAACATTCTGCGATTGTCTATGAAAAATTTTATCGATGATGAGAGCTAAAGCTCCGTCACCGGTTACATTACAAGCCGTACCAAAGCTATCCATGGCTATGTACAACGCAATCATTAATGCCTGAGCACTCTCATCAAATCCCAATATCGAATGCAACACTCCTAATGATGCCATGATAGCCCCGCCGGGGACACCCGGAGCTGCAACCATAGTAATGCCCAACATACATATAAATCCGGCAAACATAATAAAATCATATTGCATTCCTTGCATTAGCATCAAAGTAAGCGCGCACGCAACTATCTTCAGCGTACTGCCACTGAGGTGTATCGTAGCACACAATGGAATCACAAATCCTGCCACATCGGCCGACACTCCGTTTTTTTTGCTTTGTTCCAACGTTACAGGAATAGTTGCTGCCGACGACTGTGTACCAAGAGCTGTAAAATATGCCGGCAACATATTCTTCAACATTACAAACGGATTTTTCTTGACAAAAATAGCCGCCACAACATACTGAATAATCAATAATACAATATGAATCAAAAATATAATACCTATAATTTTTATAAATACCTTCAAAATATTATAGACCTGCCCACTATATGTCATATCCAAAAATATGCCGAATATGTATATAGGAAGTATCGGCAATATGACATTGGCAATGACTCTTATGATAATATTTTGAAAATCATTCATCACATTTTTCAGTGCAGAGCTACTCATATATGCAATACCCAATCCCAATATAAATGCTAAAATCAATGCAGTCATAACTCCCATTAACGGAGGAATTTCAATAGAAAAATAGGGTTTTAAGCCTTGCATATCGTTCATTTCACCCAATGACACATTCGTATCGATAAACAGAGGGAAGAATGTATCGGCTGTAAAATAGGAGAAAAAGCCGGCAAATAATGTAGCACCATAGGCAAGCAGTGCGGTTACCAATAACATACGCCCGGCAGTTTTTCCAATATCGGCAATAGCGCTTGTTACCAATCCAAGAATGATAAGAGGAATAGAAAAATTGAGAAACTCACTGAAAACAGCATTGAATGTTGCAAATATACGAGATAGCAATGTCGGCATATAATTACCTAATATCACGCCCAATAAAATTGCTATAATAATACGAGATAATAATCCTATTCGATTTTTTTTCATACGATAAATATTATAGCGTCAAAGTTATATAAAATTGCGGTACCACCCAAACAAATTATTCCATTCGTCCTCAAGTAAAAATTTCCAATATTGTTATAGTGTGATTATTATATTCCCTTTTGATACACTTGTGACAAATAGTACACATATTCATATTTTCTCATAAAAATTCTGTATTTATGCGAGTTCTTTGTATTTTTGCATTTGGAAATGACTGCCATGAAGAACAGTGATGATATATATTTCGTCTCATTCTCTCATTTCGTATACACTGACAAGTTAAACAAAATCATAATTATATTAATGATGAAACACCTATTATTCAAAGCATTGACACTTTTTGTATGTATCGCATTATCGGTACCAAGTACGGCTCAGAAAAAAGTTCGCATACACACCATTGGAGATTCGACAATGGCCGATTATGCCGAAAATACCACCCGTACTCGCGGCTGGGGCGAAATGTTTCAAGAATTTTTTACCGACGATGTAGAGGTAATGAACTATGCCCGTGGCGGACGCAGCACTCGATCATTTATGAACGAAGGTCTATGGGATAAGGTAAAAGCCAATATTCAACCGGGCGATTACGTATTTATACAATTTGCACACAACGACGAAAAAGGTGGAGGTACATATAGCGCCGACGGAAGAGGCACAGACCCTTGGGGACATTACAGAAAAAATCTTGAGACATACGTGAACGAAACACGTGCACTTCAAGGTATACCCGTACTCATCACCCCCATTGTGCGTCGCTATTTTACCCAAGACGGTACTATTTCGGACAAAGGATGTCACAACCTCAGTAAAGGTGTGGATCGAACAGAATTAGACTACGTGTATGTGATGAAACTTGTGGCTGCGAATATGAATGTACCTCTTATCGACCATACAGCTCTGACAAAAAAATTTATAGAGGAGTTGGGTCAAGAATCAACCATGGAATACATTTATGTACCTACCGATGGTACGCATACACAAGCTACCGGTGCTGCAATATATGCACAAATGGTAGCTAAAGAGATGAAAAAAATGGATATTCTTGCGGCATACGTACACCCTGATGCTCCTATCATTCTCAACCCGCGAGCCATAGATTTCGGCAGCATTTATATCGGCGATGATGCAACCGTACGATTTGACCTTACCGGTCTTACTCTCCCCAAGAAAAAAGGAAAAATTTCTGTAACAGTGCCCGAGGGTATGTACATTTCGTCCACTCCCGATGGGAAGAAATTATCGAAACTCGAAATTAAATATACCGATAATAAATTATGGAAACAATGTTATTACATACATTTCACACCATCTCAAGCCGGTACAATAAATGATGTCGTAACCATTATCTGTGGAAAAATTAAACGTTATATACCCATAAAAGCCGATTGCAAAATAATAAACAAAGAATCGCCCAAAAACATTCAAATAAAGAAATATACCCTCAAAGGACTTGAAGAGAATGAAAAGGGCATTACTATAGAAAAAGGAAAATGGCCGGCCGACATCGACGAGTCAGGTAGCCGCTATGTAGAATTTTTCATCAAAGATCTCAAACAGACCTTCTCTACAAAAAAATTATTGTTTACGCTCAAAGGGAATGTTGCTTACCGCATTGCCTGCTCAAAAAGCGGAGACTTTTACCCACGTATCGATTTAGGGGAAAATCAAAAAGACAATAAAAACATTCAAGAAATATCTGTACCTATTAAGATGACCGTTAAACCGGGTGAACGTCTTGCCATACGTATTTATCCTTGGTGCACACTCGAAAACGACAATGTATATTTTGATATAGAAAATTTCAAGATCGAAGGTATCATAATAGAGTAAACATTATTAAGTGGGCGAAATAGAATCGCCCACTTAATTTATAATCAATTACTTATATTAAATCCATATACTTTTCTCCCAGACCAAATATTATACATTTTTTGTCGAATATTATCCATTGAATTAGTATAATTGATATAATTTTGCTCCATCAATATATTCCCCAATAGAACCAAAGTCAAAAAACACTGTTTTATAAAGAAAATTATTACTGCTTTTATGAGGATTGCATTGTCGACCTATATGATGGCCGATAATATTCCTTTTTCACACACATCGAATTTGTTTGATGCATCAAACACCAATACACTCGGGTTGTCAGTTGCCCCAGGAACAGAAACAATAACGGTATTTGCGCCCACAGATAATACCGACCACTTCAGCAATGGTATAGTTATGATTTCATTCAAAGGTACACTTTATTGTATGTGGCAAAGTTCGAAAACAGACGAAGACGCATCAGATACATGGGTTGCATACAGTCGCAGTACCGATGATGGGAAAACTTGGAGCAATCCTATGGTCATAGCTGAAACAATATCCAACGGATATTGCTCGTCAGGAGGTTGGCACGCAACAGCCGACACGTTGGTAGCTTACATCAATAAATCAATGGTATATAACGACTATCTGTATGTCGCATATGCTACAAATAAGGAAGATGTACAATATACTCGTGTACCACTATCATCAATATCTCTCAACGGCGGTCTCAGTGGTATATCCACAACCACAAATAATGATTGCATTGTATTTGCTACCGGAAATCAACTACACATACAACTTGCGAAAGTTTCAAATATCAATGTTGAGATATTCTCTATTACAGGAAACAAAGTCGCGCAATTTACCGAATATGGCAATAATATTACATATAACATGAAGGGAATTCCTACCGATATGTACATTGTGCGCACACTGAGTATTCAAGGAGTTACATCTGATGTATTAGTGATAAAATAAGGATCACACAACATTAAATAAAAAATCCCGCAAATTTCAGAATGCGGGATTTTTTCATATTATAAGCCATTTCTTAATCGAACATATGACGTATTTTACTGAAAATACGCTCTTTAACAGATTTTGACGGTTCAAAATTCTTGCTACGTAATTCTTCGATTTTCTTACGTTCATCGGCACTCAGATTTTCGGGAACATATACCGATAAATTTACCAATAAGTCGCCCAATCCATAACCATTTATCGAGGGTAATCCTTTACCTCTCAAACGCAAAACCTTTCCGGGTTGGGTCCCCGGTTCTATTTTTATTTTAGCCTTACCATCGATGGTCGGAACTTCGAGAGTCCCCCCCAATGCCGCTGTCGGGAAATCGATAAGAGCGTTATATATCAAATCATTTTCATCACGCAAAAGTTCGGGGTGCTCCTCTTCTTGCACGAGTATCAACAAATCTCCATTCACACCGCCATGACGAGCGGCATTACCGGCACCACTCATTGACAGTTGCATACCATCTGCTACTCCTGCTGGAATATTAATTGTTATGATTTCATCTTCTTTCAATATTCCCTCTCCGGCACATTTGGCACATTTGTGTGTGATAACACGACCCTCTCCCCCGCATCGCGGACAAGCCGATGTCGACTGCATGGCTCCCAGCATCGTCTGTCTCAACTGAGTAACTACGCCACTGCCATTACATTGTGAACAGGTTTCATAGGCTGTTCCATTTTCGGCTCCGGTTCCATTACAGTCGGGACAAGCGACATATTTCTTTACCTTTATCTTTTTCTCTACCCCTGTGGCAATTTCTTGCAGATTGAGTTTAACACGTACACGCAGGTCGGTACCACGATTGACATGGCGACGTTGACGTCCGCCACCAAATCCACCGAATCCACCGAATCCACCACCAAAAGCACTACCGAATATATCGCCGAAGTGTGAAAAAATATCTTCCATCGACATACCGCCACCACTGAAACCGCTAGCACCATTCATGCCGGCGTGACCGAACTGGTCGTAACGAGCACGTTTCTGCGCATCACTAAGTACTTCATAAGCCTCGGCTGCTTCTTTAAATTTTTCTTCGGCTTCTTTATTGCCCGGATTTTTATCGGGGTGATATTGAATAGCTTTTTTACGATAGGCTTTTTTTATCTCTTCAGGAGTCGCATTTTTGGCGACCTCAAGTACCTCATAATAGTCTCTTTTATTGCTCATAGGTTCATTTTTTACACTATTTATTCACCGACAACGACTTTGGCAAAACGTATTACCTTGTCGTTCATTGTATAACCCTTTTGTACGCAATCTATGACTTTTCCTTTCTGTTCGGGTGTAGGTGCCGGAAATAAAGTAACCGCCTCATGAAACTCGGTATCGAAATCTGTATCGACAGTCACAATTTCCTTCACGCCATGCTGTTCAAGATATGTTTTAAACTTACTGTATATAAGATTGACGCCTTCCTTTACAGCCTCTACGTCGGCGGTAGAAGCAAGAGCTTGCATTGCACGTTCGAAATCATCAATAACGGGAAGTATATCTTTCAAACAATTTTCCCCTCCGTTACGTATAAGTTCTGCTTTCTCTTTGAGAGTACGCTTACGATAATTCTCAAGGTCAGCACGAGCCAAGAGATATTCTTTTTTTAATTGCTCAACTTCGGCCTTCAATGCCTCATTTTCTACTGACAATGTGGCAGACTCATCAAGCGATTGTTCTTCCGATTGAGAATTTTCTTCACACTCATTGGTGATTTCAGGCGTATCATCTACTTGATTTTCTATATTATCAGAATCTTTTTTTTTCATTTTATATCGTTTTTCTTTTATATATCAATAACTTGCCATTACATTGTAAAGTAATGACTATAGATGTCGATAGATAGTCGACATCTATAGTCATGCAAATAGTCTGCCAAAAAGGTTGTTTGACGTTTTGACATATATATATTTTGCAAAAAACAAATCGTGTAGTATCTCTTGAAATTTGTTGATCGATATTGTATGGACACTCGGCTCGAGTGTCCGTGGTGGTAATGTTCGAATATAAAAAGAAGGAGTCGGCAGTTGCCGACTCCTTCGTGTGTATTATGTGGGTAAGGTTACTTATTCCACAATGACTTTCTTCACTTCGATAGTACCATCGG
>JAZURX010000064.1:0-8709 GCA_045606385.1 Bacteroidales bacterium | reverse complement strand
CTCAATGGGCAATGCTTCACGCGGATACCAATAATTGAGTACCCCATATCGCTCATGTTTTATTTCAATCTGCTTCGCACCGCGGGGCACCCACACATAGATTTCGCCTACATCTTGCTTGGTGTCGACAATACCCAACAGCCCACCATAAAAAACAAAACCTTTTTCGGTGGTACGCACCTTGATAAGGGCAGCCACCTCACCATTAGTACGATCAACACGACGCATAGGGCCATCGATATTGGCCGATATGGCAAGTTCGTCTCGCACAAAACTTTTGACCGACATCTTCTGTGCCGATAGAGGTAATGCACACAAAAGAAAGAGTATGGAGAGAAGAAATCTTTGCAAAAAACCAATTATACTCATAACTATGGTATTCATATACAATTATTTTACGATTTCTGATAGTAAATACAAAGATAATGGAAATTTCTCTACTTGTAAAACAAGACGTAAAAAAGGTAAAAATAATAGAAAAAGTAAATAAATGCGACTTCTATCTGTAACAGATAAAGCAGACGACGAAAAGTAATTGCAAAATAAAAATCGACGGAATACCGTAAATAAATTTCTTATGCAACGTTTTATGGCGCCATACTTTCATACCCAACCAAGCACCTATACTCCCTCCGACAACAGCCATAAGCAGTAACGAAAACTCGGAAATGCGCGAGCGCGAATGAATTGCCCGCCACTTATCCATAGCATAAGTAACAAAAGTTATTATATTGATAATAAACAGATAGAATAGAGCAAAGTTTGTAAATATATCGACCATATACATAGCATTTATTCTTCGACCTCCAACTGCAAAGTATCGTAAGCCAAATATACATCGGACGGAAGAAGGGTTGACTGTTTGACATATAATCCCATCTGATGACTAACATGTGTAATATATGCTCTCCGCGGGGCAATACGCTCTATCGCCACAAGCGCATCGTGCAGTGTCTGATGCGAAATATGCCGGGTATGACGCAACGCATTAATGACCAATACATCGAGATTTTGCAATTTATCATATTCGGCATCGGGCATACTCAACATATCGGTGATGTAAGCAAAACGACCGATACGATAACCAATAATGGGCAAACGATAGTGCATGACGCGAATAGGCTCTACGGATATTTCACCTATATTGAAACACTGAAAATCAGATATTTCACAAAGATTTAATAGAGCAACACCCGGATATAAATTTGAAGAGAAACAATAGTCTAAACGTCGTCGAACAGCATCGAGTACTCGAGATTCACCATAGATATTGACGGGAGAGTTCTTGGAAAAGCAACGCAACTCATCGAGCCCCGAAGTGTGATCATAATGTTCGTGAGTCAATAATACGGCACTGAGGTCGGAGATATGGCTACGAAGAATCTGTTCTCTGAAATCGGGACCGCAATCAATAAGAATATTTTCATTACCGGCCGAAACGAGTACAGATGAGCGTAGACGTCGGTCGCGCGCATCGGACGAACGACACACTTCGCAATCGCATCCTATTTGAGGGACACCGGTAGAAGTTCCCGTACCTAAAAACTCGACTTGCATCAGCACTAAATAAAATTAACTTCGGGATAAATTTTTATACCGTATAGTTCTTGTATTGAACGACATATCATATCTGAAAGTTCTACAATATCCTGCGCTTGCGCCGTTCCGCGATTGACCAACACCAACGACTGTTTTTCGTACACTCCTGCCCCTTTATGTACATACCCTTTCCAACCGGCTCTATCGATGAGCCAACCGGCAGGAACTTTTACATGAATATCATCTATCGGATAGTAAGGCATATCGGGATATTTATTTTTCAGACCATCGTATTGAATACGTGATATAACCGGATTTTTGAAAAAACTGCCGGCATTTCCCAGCACAGCCGGGTCGGGCAACTTGGAATCACGAATGGTAATAACCGCACGACGCACCAAATCGGGTGTAAGATTATCGACAATTGCAACCATTTCTCGCAAATTACCATATTCGAGATGCGGTGTCGAAGCCTTTTGTAATCGATATACAACTGCCGTAATAATGAATTGCCCTTGCAAGGTCGTCTTGAATATACTCTCGCGATAACCATAATTACATTCGAAATTTGAGAAAACACGCATCTTACCCGATTGTATATCAATTGCTTCGACACTTTCGATTATATCCTTTGCCTCTACGCCATACGCACCAATATTCTGTACAGCCGATGCTCCTACCTCGCCCGGAATGTGAGATAAATTTTCTGCACCCCACCAACCACTCGAAGTAGAAAATGTAACAAAATCGTCCCAAACGACACCTGAACCTACGCGTAATAATACAGAATGTTCGTCTTCGGATATTTTGTCGATAAAACGTATTTCACTATGTAATATTACACCATTATAATCTTTCAAAAACAACAGATTACTTCCGCTTCCAATATGAAACAGCGCATAATCTTTTACCAGATCAGAGTCGGTAAGAAATGCTTGCAACTCGGCCACTGAGTCGTATGTAACAAAGTAACGTGCTTTCACCGGAATGTGAAATGTATGATTGTTTTGCAAAGAATAGTTTTCTTGAATTTTCATGACCTATATCATTTATCGGTAACGTGATAAAATTCCATCTTCGAAATAAAGATACGCCCCACTATTGTATATCCATTCTTCATTTAGACCGCTATAAGTAGGTATTTCGCGCACCCGTAACGGACGACCTAAAGCCAAACGGCACTCATTTTTGTTCATACCCATGCATACACGCCCACGAATTATATTCTGCCAATGCTTGTCGGGAATATCGGGATACTGATTCCGAGGATTTTCGAATGTAAATAATTTATCAAATGTCGCAGCTTGCGATAATGTCGTTTGAGAAAGACTGCCATATATACGATATGTAACCGAGTCGGCTCGAAATACAAATGCTATCGGATAAATTGTATTCCCCGGCTCAACTGCAACAATACTGATTGGAAAATATTTATTACCCGCTCGTGTATTCCCCAAAGAATCGACCCATATAGTAGAACGTGTATAAAGGATTTTCCCTGTTAATAATGCCGAAGCCCGTTCTATCTCATCTTGGGCAACCATCATAGGCAACATGGGTAAATACTTCCCACGTTTTATCTCTTGCAGGGATTTGCCGGTTTTATACGTATATTTGTCGCCATTACATTCAAATATGATATCGGCATTTCCACCTCCCCATGGCGAAGAATCGGACAATCCACGAAACACAAACTTCAAACCTCTATATGACGAATAATGTTGAGTTTCATTAAAATTCTGAGGTGTGAGTAATTGTGAAAGCTTTTCATCTACGTAAATAAAAACACGACCATCTTCCCATTGAGAACAATCCGTATTCGAGAAATTATCTCTCATAAACAGCTGTTCTTCAGACATCTGCTCAATATTCTTTGCCCTGTTTTTCTTTCGAGCAGAAACATCGGCCATTATAAATGGTATAAATAAAGAAATTATCAAGAACAAATGTCTCATAACAATAGCTCTTAACGAAAACGTTTTAATAGTTCATCTTCGGTAAAAATAGAAACAATAGTCTTTCCATCGGGTGTATAGTTGGGCATTGTCAGCATAAAAAGATCACTTAATAATCTTTCCATCTCCATGACAGACAAAAACTGTCCATAGGGTATTGCGGCCGACTCGGCCAAAGCCAAAGATATTGCCTCATGTATATCATTGCTCACATCACCTCCCGTATGGGTAGCCGTATCTAACATTCTATCCACCAAAGTAGCAATGTCGACTCCTTCTATACCAGCCGGAATAGCATTAACAGCATAAGCACCACCGCCCATATCGGTAATATCAAATCCCAATGCTTCAAAATCGGTCATAACAGCCATTAACTGCACACCTTGAGCAGGGGAAAGTTGAATCATCTCAGGGAAAATAAGTCGTTGTGAGACACCCTTTTTCTCTTTGATGTGAGCTAAGTATCTATCAAACAATATACGTACATGAGCACGATGCTGATCGACCATCATAAGGCCCGACTTAACCGATGTAAGAACGTATCGGCCTTTGAGTTGGAAATAATCGACGCTTGTTGTGCCATCGATTGAACCGACAGATGGAATAGAGAGTTGTATCCCTTCGCCACCACTCACAACAGGTGTCGTATCAACACGATTTTGCCGATTGATGTCTGACGGAATTACATTTACAACATTCTCGTCGATATCACGTTCTACTATAGGAGGCTCCTTACTCGATTGAAAATCACCGTACAATTTTGTCCAATCATAATCGGGACGTCGATGAGACACGTTATGTGTATTTTTAGATTTTAATGAATCTGTATTAAATGGATTGTAATCGGTGGAAAAAGTGACTTTTGGCTCTATAACTACCTGATTATTATGCAATACAGGGATTTCAGGCGCGTCAATTCTATCGAAATCGATAGACGGGACAGCATTTGACTTACCCAATGTCTCTTTTATTGCCGCAGATAATATTTGCCATATCGGTTGTTCATTTTCAAATTTAATCTCTGTTTTCGTTGGATGAATATTGACATCGATTGTAGCAGGATCTACTTGAATATGAAGAAAATAATGAGGAGATTCTCCCGATGGTAATAATTGTTCGTAATTGGACATCACCGCTTTGTAGAAATAAGGATGTCGCATGTAGCGGCCATTTACAAAGAAATATTGCCAAGGGTTACGTTTGCGAGCAGCTTCGGGATGACAGATATAACCGGTAACAGACACCAATGAGGTCTGTACATCGACAGCGAGCAGATGTTGATTGAGATTTTTACCAAACAAAGCGACAATTCTCTGCCTGAAATTGGATACCGGCAGATTATAAAGTTCTACATCATTATGAATGAGTTTAAATGATATATCAATATTTATCAACGCCATTCTTTCAAATTCGGACATAATATACCCAAATTCGACTTGATTGGATTTAAGGAACTTACGGCGAGCCGGAACGTTGAAAAATATGTTCTTCACCATGAAGTTGGCTCCAACGGGGCAAGCTACATATTCTTGTGACTCCACTTTTGAGCCGGAAATACATATAGAAGAACCTATTTCATCGGTCTCTCTTCGAGTACGTAATTCTACTTGTGCGATGGCAGCAATAGAGGCTAAAGCCTCTCCGCGAAAGCCCATTGTACGCAAAGAGAATAAATCTTGAGCCGAACGGATTTTTGAAGTTGCATGACGTTCGAATGATAATCGGGCATCTGTTTCGGACATACCCTTACCATTGTCAACCACCTGTATAAGAGTGCGTCCTGCATCTTTAATAATAATTTGTATTTCTGTAGCACCTGCATCAATCGCATTTTCGACCAACTCCTTTACAACAGATGCGGGTCGCTGTATTACCTCTCCTGCTGCAATCTGATTGGCTACAGAATCGGGCAAAAGTTGTATAACATCACTCATAACGGACTATTCATTATTTTCTATCATGGAGTCGAACGACTCAGCATTAGGTTTCAATTCCGAAAGAGGACGATTTGTCTCACGAAAAACATCTCGCCACCCGGTAGGTCTATAACTTTCATACCATTTATATTGTGGTAAATAAAGCATTTCGGGCTTCAATTTTGAAATCGGAGTCATAGTTCCATCGACCGTAGGCCACATTTTCAATTTGTCCATCTGTCGATTTTTCATATACATTGTCAGAAAACTTGTTTCGGCATTATTCATACCGGTAAATGTCATATCCGATTCCTGAGGATAAAATATTGTCTGAACGTTTCCGCTTACATCAATTTTATATATCTCGCCTTCTTTGAAATATGCTTTCAGATCTTTGCCCGAGAGTTGATCAAAAAAGGCTGTATCCTTTTGTTGGGTAGTAAATGCAAATGATGGAATATGTACCCAATCTATGGTAGAATCATTCATAAACACCTTGATGGTATCACCAAAAATCTGACTATCGAGATTCCACATAACAGGTCCGTTCATAAGAATCAAAACCGAATCGGGCACATTATAGACCATAGAATCACAAATCGCCTGCATATCCCTACGAAATATACGCACATCATGATATGCCCGCATTACACGCTGACTATCAACCATCAAAGATTGTAATGTGTCGGCATGCATATACAATGTATCGGGCTGAGAATAATCAACGACCAATGCAGAATCGGTTGCAAATGATTCTTCTCTGAATTCATTATAAAATCCATAATCGCCTCTCATCTGCATCATACGCACAGTATCATCGGCGACCATATTACCAAACACTTCTCCTATACCACTGTTCCTATCATAGAAAATGGTATCACCAGTCAATTTCTGACTTTTAGAAACGATCAGCGAGCGATTGTAAAGTTGTGCCAAATCATCGATTGTATTATATACTCCACGCGATAAATATATGGTATTACTATCAGAAACAATAATGGACGGGCCTAATATATCGGCAATTTTAGTCGACGTGTTATATTCGAGTGTATCAGAAAATATAGTAAACTGCGGATTATACAATTTGACATCATAATTGAATACCGCTTCTTTTGTATCGGGACTGTATTGCCCATAGTACGATGTCAAACGATTGACAGTATCTTTTACCTCTCCACCATTGAAGAAATAACCGATATTGGGCTGCATATCGTAATCGAAACTGTCGGTGGTAAGTATCACCTCGTTGTTAATCATTCGCACATTGTTGCGCAACCGAGCTAACTGTAAATTCCCATCATAATACAACTCATCTCCAAATATAAAGAGTGTGTCGCCTTGTTCTATTTTTACGTGACCAAAAGCATCAAGGGAATTGGTTTTTTCGTAAAAATAGGCACTGTCACAATACATATACATACTATCTTTACGGAACCGAACATCACCGCGTAATATCTGAAAATCAGGAGCAATACGCTCATCAAATTCCAACTCATTCGCAGCTTCGAGATAAACCTTATCTTTGGCTGTATCGTCGGTTGTATCTTGCTTGGGCGGATTTTCGAATGTGATACTTGCATTCATATTATACATATGAAAAACAAGACATACAATAATTATCCGTCTTAAATAATTATGATATTTATTTCTATTATTACGCATGGATTATTTTTTTATCCAACCATCGTATATAAAATCGCATTTATCCCACCCTTCTTTTATGCGCACGTAGGTTTCTTTTTGTTTTTTTCTTATCCAATTATCTATCAACTCATTTCGCTTATGTTCCTCAACAATACCTTTCAAAATTTGAAAATCATTTGAAATATCGGCCTTATGACCGGGTATACGTGAACGAAGTTTTACCATTACAACGACTTCTCTATTTCGTTTCTGGTCTATCATCACAAATGGCTCAGATACATCACCGACCTCCATTTTATCGACAACTTTAGCTATTTCTTGAGGAAGCTGATCCATTTGGAACTTTGTAGTAGAAACGACACCACCATCTATGGTGTTGACCATAATTCCGTTATTGTTGCGTGTTGCTTTATCTTGGGATACAACTCGTGCGGCTTCATCAAATGAGACTTTATTATCGACAATATCTTGTCGCAACGTATCCATTCGGGATATTGTATTTTGTAATTCAGCATCGGAAATTTTGGGTTGCAATAATATATGTCGGCAATTTATGCGATCACCACGTTTCTCAATAAATTGAATTATATGATAGCCAAATTCTGTTTCTACAATTTTTGAAACTTTCATCGGTTCGTTCATTGCAAAAGCTACGTTTGTAAATTCCGGGACCATATCGACACGACTGAAAAATCCCAAATCACCACCACGACGAGCCGATACCGGGTCTTCAGAATATAATATAGCTAATGTCGAGAACTCTGTTTCACCTTTAGCTACACGATCAGAATATTCACGTAAACGGGCTTTAATATCATCGATTTCTTGTTGTGGAATAATGGGATTTACTTGTATCATCTGCACTTCAACCTGTACGGGGATATAAGGTATGCTGTCACTTGAATGGTTTGCATAAAATCTACGCACATCTGCCGGTGATACTTTTACCTCTGAAACTAATTTTTTCTGCATAGATTCCACAATCAACTGATCGCGAACAATCGGCGCGTACTCTTCTCTTAATTGAGAGATAGTCATACCGAAATATTCCTCCACTTTCTCTTTACTACCGATATTGCTAACCAAATATGAGATACGATTATCAACACCCGACATTACTTCGCTCTCAGTAACAACTACACTATCGATTACAGCTTGGTTCAAAAAAAGCTTCTGTATAGCAATTTGCTCGGGTATTACACAATATGGGTCTCCATTGATACGTTGCCCTTGAGACTGCATATTCCTATATTGTGCCTCAATATCCGACAACAATATAGCTTCATCACCCACGATCCATACAACTTCGTCAATTACACCCGGTGTTGGCGATTGGGCAACGATTGACGCTGAAAACAAGCCCAATATTATAGATAATAGAAATTTTTTTTTCATATTTTCGGGTATTATATTGACCAACTATCGGTCATAATATTTAATTTTCCGTTCTTTTAATGCTTCTTGATATAATTCATCATTTATTTCTTCAAGATATGTCTGTCGCTGCTTATTTTTTAATAACTCCTCAATGCCCGACTGTGCGTACTCAAAAGGCATTGTAGCTCCGATTGGGAGATAATCGTATATACAGAGTAAATACCAATATCCATCATGATTTATTTCTATATACTTATTCGTCTGCAAAAATCGATTAA
>JAZURX010000063.1:0-42499 GCA_045606385.1 Bacteroidales bacterium | reverse complement strand
TCGGGAGTGGATGCGTTGAGGCTGACCACCACTTCATCGGCCGAAGAAACAGCGTCGAAGGTCTCTTCTTGACAGGCGGTGAGCATCATGGCCGCCGCAACTGCCGAAAATAGAATTTTCTTCATTTTTCTTTTTCGTTTTTAAGTGAATAATTTGAATTAATTATATGTATTATTGTGAAGTAAATGCAACAAGTATATTTCTCAACCAAATATCTCCTCAATATTTTTTGCAAAGATATAAATTATATTAGTATATATAAAATGTTTTTTCAAAATTCTTTTTAATATATTACAAATTAGTTAGTTTTCTCCTAATAGGCATTACTATGCAAATACACATTCACAGAGATTGGGAAATTGCATAGTCATGTTAGCAGTTTATGCGCGACTAAAAATAATGTGTTATGTTTTTTACACAAATGGGCAGCAATGTATTGCATTTGTAAAAAGTATAAATTACTTTTGCAAACCACATATCGATAAAATTGTTCGATAAATGAATATTTGTAAAACCCTCTAAATAAATTTTTAACCATGAAAAGACCTTTAATACTCATGGCTGTTGTCTTACTGACATTAGCACCGCAAATACTACACGCACAAGACACCCGCGAACGCAACTATTTCTATGAAATACTCGACCCTCGGCATGAACCAAAACCACAAATAGAAGGTTTTGCCATCGAACGCGTACATGAACAACTCGATCGCGGTCTTGCAGTTTCACCGTCGACCGACGGCAAAGGCATACACCTCAGTTGGAGACTGCTTGCCACCGACCCCGCTGATGTGTCATTTCATGTATACCGCGAGGTAGCCGGCAAACAACAACGTCTTACCCGAAAAGCCGTAAAAAAAGTATGTGACTTCACCGATGATTCTCCCGTAAATGGCATAGCACAGTACAGCGTAAATGCTATTGATTCCCGCGGAAAAATCATCTCGACAAGCGAAAAACTATCGGTTGACAAGCCGATACTAACCAACTATCGCTCGCTGAAATTACGCAATCCCAAAACGCGCGTGGGTAAAGTAGCTGTAGCCGACCTCAACGGTGATGGTACATACGACTACGTAGTACGCACACCCGATAGCAATGTCGACCCGGGTATGCCCGGTGCTCTCGATGGGCATACCTACCAAATAGAGGCCTATCTGAGTGACGGAACATTCTTATGGTCACTCGATCTCGGGCAAGGTATAGAGCCGGGTATCTGGTACTCACCATTTATAGCCTATGATTTCAACGGAGACGGTAAAGCCGAAGTTGCATTAAAAACAGCTCCGAGCACTACTATTCGCAACGAAAAAGGTCGAGTAGACAGCGACGAGGAATACCTCAGCGTACTCGACGGAATGACCGGTCAGGAAATAGCTCGAGTAGACTGGCCCGAACGCAATCACCGATATGGTAATCTCATACGCCAAAATCGCAATCAAATAGGTATGGCATTTCTCGATGGGAAAACCCCTTATATATTAGCCTGTCGAGGTACGTACAAACTCATGGTGGTAGACGCATGGGAGCTTCGAGGCAATACGCTTGTACGAGCATGGAGATGGGACGGTGACGAAGAGAATCCCATCGTACGCAGCATGGGTGCACATAGTCTTGTAAGCGGAGATGTCGATAATGACGGACGAGACGAAATTCTACTCGGTTCGTGTATGCTCGACGATAACGGCACTCTGCTATGGTCGGCCGGTACAGGACACCCCGATAAAGCTTTCCTTACCGATATTGACCCGCAACACCCGGGTTTGGAAGTATTTCTCGGTATAGAGCCATTCCGTACCGATGGACGAGGTGTGTGCATGGTCGACGCCCGTACCGGCGCTCAAATATGGAATATAGGCCACGAAACCCGACATGTAGGCAATGGTATGGTAGCCGACTTCGATTCTTCTCACCCCGGACTCGAATGCTTTGCCACCGAAGATCCGAAAGGTGGCATTCGCGACCAATATCTGCTTACCTGTAACGGACAATACATCCGTCGCAACGAAGATATACCCTCTTGCAACGGATGGGTATGGTGGGACAGCGACCTGCTACGCGAAGTAATGCATCACCCTTACACTCGCGAGGAGAGAATGGAACGCCGACGCAAGGGACTTCCCATTGGTCAACACATCGTAAAATGGGGTGATAAAACTACCGTTACCGAAGGAATAATCGGAAGTTTGCAGTTGGTAGCCGATCTCTATGGCGATTGGCGAGAAGAAATAGTAACGGCACTCCCCGGCGAACTGCGTATATACACTACCGGAATACCTGCTACCGATCGTCGTATTACCCTCATGCAAGACGCGTTATACCGCAGCTACGTGGCGCACCGCTCCATGGGGTATCCACAAGAACCTGTACCTTCGTACTACCTTGGCGAATAACCAACACTTACAAAAGTAATCCCCGACAATGCTACGATATTACATTGTCGCATCATCGAAAATAGTTATATTTCTATACAACGGTCGATATATACTCTTTCAAAGAGAGCTGATTCTCGACCACACTCTTAAACAAAAGGCTTCCTTATGGAGGTCTTTTGCGCTGTTAAGAGAAACTTTTTTTTGCGCAAAACAGATATTCACGCCAATTAATCCGATTTTCAATACTGAAGATACCAACTTTTTTACTAATTTTGCACGCTGAAAAATTATGCGAAGTTGTTTTGACGTTATTTTTAAAATTTTGTCATATACACAGAGGGTATTTTCTCGTGATGAAAATTTCTCGAAAAATAACTTAAACGACTTTATAAAACAGATTATATAACATAAACAATGGATAGAAACACAATTATTGGCTTTGTTCTCATGGTGGCTGTGCTTTTCGGCTACAGCTGGTTTATGCAACCTTCACCCGAACAAAAAGCCGCAATGCAACGTTATCAAGATTCTTTGATACAAGTAGAAAATGTACGATTGGCCGAAGTTCGTGAAGCACAAGCACAACAAGCCAAAACAGAACAAACAACAGCCGATGTCGCTCTTACTGATGAACAGACTCGCCTGTATGACGAATACATAGATTTTGCACCTTTCGCTATGGGGGTTGCCGAGACCATAACTCTTTCTAATCCTCAAGTGACTCTGAAGTTCTCAACTCGCGGAGGTCGCCTTACAGAAGCCATACTCAATGACTATCGCACATACGACTCGCTCCCGTTAATGCTTTTCGATGCCACCGATAATGCGTATGGTTTTATTTTCAAAACCCGTGGTCGCACCATCAATACCGCCGACCTATGTTTTGTACCTGAATTATCTGCCGACAAGACTACCCTATCAATGAAATTACCTTTCTCTGATGAGAAATATTTCGAGATACGCTATACATTACCTGCCGAAGGGTATATGCTCGATATGAAAGTATACCAAAATGGTATGGAGACTATTCTTCCTCGCAACACTGTCGACCTTGATATGTATTGGTCTCAAGACTTGCGTCAACAAGAAAAAGGACGTGTATTTGAAGAACGTAACAGCGCCTTGTACTACAAAGTAGGCGACGATGTAGAGCATCTCAATGAAATGAAAGATGAGCATGAAAGCATATCAACCCATATGAAATGGATTGGCTACAAAAATCAATTCTTTTCATCGGTACTCATTGCCGACAGCCATTTCAATGGAGCCCGTATGGAATCGACCGTATTGGAAGACAATACACAATATTTGAAAACATTCAATACACAAACAACTGTCGACTATGACCCAGCATCGGCCGAAGGTCCCGGATTCAGACTTTTCCTCGGTCCCAATCTCTATCCTCTACTCAAAAGCTACGACAAAGGGGTAAAAGCCGATGACAAGTTACAACTTCCCAAGTTGATACCTCTCGGATATAAATTCTTCCGTTGGATCAATACGGGTATCATTATTCCCATATTTACATTCCTTGGAAAATATATCAGCAACTATGGTATCATCATTTTACTGATGACACTTATTATCAAGCTGTTCTTATTACCACTCACATTCAAGTCATATATGTCGAGTGCACGTATGAGAGTACTTAAACCCCAAGTAGATGAAATCAATGCCAAATATCCCGGTCCAGAAAAAGCCATGGAACGCCAACAAGCAACAATGGCATTATACAGCAACGCCGGTGCAAACCCCATGAGTGGCTGTCTGCCTATATTGTTACAGATGCCCATCTTGTTGGCGATGTTTGCGTTCTTCCCCTCGTCGATAGAGTTGCGTCAGCAATCGTTCTTGTGGGCCGATGACCTCTCATCATACGATGCTATTGTGTCGTGGGACGTTTATATTCCTATTATTACCCCCTATTTTGGTAATCATATCAGTCTCTTCTGTCTGCTTATGACCATCACCAATATACTCTATACCAAAATCAACATGGATAGCAACGCCGGTGGTCAACAAATGCCCGGTATGAAAATGATGATGTATCTCATGCCTCTTATGTTCTTGTTCTTCTTCAACAACTACGCATCGGGATTGAGCTACTACTACTTTGTATCGTTACTTATCACCATTATTCAGACATACATTTTCCGCAAATGTATCAATGAAGAAAAGGTGTTGGCAAAACTCAAAGAAAACCAGAAGAAACCTCGTAAGAAATCGGGCTTCATGGCACGTCTTGAGGAGGCACAACGCCAACAACAAGCAGCACTGAAACGCCAACAACAGCAGAATCGTCGCCGATAAACGATAATATAATTTCGATACGATAATCGAATGAATCGGGTGCAAATTAAAGAAAAATATTTCCGTCCCTACATATCGCAAGAGCAGATTGCTCTTGCGGTAAAATCTCTTGCCAAACGGATATATGCCGATATCGAAGGTAAGAATCCGTTATTTGTGATTTTACTTAACGGTGCTTTTGTTTTTGCATCGGATCTTTTACGAGAAATCGATATGCCTGTCGAAATAGACTTTATGCGTGTAAAGTCATACTCGGGGACTCAATCTACGGGTAAAATAAATTTAATTCAAGACATACAAACAGATATTACCAACCGCCTCGTAATCCTTATCGAAGATATTGTCGATACGGGGACAACCATGAACTATCTATTGCAAGAACTTCGAGCACGCAATCCTCGTAACATAAAAATTGCGACATTGCTATTCAAGCCCGATTCATTGCAATATGATTTCAAAGTCGACTATGCCGCTTTTGAAATTCCAAGCGATTTCATTGTAGGGTATGGGCTCGACTATGATAATTGGGGACGCAATCTTAGAGAAATTTATGTTATAGACAATCCATAGAATCCTAAGCCGATAATCGGGGAAGGAAGCAAGAATAGGTATTAATATTATGTTGAATATTGTTATTTTTGGTGCTCCGGGTTCGGGAAAAGGTACTCAGAGCGAAAAATTGATAGAGAAATATGGTCTCTATCATATTTCCACCGGTGAATTGCTACGCAAAGAAATCAAAGCCGGAAGCGAATTGGGCAAGATTGCCGATAGTTATATTTCGAAAGGACAACTCCTGCCCGACTCTCTAATTATAGATTTGTTGGCCAACTTATTGGACTCGACCCCGGAAACACAAAAGGGAGTTATTTTCGATGGGTTTCCACGTACCATACCTCAAGCTCAGGCACTCGACAAAATACTCGAAGAGAGAGGAATGTCTGTTTCGGCAGTAATCGGTCTTGAAGTAGAAGAAGAGGAACTTATCGATCGGCTACTCAAACGCGGACAAGTGTCAGGGCGTTCGGATGATAATCTCGAAACAATCACCAAGCGTCTCGACGTATATCGCAATCAGACAACCCCTCTTCGTGATTACTACGTTGAGAACGGTAAGTACAAAGCCATTCATGGCAGGGGTAATGTCGAGACTATTTTTGAGTCGATTTGTACGACTCTTACCGATTGTAAATAAAAGTTTTTATTATACATGCGAGACAACCACTTATATAAGTAGTTGTCTCGTTTCCTTATTACAAAATCCTTAATTAATTCGGCATACCCGTTTCTATATCACTACACAGCACGTTTTTTCCATAATTGATAGCTATTCACAATGTTTTGCCACACAACATACGAAGCCGGACCTATCGAGGCAATCGGGTGAGTATATGTGAGTGCCATCCATATAGCCAATACTGTATTTTTCTGCCCCAATGCTTGCCCGCCGGCTATTCGATTATTATATCGGCTACCTATCGTTTTCCCCAATATAAATTGCACTCCACAGGCGATAAGAGAAAAGAGTGCAAGCAATATCTCCTCTTTGAGATTGGAAAAACCTTGCGCTATGATAAATGACGCTGTTCGTCCCATGACAATGGTTAGTGATATAGCCCATAGATAAAAAGAGAGACTTTGACTTTCACTTATGCGTTTATGCAATCGAGGTATATATCGACCTAAAAATAAGGCAATAAGAAATGGAAAAATGAGCAAAGGAATCATCTGCCGACATATAGTGAAAAAAGAATCCCAAAATTGAATATCGGTATGCGTACCGACGAATGAAAATATTATAGGTGATAGAGCTGCAACCGTAATATTGCTCAGCAAGCTGTACGTAGCCAGCGATGCAAGGCTACCACCCAACATATGTGTTATAACGGCAGCTGCCGTAGCTGTGGGTGCTAATATACATATTAATGTACCTTCAGCTACAATCACATCGATATTACGGAGCAGTGCATATATACCAAGGCTACCGGCAATCTGTATGATTATAAGCCATATATGTAATCGTTCTACGCGCAGATCTCTTATAGACAAGCGGCAATAAGGAATCAATAACATTGCGAATATAAGCACCTGTGTAAGGTGTGGCATCAGCTCGTTGAGCAATGCTATCGGGCGATAAAGTATAATGCCAAGCAACATTGCAATAGGCAACATATAGTTTTTTAACTTCCTATGCATTTCTTCTTTTTTTATGTTGCAAAAGTAGTATAAAACATCTGCCGGGCAATTTTTTTTCTTCTGAAGTTACCCATTCATATATCATATTGACGAGACGATGATATTATCAGTCTTCGAGATAGTAATCGATGGTGGTTACTACGCGTACCTGTTTTATATAGGGTGTGTTTTCGTCGCGATTGCTGATGACAAATTGACCTTGGTTGGCTCTACGAATTTTTCCTAATTTGCTCTCTGAATCTTTGGCAAATTTTTCGGCCGCTTTACGTGCTGCTTTTGTCGCCTCTTCTATCATCTCGGGCTTTATCTCGTTGAGGCGGGTAAATGAGTATTGAATATTGTATCGATATTCGCCGTCGATGATGGCAACGCCCAATTTCAGTAAGTCGGCTTGACGCTTTACCAACTCACGCACTTTTTCGACTTTTCCCGATGTAACAGTGACAACAGAGGTCACATTATAGCGATACGGGGCATCGTTGTTATATCGTTCAGCTTTCAAATCGATGATTTGCGGCGCAGCAATCGATATTTCGTCGTCGGATATACCATTTTCTTTCAGAAATGCACATACAATGCCTGTCTTTTTATTTATAGTATTATATATCGTGTTCATATCGTTGCCAATCTCTTTGAACACCAATGGCCATATTACTCTGTCGGCATCGAATTCACGCTCGGCAAGACCTTTGACCGTGACTATACGATCACGATCTTTTACCTCGATGATACTGCGACCAAGCGTCACTCCTATTATACTCAGCCCTATAGCTACCAGTAATCCTGCTGCCATGATAGCTCTGTTTCTTCCTTTATCCATGTCTCAGAATTTTTATGATGTAAATATAGTAATTTAGGGGATAAAATAAACGGATACATATTATTTAACACATTGATAAAAGTTTTTGATTTATATATGTCGTTAAAAATTAAAATCTTTCTATATTTGAGGTCAAACTCAAACATTGGATACAATTTGGAATGAGACGCGGTTTTGAGCTTTTTCAAAACAAATATCACCCGCAAAAAATTGGAGTATGAAAACATACAATTTCGACAAAGAAATAAATCGTTTTGGTACCGGAGCATTGAAATACGATGCTCTAAGTGAACGCTTTGGCAAAAGTGATTTACTACCGTTATGGGTTGCAGATTTGGACTTTGAGACGCCACCATTTATAATAGAAGCATTACAACGTCGTATGGGACACCCGATTTTCGGATACACCATGATTCCGTCCGATTATTGGAGTGTCGTTGCTCATTGGATTGAAACACATCATCAATGGCGTGTCGACACCGAATGGCTGACCTTTATTCCCGGCATAGTCAAAGGTATAGGAATGGCTGTAAATGTATTTGTAAAAGCAGATGAAAAGGTCATAATACAACCGCCGGTGTATCACCCATTCCGTCTCACCCCCGAAATGAATGGTCGCACAGTAGTATATAATCCGCTGATAAAAAATGCCGATGGCACATACTCTATGGATTTCGAAAATCTTGCTACCGTATGCGACGACAAGTGTCGTATGCTTATCCTTTCCAATCCACATAATCCAGCCGGTATTGTATGGGATCGCAACACTTTGGTACGTCTTGCCGATTTCTGCTACAACCACAATATTATAGTCATTTCAGATGAGATACATTGCGATATGGCATTGTGGGGAAATAAACATATACCCTTTGCTTCGGTATCACAACAAGCAGAGGCTTGCAGCATTACATTTGGCGCACCGTCAAAAACATTCAATATTGCAGGCATAGTAAGTTCATATGCTATTGTTCCCGATGCAACATTGCGCACGAAATTTTACACGTGGCTCGAAGCGAACGAATTTAATGCGCCACATTTGTTCGCACCAATTGCCACCATGGCTGCTTTTAATGAAGGCGAGGAGTGGCGCATACAAATGCTTAATTATATAGAGAAAAACATAGATTATGTAATTGACTATTGCCGCGAAAAGATACCCGCTATAAAACCATTACGTCCACAAGCTTCCTTCTTAGTGTGGCTTGATTGTACTGCACTCGGCTTGTCTCACAAGGATTTGCTTCACCTTTTTATCGACAAGGCCGGATTAGCTCTTAACGACGGAGCCATGTTTGGGGCAGAAGGCGAAGGATATATGCGTTTGAATGTAGGCTCTCCCCGTACCGTTGTAGAACAAGCCATGGAACGTCTTGAACAAGCCGTAAAAAGTCTGTAAAACCAAAAGAGCCGTTATATACGCAAATAATCCGAAAATATTATAAGTCCGACACCGATGTATTTCATTTGTAAAAACTATATCGGTGCCGTATTCCAAACACTTGCATATCAAAAAACAGTCCGTCTTGCCCAACAATGAAACTATAATTATAAATAAAAAATCATCTTTCTATTCCCAGAAGAATATTTATAGTAACATCGTATTCTGCAATTTTATTCTTTTATTTTTATAACCATATTGGATATGATTGCAGCAAGACCGCCCGTGGTAATACCTGATGAAAATATATCCTTTATCGTATCTGAAAACTGTGAAAGAATATCGGGATAGAGTTCAACACCCACTCCCATACCCAAACTGATGGCGATAATCAATGTCGCTTTACGATCTATTCGTTGCGACGAAATTATTTTCACTCCAGCCGAAGCAACTGTACCAAACATAAGAAGAGCCGCACCACCTAATACAGGATCGGGCATAAAAGAGAATACGACTCCCACAATAGGAAAAAATCCCAATAAAACGAGGAATAATGCAATATAATACCCTACATACCTGCTTGCTACGCCCGTAAGCTGTATCATGCCATTGTTTTGTGCAAAAATAGAATTCGGAAATGAATTAAGCATTCCGGCAATAACAGAGTTGAATCCATCGGCAAAAATTCCACCTTGAGCGCGTTTAATAAATTTCTCTCCCGCGACCGGTTCTCCGGAAATAATAGAGTTTGCCGTAATATCTCCATACGCCTCAATAGCTGTAATTATATATACCAAAGCAAATGCCAAAATTGCCGAGAAATTAAAGGATATGCCATACTTAAACGGGACCGGAAAACAAAATATGGAATACTGAGGCATATCATCAAAATCGACCATACCGCAAAAATAAGAAATCATGTAGCCCACAACAATACCTATAATTACCGAGCCCATTCGTATGTAACGATTTGAGCTTTTGTTGAAAATGATTATAAGTATAAGGACAAGCAGTGCTATTCCAAGATTTTGGAAAGAACCAAATGTACCGTTTTCAATAGCCTCACTACCTCCGCCACACGATATAATACCTACTTTTATCAGACTTATACCAATCAATGTTACCACTATACCCGACACCAATGGGGTTATTATCTTCATAGCATACCTGAGTATCCTACTGATAAATATCTCGGCCAACGCGCCAACCATCGTAGCGCCAAAAATCGCAGGTAATCCACCTATCGATCCTGCCAAAATTATCGGACTTATAAATGAAAAACTGGTTCCTTGTACACACATCAAACCGCAACCGGCTATACCAAATTTTCTGCATTGTACAAAGGTGGCAATTCCTGAAACAAAAAGAGACATTGACACAAGAGTACTTGTTGTCTCAATATCAAAACCCAGAGCCGCAGAAATGATTAATGGAGGAGTAATAATGGCAACAAATATAGCCAACAAGTGTTGTAAAGCTGCAAATAAAGCATCTTTTAAAGGTGGCCTTTCGTTCAAACCATATATAAGCCCGTTTTTCATTTTTATTTGAGTGTTATTTTACAATTTTCCAAACTTTCGATAATAGCAAGCGATTCGATATGTATTCCTTTGCTGCGTAATGTTTTTCCACCTTCTTGGAATCCTTTTTCTATAAGGAAGCCCATACCTTCGAGAGTAGCACCGACTTGATGCAACAAATCAATAATACCGATAGCAGCGTTTCCATTGGCCAAAAAATCATCAATAAACAATACATGATCTTTATCGCAAAGATAATCCTTGCTCACACAAACGGTATAATAACGTTCTTTGGTAAAAGAGTAAACCTCTGTAATCAACATGTTATCCATGGTGCTTGGAACTTTCTTTTTGGCAAAAAGAACAGGAACACCTAAGTAATCGCCAACCATTATAGCCGGAGCTATACCACTTGCTTCGATTGTTATAACTTTGGTTATATTATGTTCTGAAAATCTTCTTACCAGTTCTTTTGCCATCTCTCGCATAAGAAGCGGGTCCATTTGATGATTTATAAAGTTGTCAACCTTCAAAATTCCACCGGGAAGACAACTACCATCACTCAATATACGTTCTTTTAATTGCTTCATTTGGCATTTATTTTTAATTACGTTCGAGTTGTGAAATTTTCTGCGAAGTTAATTAAAATTCCCCAAATTTGTTTTTTTAATTTGAATCGTTATGCTCTGGCATTAAAATTACACATCAGAAAAATATCAACAAATTTCTAACACAATGATTTCATTAATAGTCTGATAAAAGCATTATGCTACAAAAAATATGTTTTGTAACATATAATATAAATTGCATTTTACAAATATTCTCTCTAATTTGCGACCATTATTGTGCAAACGATAATGAGTAAAACACATTAACCTTACATCTAAAAACGATATTCTTATGAAAGTGTATCAATCAAATGAAATCAAAAACATTGCCTTATTGGGCAGTAAAGGCTCCGGTAAAACCACTCTCGCAGAAGCCATGCTCTACGAGTGTGGAGTTATAAAACGCAGAGGCTCGGTCGATGCTCAAAACACCGTAACCGACTATTTCCCGGTAGAAAAAGAGTATGGCTACTCAGTATTTTCGACCGTATTTTATGCCGAATTTCTCAACAAGAAGTTAAACGTAATAGACTGCCCGGGGTCTGACGACTTTGTGGGCGGTGCCATCACAGCGATGAACGTCACCGATACAGGCGTTATCGTAATAGATTCACAATATGGTGTAGAAGTGGGCACACAGAATATCTTCCGTCATACCGAAGAGTTGGGTAAGCCCGTAATCTTTGCCATGAACCAACTCGACGGCGAGAAAGCCGAATATGAAACGGTAATAGAACAGTTGCGCGAACATTTCGGCAACAAGGTAATACCTATCCAATATCCCATCGAATGTGGAGCAGGATTCAACTCTATGATCGATGTACTGCTGATGAAAATGTATAGTTGGGCTCCCGAAGGTGGAACACCGACAATCTCAGATATACCGGCCGACCAATACGACAAGGCATTGGAATTACACAAACAACTTGTAGAGGCCGCCGCAGAAAATGACGAAGCTTTAATGGAGAAATTCTTCGACCAAGGCACCCTTACCGAAGACGAAATGCGCGAAGGCATACGTAAAGGTCTTGTAACACGCGACATCTTCCCCGTATTCTGTGTAAGTGCATTGCGCGATATGGGTGTGCGCCGTATGATGGAATTCCTCGGCAACGTAGTACCTTTTGTAAGCGAAATGCCGAAACCCGTATCGAAAACCGGCGAAGAAGTCGCACCCGATGCCGAAGGTCCTACCAGCCTTTATTTCTTCAAAACTACAGTTGAGCCACATATCGGCGAGGTTTCATACTTCAAAGTAATGTCGGGTAAAATACATGAAGGCGATGACTTGCAAAACATGAATCGCGGAAGCAAAGAACGTATTGCACAACTCTCATGTGTATGCGGGCAGATACGTACAAAAGTAGATGAATTGGTTGCCGGAGACATAGGAGCCACTGTGAAATTAAAAGATGTACGTACAGGCAATACACTCAATGCCAAAGGTTGCGAATATGAATTTGATTTATTGAAATTCCCCAATTCCAAATTCCAACGCGCCATCAAACCTGTAAATGAAGCCGACGCAGAGAAACTCAATGAAATATTGGTTCGCATGCACGAAGAAGACCCGACCTGGGTAATAGAACAGTCGAAAGAATTGAAACAAACTATCGTGTCGGGACAAGGTGAATTTCATTTACGTACACTCAAATGGCGTATTGAAAACAACGAAAAGATGGCTATTGAGTACCAAGAACCACGTATTCCCTATCGCGAAACCATCACCAAAGCATCACGCGCCGACTATCGCCACAAAAAACAATCAGGTGGCGCCGGACAATTTGGAGAAGTACACCTCATTGTAGAGCCGTATTACGATGGAATGCCTGCTCCTGACACCTATAAATTTGGTAATCAAGAGTTCAAAATGAATGTACGCGACACACAAGTAATCGATCTCGATTGGGGAGGGAAATTGGTGTTTGTAAACTGTATCGTAGGTGGTGCTATCGATGCCCGCTTCTTACCCGCCATACTCAAAGGATTGATGGACCGCATGGAGCAAGGTCCTCTCACAGGCTCGTATGCCCGCGACGTACGTGTATGCGTTTACGATGGTAAAATGCACCCGGTAGACTCGAACGAAATATCATTCCGATTGGCAGGACGTAATGCATTCAGTGAAGCATTCCGCAATGCCGGTCCCAAAATTTTGGAACCTGTATACGACATCGAAGTTCTTACCCCGAGCGACAAGATGGGTGATGTAATGAGTGATTTGCAAGGACGTCGAGCCATTATCATGGGTATGGAAAGTGTGAAAGGCTTTGAGAAAATTGTTGCCAAAGTACCTCTCAAAGAGATGGCATCGTACTCAACAGCACTTAGTTCCATTACCGGTGGTCGTTCATCGTTCAGTATGAAATTTGCATCATACGAACTAGTTCCGGGCGATGTACAAGACAAACTCTTGAAAGAATACGCCGCTACACAAACCGAAGAATAATTCCTTAACCAATGTTTGCGATCGCTCAATAGAGAGCTCTCATTCGTTAAATTTATCAAAATAGCCGCTCGAGCCCGAGCGGCTATTTTGATATTTAATATTTAATTGTTAATTTAGCGACGAATTGTTAATCAAAACATGTGATTACACAACTAGAGATTGTTAAACAAAAAGGCGATCCGATTGTTTATCAAGAGATAAAGATAGAATCAGATGCAAAAAGCTTCTTTATCTGTAAAGTTACTATAAGAAACTGATTGTAAATTTCTTGAAAATTATTTTCAGAAACGGCAAAAAAATAAAATAATAGCGATGAAAAAGTCGACAATATGGTTACTTGCCATCATTATGGCGCTCACATTCTCAATACTTCTTTATATGCAAATATCATATATAGAGAATATGGGTCAGATGCGCATAGAACAATTTACAGAGGCGGTAAAAAGGAGTCTCTACGCAGTGTCGACTCAGCTCGAACAAGACGAAACCAAACGCTATTTGGCCGAAGATATTGAAGAAAATCAAAAACGACTGCTCACCATAGAATTGGGGTCGGGAGCCACAATTACACACCAACAATGGTCATTCAACAATCACGATGGAAATGCGTCGGTAGGCTCTTTCAAGATACAAGAATACACCTTCTCAATTCCCGAGCAAAAGAGTCAAGGCAAAAGCGGCTCAATATCAGACACATATAAAGATATGCAAGAGGTGCTGAAAAACCAATATCTCTATCAAAAAGGGCTGTTGGAAAATGTAATTCTCAACATACTATCGACTGCCAGCAATCGCCCCATCTTGGAACGTGTCGACACAGAAGTACTGGCACAATACCTTCGTCTCGAATTACGTAACAACGGTCTTAATATACCGTTCCAATATGCGATACTGAATCCGAAAGGTAAAATTGTATACAAATCGGCGGGATACGATGTCGACAATACCGATACTCACTACACAATAACATTGTTTCCTAATGATCCGTCGAAGCGACAGAATCAATTGGCAGTGTACTTTCCCACCAAAAACGACTACATATTCGACTCTATACTATTCAGTATACCATCTTTTGCATTCACATTGGTATTGCTCGTAACATTTATCTTCACCATCGCCAAATTGTTCCGACAAAAGAAACTGACCGAGATGAAGAACGACTTTATCAACAATATGACACATGAGTTCAAGACACCTATATCGACTATATCTCTGGCAGCGCAGATGCTCAAAGACCCCTCGGTATCAAAAAGTCCCGAGATGTACAACCACATATCGACGGTAATAAATGACGAGACAAAACGGTTGCGATTCCAGGTAGAGAAAGTGTTACAAATGTCTATGTTTGAGCACCAAAAAACGACAATGAAACTCACTCTGCTCGATGTGAACGATCTAATAACCGGTGTGCTGAGTACGTTCAAATTAAAAGTAGAGCAATGCGGCGGCACACTCGATGCCGAACTCGACACCGAAGATACAACCGTAGAGGTGGACGAAATGCACTTTACAAACGTCATTTTCAACCTGCTCGACAATGCTGTAAAATATGCCCGCGAAGATGTACCGTTGGAATTGATGGTACGCACTCATGTTGAAGGGAATAAAGTGAATATAGCTATACAGGACAACGGGATAGGTATACGCAAAGACGACTTGAAAAAGATTTTCGAAAAATTCTACCGCGTATCGACCGGCAATGTACATAATGTAAAAGGTTTCGGCTTGGGACTGGCCTATGTGCACAAAATCGTCACCGATCTCAAAGGAACGATACGAGCTGAAAGCGAACTTAACAAAGGAACAACATTTATAATAACATTACCCCTTAAAAACGAATAATTATGGAAGAAAAAATGCGCATTTTACTTTGCGAAGACGATGAAAATCTCGGTATGCTGCTGAGAGAGTTTCTGCAAGCAAAAGGTTATGCAGCCGACCTTTTCTCGGACGGAGAAACCGGTCTCAAAGCTTTCTTAAAGGGCAAATACGACTTGTGTGTACTCGACGTGATGATGCCTAAAAAAGATGGCTTCACATTAGCTCAAGAAATACGTCAGGTCAATGGTGAAGTACCCGTCATATTCCTTACAGCCAAATCACTGAAAGAAGATATACTCGAAGGATTCAAAATCGGTGCCGACGACTATATTACCAAACCATTCAGTATGGAAGAACTTGTGTTCCGTATCGAAGCCATTTTGCGTCGCGTAAAAGGTAAACGTGGCAAAGAGGTGACTATGTATCAAATAGGGCACTTCACTTTCGACACCCAAAAACAGATTCTCACCATCGGTGATAAAACTACCAAACTTACTACCAAAGAATCGGAATTGCTGAGTTTGCTTTGTGCTCACATCAACGAAATATTGGAACGTAATTTTGCGCTGAAAACCATTTGGATAGACGACAATTACTTCAATGCCCGCAGTATGGACGTATATATCACCAAACTGCGTAAACACCTCAAAGACGACCCCACCATCGAAATTATAAACATTCATGGCAAGGGCTATAAACTCATAGCCCCTGAAGCCGACTCAAAACTGAGACAGTAAGAGTATCGTCTACAGGTAATTATATAAGAGACTGCCAGACTTTTTTCCCTGGCAGTCTCTTGTGTATAAAAAGTATTCCGATTTTTTTGACATATCACAGAGTCGTTACATAATCTGCGTATAATAAAAATATTATCGACCTATTGACGCACAAAAGAAACATCATCAATACAAGCCCATGCTCCGGCACAACCTATAACTTTGAAACCTATCTGTACATAGCCATCACGCACACGCACACCCTTAATTTTCATTGTTACCCAATCGGGATTTTCACCTTCTATCAATTGAGAAAACCTCTTTCCTGCACTCTCGGCAAACATTTCGAACTTCGTAAACGAATTATTTTTAACACGGGCAGACATTTGATACACGCCATCGGGCAAAGAGACATAGGGAGTCGATGTAATTTGCTGCGTAATAATACGCTCAAAATCGACATTATCACTAATGTACATAGACTTTTCGCCTATTACCTTGGCACGATCTTCTGCACTATTTTCATAATTAAGTATGGGTGACATATCATCGCCTACAACGACACGATTTCCTGAGAAAACTTCAGTATTCCAGCCAAGAAGATAACCTTGTACCGGTTTTCTGGGACATGGTATAGGGCGACGATCGGCTTCGAAACTACCATTACGCACATAATTATTGTCGCGCGCTACACGCCACGCACCCGACTTAGCATCAAGATGCCACGAATGAAGAGAATTGAAATAGGGAGTTTCTCTATCAAACGAAAGAGGTACCCATTGATTATAGCCCCAACCATTACCGGCAAAATCGCACCAACGATCGCCACAATATAAAACCGTTTCTTTATTTTCTGTCGAACGAAGCGTATAAAAAAATCCCGTCTGCGTGACATGAGCGTAATCTTCGGAACACCCCGGCATTATACGCATGTTATCAATCGGCAGATAAGGGCCATATATATCATCGGCAACCATATAGTAAGCAAACGAAGAATCCCAACCATACAGATTTGAAGCGCACATATAATACTTACCTCCATATTTGAACATACAATTGCCTTCTCGACCCGCACCTTTGAATATTGTACACAATCGAGTAAATCGACTACGCCATCACGAAAACCTATTTCGGAGATGTAAATACGATTACGCCCCCTGCCGTATGAATATATAAGATAGGACTTACCCGTATCTTCATCGACAAAAACTGTTTGATCTCCGGTATTGGGAGTACCGATAATATTTTCCATGGTGATACGACGATGGCGAACAAAATTACCGGTTGGCGAATCAGATAATGCAAATAGTACACCATTGTCCTGCTGTATCACCATCACATATTTCTTACACTCCGCAAGATAGGCAACACCCATACGTCCAACCCAATATGCAGGAACTTGGCGGGTGACCTCATCGCGAGTGAGCACATCTCCCTCATAATGCCAATTGACAAAATCGTCGGAACTGTAACAAGTTACAGCCTCAAATGTACACCTCGAATAGGTCTTTACCGGTGCTTCTCTATATTTACGCGCCTCGGCATAACGCACACCATACCAATAATAGCGTAATCGTCCTGTCTCGGCATCGGGGTAACGATATATTCCACCACCTTGACTTGTATATAGGCTCACCTTCGGCTGTATTCCAAAAGCAATCGTTCATTATTTTATTATCTGACAGTTGCTTTTTTGCAGATAATGGTTGTAACAAAACAACTAAGCAAAATAATAAATAGAAATAACGCATATAATTATAATTTCAACTTAATGATACGAGGTTCGCTCTCGTTATGCAAGCGGTCGACAGCGGTGACTGCATACACACATGACTCTTTTCCCTGCTTATAGGGTAAGATATATCGAGGTTCATGCACAATGGCTTGAATAGCTCTTGGGTCGTCGATATTGACAGAGTCTTCATCAGAGAATCGATATACACAATAGTAATGAATACGACGCAGAGGTTTTCGTTTCTTGTCGTGACGCCATTCGAGGCGATACCCCTCGGGAGTCCAATGTGCTTCGATTTTCTTGATGGCATCGGGAGCGACATCATCTATATGGTTATAGGCCGGTATAAGTGCCGGAGCTGCAAAAAAATCGGTAGCCAATATATCGGCAGACGATTTGTAATTGCTCAACAAATTATAACCCGACCAAAAGCAGACACCATTGATATGGTCATAATATCGGGTAAGGAGCATTTTATAAGGCAACTGAGTTGCACCCGAAACAATACCGGGTGCATCGAGCGAACGAGTGAGATCTATACCTACATAGAGTTGACAACGATTTCCTATCGCGTTGTTCCACCACCGGATAAGTTGCTCATAACACGCCGCAACATGCCCTACTTCCCAATAAAGTTGCGGTACAATATAGTCGACCCAACCATTACGCACCCAATGAAGCACATCGGCATAGAGGTCGTCATAGTTTTGCAATCCACGTGTATTGCTACCTTCGGGTGCAGAAGAATTATTGCGATATATACCAAATGGACTGATACCTAAACGCACCCATGACTTACGATTTTTTATCACACGGGAGACCTCTGAGACCAATTTGTTGACATTGTCGCGTCGCCAATCAGCCAGTGACATATCACCGCCATATCTACGGAAACTCGCCGTGTCAGGAAAATCCTTACCATTGATGGGATAAGGATAGAAATAGTCGTCCATATGAAGTCCATCGATGTCGTAACGCCTCACAATATCATCGACAATCCGGCATATATGCTTACGAGCCTCGGGAAGTCCGGGGTCGAACATGCGTTGTTTACCATAGGTGAGCAGCCACTCGGGGTGAAGTCGACTGATATGATTATCGGCTACAGGTGTTTTTACATTACACTGCACCCGATAGGGATTTATCCATGCATGAAACTCCATATCGTGGGCATGACACAAATCGATAAGGTAGCTCATCGGATCCCATTCTCCCTTGGGAGCCTTTCCTTGCGTACCGGTAAAGAAGCGACTCCACGGTTCGATGGCTGAAGCATAAAACGCATCGGCCTCAGGGCGCACTTGGAATATCAGAGCATTGATTCCGGCCCTACGGAACGTATCGACCATCGCATCAAAATAATTACGTAACGCAACTGTATCCATATCGGCATATTGCGTTTGATACACAGTTTGTATCCACGCACCTCGAAATTCACGCTTGGGATATTGTTGCCCTACCGTTGCAAGAGAGAGACAAATCAAGGTAAATATCAATAAAATTTTATGCATACTAACAGACATAACTTAAATTTTAATTCTTGATTATTTCTAATCGGAATTTGAAAGGGATAATATCTAAACGATTCCTTTATCCGCTGCAAAGATAGGCACTTACAAGCAAAATATAAATATTTATACCAATATTTATATAGACGCCCAATTATTAAACAAATGTTAATTTTAGGTACCTTGTATTGCATAGTACTATAAAAACATATAAATTTGTTGATATAAATCTTATTGCATAGAATATAGGATACAGAAAACGTCCCTACATAATTGTTATCTCATAGGAAAAGTATGGAGGGACCATAATGAAAGAAAATAGAAAAATGAATAGCGAGAATCTGAAATCACAAATGCGAAAAGGAGTACTCGAGTACTGTATATTGCTACTGCTGAGCCGGCGTCGAGCATATGCAACGGATATAATCGGAGCAATGAAGGAAGCGCACCTCATCGTCGTAGAAGGCACATTATACCCTCTACTCACGCGTCTGAAAAACGATGGATTGCTATCGTACGAATGGGAGGAGTCGACACAAGGGCCACCTCGTAAATATTACAATCTTACCGATAAGGGGCGGGATTTTCTTTCCGAACTCGATAATGCATGGACCTCCCTAACCAACTCGGTAAGTTACTTAAAATACCATAGTGAATACATTTAACACAATAAACAATGAAAAAGACATCGATTTTCAATCTCGGCGGTAACGCCTGTTATATCGACGATGATGCCGCAACAGTACTGCAAGAATATATAAACCATTTGCGCGCACACTTCGGCGACACAACATCGACCGACGAAGTAATGAATGATATAGAAATGCGTCTGTATGAAATATTCACAGAACGCAAACGGTACGGTATGCAGGTTGTAGGTTTGCAGGAAGTAAACGAAGCCATCGCCATACTGGGTAACCCCGAAGAGTTTGAGCGTGTAGAAGAAAATGAATCGACCGACAAATCGGGAAAAACCGATGAAACAACCGACACCGATGAGCAATCGGAATCCGAACAAAAGCAAGAACGACAAACCTCAACGGTGCGGAAACTATATCGCAATAGCGATAACCGGATCTTTGGCGGAGTATGTTCAGGATTAGGAATCTACTTCGATATAAACGAAATATGGATAAGGCTGCTTTTTGTAGGCATATTCTTGCTTTATGGTTCGGGCATATTACTATACCTGATACTATGGTTAATAATACCCAAAGCCCGCACAACTGCACAACGTCTCGAAATGCAAGGAATACCACCTTCAGCAGAAAATATCCACGACTATGTAACCACCAACGGAGGTAACGTTCCTCCGAAAAAAGATGGTGATGGCTGCTTGCGATTCGCTGCTTGGGGATGTGGCGGTGTACTTGCCATCGGTTGTCTACCCATAATATTAGCCCTAATAGTCGGCGGAATAGCGATGGCTATCACCGTACCCTCGGAGATATACAACGAGCTATTGCACGAAATACCCTATCTTCCATATATCAATTTATGGGGAATCAATGCTGTCTTGTTCCACTGCGCATGGCTCATTCCTACAATCATAATGTTGGTATGGGTATATAACAAAGTAAATCCGAACCACAGCGTCAAAATGAAACCATACACAATTATGGCAATTTTACTGGTATGGTTGGCCATAGTCATTACATTTGCCGTACGCATGAATATTCATATAAACAACCTATAAAAGGCGGGGCGTTCCGGAATCGGCACGCCCCACAACACAAAGTATCGAAAAAAGACAAAATTACCTATTCATTATCAAGAGTATTTTCGATTTCACGATTGGCACGATAATATTTCTGTTCGAAAATAAATGATACCACCAAACTCAAACCGCCAAAGAGCAAAACAAATGACCCATATACTATTTCTACCGAATCGACAATAATACGTTTTAAAGTACGATGCGCATCAACGTAGTTTACAGTATCTACAAGGAAAGTAGACACAACAAGATAGGCAATCACTAATCCGAAACCGACCCCCAGCATAAACATGCCTATACGTAACCCCCAAAAATTGGAACTGCTATGTTTGCGAGCCACCCCCAAAAAAGAAGATGCGGGATCGGTTGTCAACTTTTCTGCAGGGATTTCCGACAGTTTTTCAATAAGCAACGTACGTTCATGACGACGTACAAACAACTCGAAAAGACGATATATGGTAAAGCACATTATCGCCACAATGCCTACTGGTACAATAAAATCAAACATAAGATAAATATTAAATTTTCACATATAGTTTTACTCGTTAGACGCAATTACCACCAAAAAGGTTACAACGCAAAGATAAAAAATTACAGAAGTATGACATAACAGAAGTTTACAATATTTTCTTAAAACAAAATATTATCGATTTATTCGACATAAGTGTAACTATTTCACAAAAATTGCGTCAAAAAAAAGTAATCATCTTACGATACTACAATGGAAAACGAACACAAACTTATAAAACGTATCATAAATGGCGAAACAGAGCTGTACAGCTATTTCGTCGAGAGGTACGGAGAAAAAGTGTTTGCGCTTGTTTCACAAATAATATACTGTAAAGAAGATGCCGAGGAAATCACACAAGATGTGTTTGTAAAAGCCTACACATCGCTACACAAATATCGGGCAGAGTGTGAATTTACTACATGGATATACCGTATAGCCTATAACCATTCCATATCGGCACAACGTAAAAGAAAAAAGAAGAATGAAATCGCGGTTAACGAATTGGAATTGAATAGAGTCTCAATTGATACATTCGAACAATATATATCGAACGAGCGTGATGACGAACAAGAGGAACTATTAGACGATTTAAGATTGGCCATATCGTGGCTTACAATGGAAGAGCGAGCCCTTATCATTCTCTTCTACTATGAAGAAAAAAGTATCCACGAGTGTGCTATTATACTGAAACAATCTGAAAATAATATAAAAGTGCGTTTACATCGCACGCGTACAAAACTTTCTTTGTATCTTTATCGCATAAAACATGGAAACAAAACATAACGACATAATACACGAAGCATTGATGCGACAATCACAAGGCAGATTGTCGGTCGATTTTATTACTACTACCATGCAACGCGTGCAACGCGAGGCCGAACGACATCGTCGCAGAAACGAGATATGGGACATAGTGTGTATAATCGGTGCATCCATATTATTGATATCAACCGGAATATTTCTTATGTATATATACGGATATATACCAACGGCGGAAGAGATACAAGCCTACACAGAAATGGTAAAAAGCTGGCTATTCTTCAATTTCGACGATTTACCCAAATACTATATATTCGCCGGTTTGGTAATTTTATTGCTCCTATACGACAGACAAATACGTCATCTCTATGAAAAGCGGGATACCCGAGTGAACGACGCAGAATAAAACGATTACATAATGAAAATTTTCCCCACAAGCGACATCAAAGAGATCGATCGATATACCATAGCGCATGAACCCACCAAGTCGATCGACCTCATGGAGCGAGCCTCATTGGCCGCTACCGACGCAATTGTTGCACGTTGGGATATACACCATCCCGTAAAAGTATATGCCGGTGCCGGCAACAATGGAGGCGATGGGCTTGCCATAGCCCGGCTTTTACATCAGAGAGGATACGATGTGGAGGTTTTCCTCTTCAATCCCCGACATAATTTATCGGACGACTGCCAAATCAATCTAGATAGATTAAGAGATATAGGCATCAATATACACGAGAATGTAGATCGATTTGCACTCCCGCCATTGACTAGCAACACCTTGCTGATAGATGCGATATTTGGATCGGGACTGTCGCGACCACTCGACAACACATACTCCGACATCATACAATACATCAACTCTTCGGGAGCTATTATTATATCAATAGATATACCATCGGGTATGCTCGGTGAAGATAACGGTGCTTGTAACCTGTCTCATATCGTTCAGCCTACGCTCACGCTTACCTTTCAATTTCCAAAGTTATCATTTCTTACAGCCGAAGAGCATGCGTTGACCGGAGAATGGACAATTCTCGATATAGGGTTACACCCCGATGTCGTCAAAAGCACGTATACGCCCTACAATTATACACTGCCACAAGAAGTTGCAACACGACTGAAAAACCGAGCACTTTTCTCACAAAAATACGACTACGGGCATTTGTTGATCGTAGCCGGCAGTCGAGGAATGATGGGGGCGGCCATACTTGCCACGCGAGCAGCCCTTCACAGCGGAGTCGGAGTAGTTACACTGCATACAGCCGGCTGCGGAGAATCCATTGTACAAACAGCGGTTCCAGAGGCTATTGTATCGACCGATATACATGCCGAGCACATCAGCCTTGTATCTCTCGAACGTAGCTACTCGGCCGTAGCCATAGGCCCGGGCATGGGGAGTCACATCGACAGCCGCAACGCACTCAAAGAGTTACTCTCTTCATCACCATGTCCTATGGTAATCGATGCCGATGCACTGAATATATTGAGCGAAGATAAAAATCTCATCGGTCATTTGCAGCCCGAAACCATTCTCACTCCTCACCATCGCGAATTTGACAGGCTGTTCGGGGCAAGCGATACACAATACATACGTATACAAAAAGCACGCGAAATATGTCGTGAGTACAATATCATCATCGTACTGAAAGGGGCATATACCGCTGTAATTTTACCTTCGGGCGATGTACATTTCAATAGTACCGGCAACCCCGGAATGGCCACTGCCGGCAGTGGCGACACACTCACAGGTATCATTGGCGCATTGCTTGCCGGGGGATCCCCCCCTATCGATGCCGCCACAATAGGCGTGATGCTGCATGGGCTGGCTGGCGACCTTGCAATCGAAAAACACTCGCCTGAATATATAACAGCCTCAGACATAATAAACCATATAGGTAAAGCGTTCAAACAATTAAGAGTATATAACAGATAACACATATAAATTATGAAGAAAACCATATTGGCACTCGCACTGAGCATCACACTCGGAGTCACAGCCCAAAACGTTGTAAAAACAACGGCCGATAAATTTAACGGATACGGTATCGTTTACTCGCTACCAAGTACAAATATCAACCTGAAAGTTACACTCACCCGTTCGGTCGAAAAACCCGGTATATTCTACAAATATGCTCAAAAATATCTTGGTAAAGCACCGGCCGTTACCCAAGAACGCACCGTGTGGAAAATCAAAAATATAACTGCAACCCCCGTCGGTGTTCCCGACCCCGACAAACAATATGCTATACAACTCAAAGCCGGAAACAATGTCGCATTCTATCTCGACCGCCAAGGTATCCTTTGCGGAATAAATGATACACTTTGCTGTCACGAAAACAAAGGGAAAAAGGAAAAAAGAAAAGTAAAATCGCCTCGCTACACCGACGCCGATTATGCACAATTATATACCGAGGAGATGATGCTCATGGGTTCTACCTCGAAGATGGCAGAGGCTGCAGCTAAACAGATATACAGCCTGCGAGAGTATCGTCTCGACCTACTCACCGGTAATGCCGATGCCATACCCACCGAGAAATCATTCCGTATTTTACTCGATGAGATGGATCAACGCGAAGCCATGCTTACCGACCTGTTTATGGGAACAATAGAAACACAAACAGTTGTAAAATATATATGTGTAACGCCCGATATATCGAATGAGAAACAGAACAGCAACATTGTTGCTTTCCGCATATCGGAACGTTCGGGAATAGTAGCCGCTGATGATTTATCGGGCGAACCGGTATATATATCGATAGAAACCACAGAAAAAGGAGAAGCTCCCACCAATAAAAAAGGAGAGCCCATCGTACCGGAGAAAGGCTCTTTGGTATACACAATACCCGGATATGCCAATGTAAAAATCACCTTTAAAGGACAATCTCTATTCTCCCAAAATCTCCCGATATCACAACTCGGTGTAGAGTATGGTTTGCCCGCATCATTTCTCACCGGTAAAGAGCAAGTAAAAGCCTTGTTCTGTCCCGCAACAGGTGCATTAATGAGTATATCGACAGAGACTCCTGCAAAATAAAATTTCACAACATCATATTTCCTCCTCGGTACCATAATAGATACCGAGGAGGTTTTGTATATTATACTGCGCAAAATAACAAAGGAGATAAAGAGAGAGAAAAAAACGAGGAATGTCAACAACATTGAAAAATATTTTATATCGAAATGCTGAAGATGTAATTTTTTTTGTACTTTTGTGGTAGGTATGAACGATGACCATAAACATATAATCGTAGCATCTGTAAAGAGTGAACAACCTTTACAAGCACAAATATTTTCGGACATCCTACCCCTATCGACCGCCCCCAAAAAACATGGAACGGTCTTTTTTTGTGCCTTACCTATTCTATAGTAACAATACAGAATTATGAGAAACGAGAGTTTAGTATCAATCACCGACTACTCAAAAGAGGAAATATTGGAGATATTAGAAATTGCCAGCCTCTTCGAGAAAAATCCTAATCGCAAAGTATTGGAGGGAAAAGTAATTGCCACCTTGTTTTTCGAGCCATCGACTCGTACCCGTCTCAGTTTCGAGACAGCAGTAAACCGTCTTGGCGGTCGTATCATAGGATTTTCCGACGCATCGACAACCAGCTCTACCAAAGGAGAAACACTGAAAGACACCATTATGATGGTAAGCAACTATGTCGATCTTATAATCATGCGTCACTATTTAGATGGTGCAGCTTGTTACGCCTCAGAGGTATCACCTAAGCCCATCATCAATGCCGGCGACGGCTCAAACCAGCACCCATCACAAACCATGCTCGACCTATATTCCATATATAAAACGCAAGGCACTCTCGAAAACTTAAATATAACCATGGTGGGCGACTTGAAATACGGTCGCACGGTACACTCGTTGCTTATGGCCATGTCGCATTTTCATCCTACATTCCACTTTGTAGCCCCAGAAGAATTGAAAATGCCCGAAGAGTATAAAGTGTATTGTGACAAACTGGGCATTCCCTATGTTGAACATCACGAATTTACCGAAGAAATCATCAATCAAGCCGATATATTATATATGACTCGCGTACAACGTGAGCGATTTACCGACTTGATGGAATATGAAAAGGTAAAAAATGTCTATACACTACACAATGCCATGCTCGCCGGGTCGAAAGATAATTTACGAATCTTACACCCTCTACCCCGCGTAAACGAAATCGCTTACGATGTAGACGACAACCCAAAAGCATACTATTTCGAACAAGCCAAAAACGGATTGTATGCCCGCCAAGCTATTATATGTAAAGTTTTGGGCATCAAAATAGAAGATTAAAATCCTACTTTTCCGAAACAATCAGACTATGGAAACAACAGATAAAAAATTACAAGTTGCAGCCCTCGAAAACGGCACCGTTATAGACCATATACCATCGGAACAACTCTTCGAAGTGGTATCGTTGCTCCACCTCGACCAAATAGATAAAAGCGTAACTATAGGCAACAATCTGTGCAGTAAACTTATCGGCAAAAAGGGTATCATAAAAATTGCCGATACATATTTCGAGGAAGAGGAGATAAATCGTATTGCCATACTTGCTCCTAACGCAAAAATAAATATTATAAAAGATTATAAGGTCATAGAAAAACATACTGTCACACTACCCGACGAATTGCACGACATTATACGATGCGCCAATCCTAAATGTATTACCAACAACGAGCCTATGGCAACCCGTTTTGAGGTAATAGACAAAGATAAGGTCATTGTCAAATGCCACTACTGCGAGCAAAGCATCAACAAAGATTCAATAAAAATAAAATAATCCGTATTGACCATCATACAAAGACAGCGCCAAAATTTCCATTTTGGCGCTGTCTTTGTTATTTTATAACACATAAAATGTATCAATTTTTCACGGCACGTACAGAAGCACCCATAGGACGATCCAAAGAATTGGAATCAGCCAACGATCCGGGGAAGAAATATATGGCTCGAGCGAAATATTCATAATCCTCATAATATGATGCCGAATAGTAATACCCTCCGGCTTTTTCATATCCTACTTCACCCATGTGATTCAACCCTGCTGCCGGGAAAAAAATCGAATTTCCATTCGGGCCTATTGCAAATATACCTACGGTCTCTTTATATTCACCCCACTCCCATGTACAACGGTCTATAAGTTCTTCTATTTCGTCACGCGTAGGCATACGCCAACCTGCGCCCCATTTCACATGAGCGACATCATATTCAGTACCGGAAATGTCTTTACCTATATCTGTAACCTCATCGTGCGAGCAATAACCATCACCATTTTCATCGTGCCAATAGGAATAGGTCTCGGGATAATAGTCGTCCTTTTCTCTGGTTTCACCCCATGCATAATATCCTCCATACTCTTCGGGTGCAGAAGCGCCGATATTCCAACCTGCCCATTTGACACTCAGCCCCAAATCGACTTCTCTGCCGGGTGTAACCTCTTTCCCTTTTTGAGTAATAGCAATTTCAACAGATGATGAGGAATATGATAATTCAATCGAGAAATAACGTTCCATATGGCTCCGATTGGGCAAAACATTTATTACGACGCAATCGCCATCCTTTCCTTTCTCGGGAGATACGTCGCACCATTCAGGCATATTGTCGGACACATACCAATTTCCCAACTCAGGACATGTCACCACTATAGAAGTATCTCCACCTTGCGAATCAAAAACTATCTCGGATACGTGTGGCGTAGTTTCAATAAAATCCTCTTCGCAAGAAACTGTAAATACAAGCAACACAGCAACCGAAAGGAAACGTAAAAGAGAGGTGATATTTTTTTTCATACAATCAAATTAAAAAGGTTCTTCATGTGGCAAATATACGAATAAACGAGCGAGAAATATCAAGCTTGCTTGGATATTTTTCACAGCGGAAGTAGCTATATTCGAGGTTTACCTCAAATATACAACAAAGAAACAAAAGTGAGTGCGACATGGGAAAGAATGTTGTATGCCGACTCTCCACTATTGGGTACATATATAATAACAAGCAAGAGATACACATAAAGCATACTTTACATTACTCATATCGCGCTCCCAAGTCGGAATAATTAGAGAATTCTAATGAAAAAACTTATTTAATGTTTATTTACACGCCAGCCCGACGATTTCAAATAAAATAAGTATCTTTGCTATTATAGAAACAACAAAAGAAAAGGAAATGAATAAGAAGAGAATAAGCGCAAGTGGGGAAAAGGTAGCATGGAAACCGGGTACAATGATATATCCATTACCTGCCGCACTCATCAGTTGCGGTTCTACTCCCGATGAATACAATATGCTTACTGCCAGTTGGGTAGGCACAATATGCAGTAACCCTCCGATGTGCTATGTATCGATACGTCCCGAGCGATACTCGCACCCCATCATTGAGAAAAACATGGCTTTTGTCATCAACCTCACAACAGAGGAGTTGGCACGTGCCACAGACTGGAGCGGTGTACGTTCAGGAAAAGATTACAATAAATTTACAGAATGTGGACTTACCCCCATAGCATCGGAACATGTAGCAGCCCCCTACATCAAAGAATCGCCTATGAGTATAGAGTGTAAAGTAAGGGAAATAATACACCTCGGCAGCCACGACATGTTTATTGCTGATGTAGAAGGAGTCCTTGCCGACACAGCATATATCGACCCTGAAACCGGTGCTTTCGATATGGAAAAAGCCGGATTGCTTGTGTATTCACATGGGTATTATTATGAGACAGGAAATCCCATTGGAAAATTTGGTTGGTCGGTAGAGAAAAAAAGAAAGTAAATATAGATAATAAGCGACAAAAAAGAATTATCTTTGCACTTTCAATGCAAAAAACAGTCAATATCCAGCACAATTGATACTATTTTGCGTTTTCAATAGGCAAATAATATAACCCGTAAAATAAAACACAATGCAGAGAGACAATGCTATCTTTGACATCATCGACCGCGAACGTCAACGTCAGATGAAAGGTATAGAGCTTATCGCCTCGGAAAATTTTGTAAGCGAACAAGTAATGCAAGCCATGGGCTCATGCCTCACCAACAAATACGCAGAAGGCTACCCCGGCAAACGTTACTACGGAGGTTGCGAAGTGGTAGACCAAGCCGAGCAATTGGCAATAGACAGATTGAAAGAGATTTTCGGAGCCGAATGGGCCAATGTGCAACCCCACTCGGGCGCACAAGCCAATATGGCCGTATTCATGGCTGTCATGAACCCCGGAGATAAATTCCTCGGACTTAATCTTTCGCATGGCGGTCACCTCTCACACGGCTCACCCGTAAACTTCTCGGGACTTATGTTCCAAGCACTCGAATATGGTGTGAAAGAAGATACCGGATATGTAGATTATGACATGATGGAAGAGGTTGCATTGCGCGAACGTCCGAAATTACTTATCGGCGGTGCATCGGCCTATTCTCGTGAGTGGGACTATGCCCGTATGCGTCGTATCGCCGACGAAATCGGTGCTATCTTTATGATAGATATGGCTCACCCCGCCGGTCTCATTGCCGCCGGATTGCTCGACAACCCTTTGAAATATGCACACATAGTGACTTCTACCACCCACAAAACCCTTCGTGGTCCGCGTGGCGGTATTATCTTGCTGGGTAAGGACTTTGAGAATCCCTGGGGTAAAACAACACCCAAAGGTGAAATCAAAAAAATGTCAGCATTGCTCGACTCGGCCGTATTCCCCGGTGTACAAGGCGGTCCGCTCGAACATGTAATCGCAGCCAAAGCCGTAGCATTCGGAGAAGCTCTGCAACCCGAATACAAAGAATATCAACAGCAAGTGAAAAAGAATGCCGCCGTTATGGCACAAGCATTCATCGACAAAGGATATAAAATCGTTTCAAACGGTACCGACAACCACTGTATACTCATAGACCTGCGCACCAAATTCCCCGAACTTACAGGTAAAGTGGCAGAAAAGGCTCTTGTTGCCGCCGACATCACCGCCAACAAGAATATGGTGCCGTTCGACAGCCGCTCTCCGTTCCAGACTTCGGGTATTCGTCTCGGCACACCGGCCATCACCACTCGCGGAGCCAAAGAGAGTCTCATGCTCGAAATTGTGGAAATGGTCGACACCGTACTCGCTGCTCCCGAAAACGAAACCGTAATAAAGAGCGTACGCGAAAAAGTAAATGAAACGATGAAAGATTACCCCTTGTTTGCATACTAATCGTTAAAACGACTTTTACTGCATAACCAAGACGGGACCGATGTATCGATCCCGTCTTTTATTCTCGATATTTACAGTAATATCAAATAGAAAGAGGCGCGTATAGTAACCCGACACGCGCCTCTTTGTACATATTAACACATCACTATTCTCCGCGAAGGATATATGTATTACCGGCCTCGGTAGGTATATCGTAAATATATATTTCTCCATCGAAATGTGCAGTGTTGATGGAAGCTTCGGGTGAAATAAGCGGACGTCGTATCGATTGCGGAGCGAGTAACAGACCGGCTGAGTTTTCTATTAATTTCAGAGCCTTTATCGCATTTCCATCACATATAAGAGGGACAGCTGAGCGTACGCGCAACACACCTCCTATAGTTGACGTGATATGAACTTCACTAATCGTGTTGTTTTTCCATGAAAGCGTATCAATGGAGAAACCTCCGCGACAGCGCAAACCCGTCACAACCCCATCTTTCCACACATCGGGCAAGGCAGGTAACAAGTGAATGGCTCCGGCATGGCTCTGTACAAACATTTCGGCAATACCGGCCGTACAACCGAAGTTTCCATCGATTTGGAAGGGAGGGTGCGCATCGAAAAGATTGGGGTACGTACCGCCATTCTGACCTTTTTCTTCGGTCGTAGGGCGTATCTGTTCTGAGATGAGTTTATAGGCATGATTCCCATCAAGTAATCTTGCCCAAAAACATACTTTCCACCCCATAGACCAACCTGTGGAGTGGTCGCCACGTGCATTGAGTGAGGTTTTTGCGGCCTCCATCAACACCGGTGTGTTGTATGTAATCTGACGTCCCGGATATACCCCCCACAAATGTGACACATGTCGATGACGGTCACGAGGATTGTCCCAGTCGTGCATCCATTCTTGCAGTTGTCCCCATCGGCCTACTTGCATAGGCGCCAAATTGGCGGCAACAAAACGCATAGTATCGACAAAGGCCGGCATCTCTCCTACTATATCGGCGGCATCGAGAGTGTTACGGAAGAGGTCATAAACCATCTGATTATCCATCGTGGTACCCGCTACTACGACAAACGAGCGTTTTCCATTGACGTTCGGAGCATTTTCGGGAGAATAGGAAGGCGCAACAACCAACCAATTATTTTCGGGTTCTCGCACCAAAAAATCGATAAAAAATTCACATGCGCCACGCATAATGGGATATACATCTTGCAAATAGGTTTTATCGCCCGAGAAGAGATAGCGATCCCATAAATGCTGGCAAAACCATGCATTACAAGTAGGCCACACGCCATATTTAGGTCCATCGACCGCACCGGTTGTAGCCCATATATCGGTATTGTGATGTAATGTCCACCCCCGACAACCATACATCGCTGCCGATTGCTTTCCCTGCTCAGATACACGACGCACCAAGTCGATAAACGGCTCATGCATCTCGGGAAGGTTGGTAATCTCGGCCGGCCAATAGTTCATCTCCACATTTATATCCGTGGTATATTTTCCGTCCCAAGGGGCCCGTAACTTATAATTCCAGATGCCTTGCAGGTTGGCAGCCTGTCCACCGGGTTGCGAACTCGAAATAAGAAGATAACGGCCAAATTGGAAATACAAAGCGGTCAACTGTGGGTCGAATGTCGACTCAAACTCACGTACACGTACATCGGTAGGTTTAGCGACCTGCTCATTCTCGCCGAGAGAGAGTGACACCCTATCAAAATATTTTTTATAATAGTCTATATGCGACTGCAAAGCTTTGTCGTATTTTTTACCGGCATTTTTCAAATAATTTTTTGCCACCCTCTCTGCATCACCCGACACATCTTTATAATTGACAAAGTTGGTACCGGTCGACACATAAAGCGTCACCTCATTAGCTCCGGATACTCGCAAAAGTGTATCACCTACAGATTCACACGTTCCGCCCTTTCGGTCAATACGTGTAAGGGTTGTAAAACGCACTTTACCCTCTATTCCTTCATGGTCATTGGCCTTGGCATCGAGGCGCAACATATTGTTATCTATAGAAATACGAGCATCGGTATATGGAGTGGTATATCGCGTAGAGAAAGATATTTTCCCTTTACGTGATGCGGTAAGACGTATTATCAACAGATTGTCGGTAAACGACGTGAACGATTCGCGACAATAGGTCACTCCACCAGACACAAAACGGGTAGTAGCCACGGCTCGAGATATATCGAGATCGCGATAATAGCCGGTATAACTATCAACACATTCGAAGTCGATATGCAACGAACCGATGGTTTGATAAGGCATACCATTGACACCTCCGGGTGAACAGATAGCAGGCCCGCAAAGTTCCTGAGCTTTCTTATTCTCTCCGGCAAAAATCAATCGTCTAATTTCGGCAAGAGCATCTTTGGCCTTAGGATTCACATTATTGTGAGGCGAACCACCCCATATGGTCTCTTCGTTGAGTTGGAATTGTTCATGAACCGGGTCTCCATATACCATCGCCCCGAGACGTCCGTTCCCGATAGGAAGAGCCTCCACCCACAACGATGCAGGAGTATTATACCATAATTTCATCGCATTATCGGCATGCATCGACACGTACCACAGCTGCACACAGACGACGATGATAAGTATTTTTTTCAAATTCATACTTTCTGAATAAATTGCTTATAATGCAAATGTAATCATAAAATGATACACTTCAATACCGCTGTATAAAAAGTACACCTATTTGACTTAATAGTACTCGAAATAGAGTCTTTACACAATATTTCATTATCGATCGGCACAAATAATATAGAACCTGATATGAATATTCTTCAGCATAGCAACATGGTGATTGGAGCAAGAATGGAAATAATATCGACAAAAAGGATTAAATTGAAAAATATTGACCATATATCGTATAGTTCAACTCAATCGTTTCTCGATTGAGTTTTTTTTCGTACTTTTGCACAATTGCAGATAATTACGTATTGCAAATAAATAAGATATAATATAATATAATACAATGGAAATTGCAACAAAGTACAACCCGGCCGAAGTCGAAGGCAAGTGGTATGAATATTGGCTGAATAACGGCTATTTCAAGTCGAAACCCGATGGTCGAGAGCCTTACACCATCGTAATCCCCCCCCCCAATGTGACCGGAGTGTTACACATGGGTCACATGCTGAACAACACCATACAAGATATATTGGTACGTCGCGCGCGCATGATGGGTAAAAACGCGTGCTGGGTGCCCGGTACCGACCATGCCTCCATTGCCACCGAAGCCAAGGTTGTCAACAAATTGGCACAACAAGGCATAAAGAAAAGTGACCTCACTCGTGATGAGTTTTTGAAACACGCTTGGGAATGGACCGATGAGCACGGCGGCATAATACTGAAACAGTTGCGCCGACTCGGAGCTTCGTGCGACTGGGATCGTACAGCCTTTACCATGGACGAAACACGTAGCAAAAGCGTGATAAAAGTATTTGTCGACCTTTACAATAAAGGGTTGATATATCGCGGAGTGCGTATGGTCAATTGGGATCCCAAAGCACTTACCGCCCTCTCTGACGAAGAGGTTATATACAAAGAAGAACATAGTAAACTCTACTATCTCCGTTACAAGGTAGAAGGTGATGCCGAGGGACGTTACGCTATCGTGGCCACCACACGTCCCGAGACTATCATGGGTGATACGGCCATGTGTATAAATCCGAATGACCCTAAAAACGAATGGCTCAAAAGTAAGCGTGTAATCGTGCCTCTCGTGGGACGTTCGATACCTGTAATCGAAGACGAATACGTCGACGTCGAATTTGGTACCGGCTGCCTAAAAGTAACTCCGGCTCACGATGTTAACGACTACATGCTGGGCGAAAAATATAACTTACCAAGTATCGACATTTTCAACGACAACGGTACTTTGAGTGAGGCTGCAGGATTATATGTAGGTATGGATCGATTTGATGTACGCAAACAAATCGAGACCGACCTCGCAAATGCCGGATTGCTCGAGAAGGTTGAGGCCTATACCAATAAAGTGGGCTTCTCAGAACGCACAAATGTAGCCATCGAACCCAAATTGTCGATGCAATGGTTCTTGAAGATGCAACACTTTGCCGATATGGCTTTGCCACCGGTAATGAACGATGAATTGAAATTCTACCCCGCCAAATATAAAAACACCTATCGCAATTGGCTCGAAAACATCAAAGATTGGTGCATAAGCCGACAATTGTGGTGGGGTCACCGCATACCGGCTTATTTCTTACCCGAAGGAGGCTATGTGGTAGCCGAAACAGCCGAAGAGGCTCTGCGATTGGCACAAGAAAAGAGTGGCAACACATCATTGACGATAGAAGAGTTGCGTCAAGACGAAGATTGTCTCGATACATGGTTCTCGTCGTGGTTGTGGCCTATATCTCTCTTTGACGGCATAAACAACCCCGGCAACGAGGAAATCAGCTACTATTACCCCACTGCCGACTTAGTTACCGGTCCCGATATTATCTTCTTCTGGGTGGCTCGCATGATTATGTCCGGTTATGAGTATCAAGGCGACATGCCCTTCAAGAATGTGTATTTCACCGGTATCGTACGCGACAAAATAGGTCGTAAGATGTCGAAATCGCTCGGCAACTCACCCGACCCCCTCGACCTGATCGATCGCTACGGCGCAGACGGCGTGCGTATGGGTATGATGCTGTCGGCTCCCGCCGGCAACGACATTCTCTTCGACGACTCTCTATGCGAACAAGGACGTAATTTCAATAATAAGATATGGAATGCCTTTCGCCTTGTAAAGGGATGGCAAGTCGATGATAATATAGAACAACCTGAATCGGCCCGCATCGCTACCGAATGGTTTGCTTCGATGCTGAACAGAGTAAACGCCGAAGTGGCCGACCTCTTCGATAAATATCGTTTATCCGAAGCTCTCATGGCTGTATACAAACTGTTCTGGGACGAATTCTCGTCATGGTATCTCGAAATGGTAAAACCGGCTTATCAACAACCAATCGACCGCAAGAGTTACGATTTGACTCTTGGATACTTCGATACACTGCTCAAGTTGTTGCACCCGTTCATGCCGTTTATCACCGAGGAATTGTGGCAACACCTCTATGACCGCAAGGAGGGCGAAAGCATCATGGTAGAACGTATACCCGATGTTGCACCTTGTAATGAAACTCTGCTCTCGGCTATAGAAAACGCCAAAGAGATTATTGCCGGAGTGCGCACTATCCGCCTGCAGAAAAACATCGCCAATAAAGAGGCTCTCACCTTGCAAATACTCGGCACTCACAATACCGACTGCGACGCAGTGATTATAAAACTTGCCAATCTGTCGACCATGGAAGTCGTTACCGATAAAGATGCTACTGCCGTATCGTTCTTGGTAGGAACCACCGAATATGCCGTACCTCTTGGCAATAATATAGATATAGAAGCCGAACTCAAAAAGCAGGAAGAAGAGTTGAAATACCTGCAAGGATTCTTGCGCTCGGTACAAGCGAAACTCAGTAACGAACGTTTTGTAAACAACGCCCCCGCACAAGTGGTGGAAAACGAACGTAAAAAACAAGCCGATGCCGAGAGCAAAATCAAATCGCTCGAAGAAAGCATCGCTGCCCTCAAAAAGTAAAACTTTCATCTTTATCACTTAAAAACAGCCCGCGACATTTATCGCGGGCTGTTTTTATTTATACCGAGGTTTATCTCATATATAGTTGCTATCGCTGTGAAAAATATCCATGCAGGCTTAATATTTCTCGCTCGTTTATGTTTATACTTTCCATTCCGCATAAAAATAACAAAAATTTTTCAATTAAAGTTTTATATTTTGTACATAATATATATCTTTGCAAAAAAACTTATAACCTAAAAACAGACAAATTATTAATCACTAAATACTTGTGACGCCCCGTGGTAATACTGCGGGGCGTTTTTTATCTCCCTATATAAAAATAGAATTGATAATAAAGTACATCGTCACGAAAACTCTGCCGGAGCGTAATGACGTGAAATATTGAAAGTAGTTTGCTACAATATATCGAGAATATCTCGGAGAGATGCTACCTCATAGGTAGGCGCAGGGACTTGCAACCATGTCGGGTTTAAGCCATCGGGCAATGATTTATTGAGGGGATTGTAGTAGATTTGAGCAATTCCGGCACGAGCAGCACCCAAAATATCGGCTTCGAAATTGTCGCCTATCATGATGGCCTGCGAGGGTAATGCATCGTACAATTGCAATGCGTGTCGGAATATGGTAGGATCGGGTTTAAGCGCTCCTACCTCATCGGATAGGACTACATTGTCGAAAAAGGGCGACAGACCCGAATTAGTAATTTTCCTGTATTGCACTTCATGGAATCCGTTACTGACCATTGTCAACGAGTAGTGTTGCGAAAGGTATTGCAAAAGTTCTATTGCAAAAAAATTCAAGCCTACCTGCTCGGCAAGTGTCGAGAGGTAGGCTTGATTGAGGTCTGAGACTAATTGGGGGTCGTATACTCCCACTCTTTGCAAAGGGTAGCGAAAACGCTCAACGACCAATTGTTCTCGTGTGATGCGACCGTGGTGATAAAGCGACCAAAGTTCGGTATTTTTCTCGCTGTACACGCGATAAAATTCATCGGCAGACGAATAAAATCGAACGACAGCCAATTGCCTAAAAACGATTTCTAAAGCTCTATGAGAGTTTGAGCGGAAATCCCATAACGTATCATCGAGGTCGATAAATACGTGTTCGATGGTCGGCATCACCTAAAAGTTGTTTTCGCTATTATTTTGTGCGAACAACGAGATATTTCGATACGCTCCAAAATTCGGTGGGGTTGGTAATCGAAAGAGAAACAATTCTCTTACCTTCTTTAACAAAGGTGTAAGAACCAGCGGGGTGTGAGGTCAAGAGATAAGCTTTCTTGGCATCAACGGGGATAGAGGTAAGGTTGCGGAGATCGGCTTGGGTGAAGTAGCTGTTATTAACTTCGCCTTGGAGAGCACGACCTTTGATAAGGATACCTTTAGCTTTGAGGTCTTTTCTGTTAGAGAAAGTATAGTAAACGGTGTGTTTTTCTTTGTCTTGAGCAGCAAGTTGATCTTGTTGATCTTTGTTTTCTGCAGAAAGAGCGTTTACTTTGCTGTTGAGAGCAGCGATAGAAGCATCGAGTTCTTTGATTTTAGCGTCGCGTTGAGCGAGGTCGGCTTGCAATTTGGTAATCATAGCAGCTTTTTCTTCGTTCTCGGCTTTGAGACGTTTGATAGTTTGGTTCAAACGATAGATTTTGCTGTTGCTGCTTTTAACTTTAGCTTCGAGATCAGCTATTTTGGTTTGGTTGTCTTTGAGGAGCTCGATGATTTGAGCTATACCTGCTTTGAGACGTTCGCCATCGGCTTGAGCGAGACCTGCTTCAGTTTTTTCAACTTGGAGGAAGCTGGTTTCGATTTCGTCCATCATTTGAAGCAATTCTTCAAAATCAGAAGCCATACCGGCATTTACTTGAGCAATCGAGTCATTTTGGAATTGGAGACGTGCGATTTGGTCTTTGTAACCCTGGCAAGATACCATAAAGAGCATCATGAGGGCAGTCATGCTTAACACTACTTTTTTCATAATCACTTGTTTTTAAGAGTTGTTTTTAGTTTCGTTTATTTGTATTACAATCTTCTTTTTTTACTTTCTCGGGTTTGACGTGAGTCGCGCCTTCGACAACAATTACACACTCGCCTTTGGGCTCGTGCGCTGTATAATGAGCTATCAACTCGGAGAATGTCCCCCCTATGGTTTCCTCATGAAGTTTGGAAATTTCCCGACTCACCGACACGTTGCGATCACCTCCAAACACTTCGGACATCTGCGTAAGTGTTTTGAGCAGGCGAAAGGGTGATTCGTAGAAAATCATTGTACGTATCTCGTCGGCCAACTCGGCAAGACGAGATGCACGGCCTTTTTTCTGAGGAAGAAACCCTTCGAACGTGAACCTGTCGCATGGCAAACCCGAATCGACAATGGCAGGAACGAATGCGGTAGCTCCAGGCAGACATTCTACAACAATACCTTCGCGACGACAGGCTCTCGCCAACAAGAATCCGGGATCGGATATTGCCGGAGTACCCGCATCGGAAACCAAAGCTATGGTTTCACCGGCTTTGATACGCTCGACCAAGGTATCGACGGTCTTATGCTCATTAAATTTGTGATGCGATTGCATACGAGTTTTGATGTCGAAATGTTTCATCAAAATACCACTGGTGCGAGTGTCCTCGGCCAGTATGCAATCGGCCTCCTGCAAAACCCGAATGGCACGCATCGTCATATCTTCGAGGTTGCCAACAGGTGTGGGAACTATATAGAGTTTTGCCATAAAGCCTATTCAAATCGTTGCTTGAGCAACATACACAACAACTCAACGGCTTCGGACTCAAAGTCCCAATCGAAACGGGTATGCAGATACGTCAACGACTCTTCGTATGACGATATATGGTTGAGATCTTCGAACGTTGCATTCATTTCATCGTCGTCGCCATCGAACAACTCGCGACGGAATAAAAAGCGATCGTTGATACTCATTATTTTCTGGAGTTCTTTTCCTGAAAAGGTTTTTATCTCCCTTTCTTTGTCTGATTCATCATCTTCGGAAAAATTCTCACCATCAGATACCTCAACAGGCTCCTCGGGAAGAACCTCGGCGACAGTGTCTTCACTACCGTGATCTTCAATCGCAACTACATTTACATCATCAGACAACACCGGCAATTCTTCCGTAGCGTCATCGACAGAAATATCGTCGCATTGATCTTCTTCCTCAATATTGGACGACCCATTTATATCTTTCACGCAATCAAAAAGGCAAAAATCCTCTTCCGCGGTATCCCATGAAATAGTAAACGATGACTCGACTTCCAATGTCTCATCTCTTTCGGGTTCTACTCCGAGAATAGGCTCAATATCGACTATCTCTGATGATACCGATGCGGTCTCTTCAGGCTCAACAATCATCGGTTCTGTTTCTTGACATAAATCAACCGGTATAATTGTCGCATCGTCTTCGGCAGAAACCTCTTCAGACGAATCATCTACAAAACCTATCACATCGCTTATCGGCACACATACTTCTTCAATCTTCTCAGAGACTTCTGTTTCAGAGAAGGAGAGATTACGAAGTTGCTCACACAATTTTTCACCTTTTTCAAGGCTTATTTTGCATAAAATAGACGGCACTTCGGGATAGGATTTCTCTACAAGAATCATCAACTCCTGTAGCTCCGTCAGTGTCGTATTTATATTTCCGATACAAGAATCAGACATTCGTTTTGCCTTTTTCCCTACAAAAGTATGCAAAAAAACGATATTTCAAACAATTAATATCATTATTTTTTAACGAACAGGCGTTTTTTACATATTTTAACCGATTTTATTGGGTAAAATCGGCATTTTCATAATTTTCGGAACTTCTACATATAAGTTCTTAACAAAAAAACGTATCTTTACACATCTTATTATATTAGTATGAGAAAAAAACTACTTTTACTAATAGTGACTCTTTACAGTATCACTACATCGGCACAAGAGGCCGTAACCGACACTACAAGTAACTACAATTACGACTTGGTAATCACGCAAGACTCGACCTTCTACTACGCATCATTGGTAAATGACTATTTCATGCGAACCTACCCCGACCCGACTGCCAACTCGTATGTGGGTGGTAAGAAAAGGAACAGCAGAATATGGACTCGTGGAGTATATTATGAAGGATTAATGGCGATGTATCGTATGCGTCCGGTAACTTCATGGTACGAATATACCTCGGAATGGGGCGACTACCACGAATGGGTATCAAATGACACCAGTGCCCCAACCAACGCCGACTTTCATTGTTGCGGTATGGCATACCTCGATATGTATATGCTCGACACGACAAAAGAGGTACGCAAAACACACATCAAAGAGCATATCGATTATCTGATGTATGAGCGGAAAAGTATAAACGACTGGTGGTGGATAGATGCCATACATATGGCAATGCCAATATATGCACAACTCGGTGTAATAGAAAAAGACACTGCCTACTTCGAGTATATGTATAATATGTATATGTATACTCGCGACAAACACGGCGATGCCGGTAAATCGAGTACAGGAAAAGGTAAGGGTGCCCCTCTATTCAACGAAAGCGACGGGCTTTGGTGGCGCGACTACTCTTTCGATCCACCATATACAGACAAGGTAGAGAAAGACAAACCTTGCTATTGGTCGCGCGGTAACGGATGGGTATATACGGCTCTGTCGCGCACCCTCGATTATGCACCCGACACATTATGCCATCGAGAACAATACATTTCCGATTTCAAAATGATGTCGGAAGCTCTTATCAAGTGCCAACGTTCCGATGGATTTTGGAATGTCAGTCTTGCCGCGCCATCGAATTATGGTTCGCCCGATTCAGAAGGACCCGAGACATCAGGCACGGCTTTGTTTGTTGCCGGTATGGCATACGGCATACATAGTGGGATACTCGATAGCGCCACGTACATGCCACATGTAATCAGAGGTTGGAATGCCATGTGTCACAGAGCTGTAGGCGATGACGGCTTTTTGGGTTACGTACAAGGTACAGGATCTAAACCCGAAGATTCTCAACCCATTGTATTCTCCACTGTTCCCAATTTTGAAGATTTCGGTATCGGGTGCTTTTTGTTAGCGGCAGCCGAGGTATATCGATTGGGAAACGTCGACCTCAATGGCAAATATGAATTACCGGAGCCGGAACCAAAACCGGAACCAAAACCGGAACCTTTGCCCGATAAGAAAAATTGTATTGCTTTCTTGTATGATGACGCATACAACAACTACTCACCTGACAAAGACCCCTTCTTTGCGTTACTCGACACATTCGGCATAGCCATAGAGGTTGTGGATATAGAAATCAATTCAACCCCCGAAATCGATTCTTTGAGACAATACCGATTGGTTGTGGCATCGGAGTCCATGAGTGGAAATAAATCATATACAAACGGACTTAAAGAGTTGGTAGGACTCGTTCCTTTTCTCAGTTTCAAAGCCTTCAACTATACCTCGGGAAGATGGGACTGGGCAACACCGGTAAACCCGGCCAAAGGCACTACAACGCTTATACTGACCGATGAAGGTAAGACGCACCCGCTGTTTGACCGCATTATACCTACCGCCGACGGAGAAGTGAAAATATTCAGCGAATCAAACACTTCTTATAATATGATACAAGCATGGAAAAGCGCGACCGATGCCATCAAAAACGACACATTGCTTGCCCGTACCCCCGACGGATATGGAACTATACATATACACTATAATACCGACGATATATCGAATATATACATATTACTACCCTTCTCGTGCGATCCGATAGCCGATGGTGTAGGAAATATTACCGATGATGCCCGACAATTATTCACCAATACTATAGCTTATATGTTGGGTATCAAAAACCCGTGCGACTATCGGCCTACCGACGCACTCGACCAAAACATCTCTCGCCACTCGATAAAGAGTATCGAATATTACACATTATCGGGAATAAGAACTACCCGACCCGATAACGGATTCTATATCGAAAAACGTACAAACGCCGATGGTACAGTCATAATTATTAAACATATTTCAAATAATTAGAAGCAGGATTGAACATTCGGATTCACAAAAGCAATATCACGGATTCTCTATGAATGACAAATAATATCTATAGTTTATTTTTTCAAAAAATTACGGTTCGCGGAGCAAAAAAGGTCAATTTTTGCGTTTTGAACTGAGCCATAACGCATTAAACAGAAAACCTCAGAAATAGCAACGATGGCAATTTAGCAAAGAAACGCAAGGTAATGAGATAGAACGGTTGCCAAGTCATTACCCGATAATGCTGTAAAGTTTTTCTTTGT
>JAZURX010000062.1:0-4418 GCA_045606385.1 Bacteroidales bacterium | reverse complement strand
TATCTTCGCTCGGCAAAGATAGCGACAAACAAGCGAGAAATACCAAGCTTGCTTGGATATTTTTCACAGCGAGAGCAAACTATTTTCGAGGTTTACCTCAAAGATAGTGACAAGCGTGTGAGAAATACCCTTGCTCCGATGATTTTTTCTAAATATATGACCTTGATAGTGTAAAAGAGGTGATTTTGAACAGCGTATTCTTTTTTTTATTAACTTTGTCGGCTCATAGCGTCGAGTACGCAAGGACTACGCGTCCGCTCCCAACGCAAATACACAAACCACATATAACTGCACATAACGATGGAATACAATTTCAGAGAAATAGAGCAACGGTGGCAACAATATTGGAAAGAGAACCATACCTATCGTGTAACAGAACAGACCGACAAACCCAAGTTCTACATACTCGATATGTTTCCCTATCCGTCGGGCGCCGGCTTGCACGTGGGACACCCTCTCGGGTATATCGCATCGGACATCTACGCCCGATTCAAACGTCTCAAAGGATTCAACGTACTGCACCCGATGGGTTACGATGCTTACGGATTGCCCGCCGAGCAGTATGCCATACAGACCGGACAACACCCCGCCATCACTACCGATAAAAATATAGACCGCTATCGCGAGCAACTCGATAAAATAGGATTCTGCTTCGACTGGGATCGTGAAATTCGCACCTGTGACCCCGAATATTATAAATGGACACAGTGGGCTTTTATACAAATGTTTAACAGCTACTATGATAATAGCGAGCAAAAAGCACTTCCCATAAACTGTCTCATCGATAAATTTGAGACCTCAGGTACAGAAGGATTGAATGTCGCTTGTAGTGAAGAGTTGACATTTACGGCCGACGAATGGTGTGCCATGAGCGAAAAAGAGCAACAAAAAACATTGCTCAATTATCGTATCGCATATCTGGGTGAAACCATGGTAAACTGGTGTCCCAAATTGGGTACGGTGCTTGCAAACGACGAGGTAAGCGAAGGGGTATCGGTGCGTGGCGGTTACCCCGTAGAACAGAAAATGATGCGCCAATGGTGTCTGCGTGTATCGGCATATGCGCAACGATTGCTCGACGGTCTCGATACCATTGATTGGAGCGATTCACTGAAAGAGACTCAGCGCAACTGGATAGGTCGTTCCGAAGGTGCTGAGATGCAATTCAAAGTGGTAAATTCAGATATAAACTTTACCATCTTTACCACTCGTGCCGATACGATTTTCGGTGTGACATTCATGGTACTTGCCCCCGAGAGCGAGTATGTGGCTCAGGTCACTACCCCCGAGCAAAAAGCCGCAGTAGACGAGTATCTCGATAAAATAAAACACCGTACCGAACGTGAACGTATGATGGATCGCAGTGTGACCGGCGTATTCTCCGGTGCATACGCCATTAATCCGCTCAACGGTAAAGAAATACCTATCTGGATAAGTGATTATGTATTGGCCGGGTATGGTACCGGTGCCATTATGGCCGTTCCGGCACACGATAGTCGCGACTACGCATTTGCCCGCCACTTCGACCTTCCCATTATACCCCTTATCGAGGGGTGTGATGTTTCGCAGGAGAGTTTCGATGCCAAAGAGGGTATCATGATAAATTCGTGTGGAAACGGTCTCGACCTCAACGGACTCACTGTAAAAGAAGCCATCGCAAAAACAAAAGAATTTATCAAAGAAAAGGGGCTCGGACGCGTGAAAGTAAACTATCGTTTGCGCGATGCAATATTCAGCCGTCAACGCTATTGGGGCGAACCATTCCCCGTGTATTACAAAGACGATATGCCCTATATGCTCGACGAGAGTCGCCTGCCGCTGCTCCTGCCGGGTATAGACAAGTTCCTCCCCACCGAGCAAGGCGAACCCCCATTGGGTCGTGCCAAAAACTGGGAGACCGAAGAACACTTCCCTCTCGAATTGTGTACCATGCCGGGATTTGCAGGCTCGTCGGCTTACTATCTGCGCTATATGGACCCTCATAACGATGCCGCTCTTGTGTCGGAGGAGGCAAATGCCTATTGGCGCAACGTCGACCTCTACGTTGGTGGTTCGGAGCATGCCACAGGACACTTGATATACAGCCGATTCTGGAACAAATTCCTCTTCGACCTCGGATTTATTTGCGAAGAAGAACCTTTCAAAAAATTGGTCAACCAAGGTATGATACAAGGTCGTTCCAACTTTGTATATCGCATAAAAGACACCAACACTTTTGTGTCGTACAACCTTCGTGGCAACTACGATACCACTCCCATACACGTCGATGTGAATATCGTCAGCAACGATGTTCTCGACATAGAGGCCTTCCGCAATTGGCGACCCGAATATGCCGATGCTGAGTTTGTACTCGAAGATGGCAAGTATATCTGCGGTTGGGCGGTAGAGAAGATGTCGAAGTCGATGTTCAATGTTGTGAACCCCGACGACATCGTAGAACGATACGGTGCCGACACTCTGCGTCTGTACGAAATGTTCCTCGGTCCGGTAGAACAGAGCAAACCTTGGGATACCAACGGTATCGATGGTGTAAATCGCTTTATACGCAAATTCTGGAATCTCTTCCACGAAGGCGACAATTGGGCGGTGGTCGACACGAAACCGACAAAAGAGGAACTCAAAAGTCTGCACAAACTTATAAAGAAGGTGAGTGGCGACATAGAGGCATTCTCTTATAACACATCGGTAAGCGCATTTATGATATGTGTAAACGAACTCACCTCGATGAAATGTCGCAATCGCCAAGTGCTCGAAACCATCACCATATTGCTGGCACCCTTCACCCCGCACCTGAGCGAGGAGTTGTGGCACTCGCTTGGCAACGAAGGCTCGATATGCGATGCACAATGGCCCGAGTACAACGAAGAATACCTCAAAGAAGACAATGTGACATACGCCGTATCATTCAACGGTAAAGTACGATTCAACCTCGAATTCCCTACCGGCACTGCCAAAGAGGATATCGAAAAAGAGGTGTTGGCGCACCCCAATTCGGCCAAATGGCTCGAAGGAAAGACCCCCAAAAAAGTGATTGTCGTACCCAATAAACTGATCAATATCGTTGTCGGATGACGACCTTTCCTTATAAACGTACCGAGGGCTGCCATGACCGGCAGCCCTCGTCGTTATATAACGGTTCATGGTCTGCAAAAACATTAACTTTAAATTTACTACCAATTATCTGGACATTCCCATGCTGATTCGGAGATTAAGCCTCCGGAATTAATGAATTTAGAAAATCTATGATTCAAATTATACATATAATTTGCAATTTTTCCATTTGACATAGCTTTCCTAAATGCGTACGAATCAATAAAATCGCCATAAACTTTCATTAATTCGAAAAACATCGGACGCTCTGAAGGTTCTTTCCAATTTCCGTGCATACGAAGATAACTGCAAGATCCTTCTTCTATACCTATACAAAAATCTCCATTATCGTTATAGGCAGTTAATGCAGGATATGCGATGCACCCATCTACCGCATAAGATAAAATGTACTTATCTTCATGTCCATCATAAAAAAAAATTATTCCATTCAATTTCCCACTAACATATTCCCCATACAAATAGCGAGAATTATCATAGCGATGTAAATCAGGACCAAAATTTTCTAAATATGCTTGTCCCTTAATACCTTGTAATGGGTTTAAATCTTTTGATGGTTTAAAAAATTTAAACCCAGCTTTGATTAAATCTTCTTTGGAAAAAAAACTTGTCAAGGTATTACTATTTTTTGATACAATTTTTTCAATAATTCCCAAGCCAAACAAATTCTTTGCTAAGGATTCGCAAGCGTTTTGCATATCTTGAGGATTAATATTGGTTTGATTTACAGCAGTCTTTTCCATGCGGGCAGTCTCAACATCAATAATTTTAGCAGCTAAGAAAATAATATTGGAATCAATCATTGCCGCCTCAGCAACAAGTACATAATCTGCACCGGTCATTTCTCCCAATTTTTTAATATTTGCGTCACTTACCATTCCTGTTCGTTGAAATTCTTGCTCGCTCATTATAGATGCGATGTCTACTCGGTCATATCCCTCATAGCCTTTAGTTGCAGTAACAGCATTCGCAAGATTACTGCGTATCATCAATTTAATGCCATATGGAATTTTTCCTTCCTTATCTACGGTTTCAAGAATCGCAACTTTTTTAATTGTGTTGTTATGTCCAAACGTGGGTGTAATAACGAATAACACAAATGTTAAAATAATCCTAATTTTCATATTTCATTATTTGTTAATAGTATACGATTTTGTCTATATAATCTATAATTTTTAATCTTTTATATAGTACACATAATATTTCTCCTTTGTTTTATTATCATAAAAATAAAGGTTTTTTCGATGACGTATCGCTGTTTCCTCGCCATTTTCGATGCTTAAATCTTCTCGTATGATTTTAAAGTTTAT
>JAZURX010000061.1:0-6241 GCA_045606385.1 Bacteroidales bacterium | reverse complement strand
GTCTACATAAGATTCGTATCAAAAAATATGAAAGGGGTAAATAAATCCATTGAAGATTGCCTGCAAAAAGGAGGTACTGTCATATTTGCCGATGGCACAGAGATTACCGGACAAAAACAATAAGACGATAAAAAGAGTATTACCGATAACGCTCACATTGTACATATCTTTTTATACCCGAGTTCGTCGGGAAAAATATCCCGACGAGTACATATATGTTCGAGATTTATCTCAAATAAAGCGAATATAGAATTAGTATTTTAAAAAGAGAGAGAATCGTGTTGTATGGGGCAGTCCGACTCGAGGGTGATTTCGCCGGCTATAGAGGTGTTCATCAATCGACGTACCTCTTCGGGAGAGTATCCGTGTCCTAAGAGAAACATCAATTTGGTAACAGCGGCCTCTACCGTGCTGTCGTATCCGCTGGTCACGCCGGCATTGAGCAATTGACGACCGGTTTCGTACCGTTCCATCTCTACCGACCCTGCCGGACACTGGGTAATATTTACGATGACCACACCGCGGGAAGTGGCTTCGCGTACGACGTTGATAAACCACTCTTTTTGAGGCGCGTTACCCGTTCCAAATGTTTTCATTACAACTGCTTTGAGACCCTCCATGCGTAGTACTTGCGATACTATTCGCTCTTGTATGCCGGGGAAGAGGGTAAGTACTATCACATTTGTATCGTAGAGAAAGTGTGGTTTTAGCGGCTTTGTAGGATTGGGTTTTCGTATGCGGCGTGTGTAGTAGTTGATGTGTACGCCCACATCGGCCAGTGTAGGGTAGTTGTGAGCTCTGAATGCGTTGAAATGCTCGGCATTGGCTTTGGTGGTGCGGCAACCACGTAGCAGGCGATCTTGAAACAAAATACATACTTCGGGTACCATGGCGTTGCCGTCGCTTCGTTTGGCGGTGGCTATTTCTATGGCTGTGATAAGATTTTCTTTTCCGTCGGTGCGCAGTATGCCTATGGGTAGCTGACTGCCGGTAAATATCACCGGTTTACTCAGATTTTCGAGGGCAAAACTCATGGCCGATGCCGTGTAGGCCATGGTGTCGCTACCGTGCAACACCACAAATCCGTCGTAGAGATTGTAGTTGTCGTAGATGATTCTCGCCAAGTCTACCCATAGCGATGGTTCCATATTCGATGAGTCGATGGGTGGATCGAACTGTACCGAAGAAATATCGCAATGCAGTTGTCGCAACTCGGGTATATGTTGAGTAAGATGATCGAATGTGAAACTCTCCAACGATCCGGTTTCGGGGTTGCGTATCATTCCTATTGTTCCTCCGGTATAGATGAGGAGAACCGATGGGCGATTTGTCTCTTTCATAGCAATCCTTTTTTATTGCAACCGATACCTGTCAAATATGGTTTTCAATTTTGTTTGAAATTGATATTATTGACGTTAGAGTTTTGCCAGTTGCATTTTGCTACAAAAATAGCAATAAACGAGTAAGAAATATCAAGCTTACATGAATATTTTTCACAGCGAGTGCAAACTATTTTCGGCTATTACTCCCAAAAAACAATAAATATGCCGCATATTATTTGATACGCGGCATATTGTGTGATAGGTATTGTATTTGCTATCGCAATGCTATTTCCATTCTGCGATAAGGTGGCGTATAAGTGTGGCTCCACCATGTACGGTACCGGTGTGTTGCAGGCCAAATCCTCCATATTCGTTGCTTTCTATGGGGACAGATATATCTACACTGTCTTTTAATTCTCCTTTGTTTTCGGGCGCGTGATAGTTGCTATCGGTGTGCGCGGTGGCGTGTAACTTATCGCCCGTCACCTCTAAGGTAATATGACAGGGTGTGCGAAAACAGGTCGCGCTCATCGGCGCGCATAGCGGTGCAGCCTCTCCTTGTATGTATCGTAGCAGTACAAAATCGATGGCATTGCCGTATTTTGTTGTGCGTATGAGACGCAGAGCGTAGCCGGTGCGTGTGTAGTGGTCGTATTTGATAAAAATGTCGAGGTATTGTTGGCGTGCGCTGGCAAAGCCTTGACCGGCTGTTTTGGCGGGGCAGGCGGTAAGTTCTATACGCATATCTCCATATTTCCCTGCAACAGGCGTGTATCTGAGACGAGCGCCGACGCGGCTTTGTACCAATCCCGTATCGGTGTAAGCCCCATTTACGCCGCGACCAAAGTACCAGTGATCTTGTGTGTTGTCGATGCGCCAATCGTAGTCGTTGGTATCGGCGGGTTTATAGCCGTCGAGAGACCAGAATCCCGGTATGAGTCGGGGTTGTTGTGTGGTGGGCAGTGTCGAGAAGTCGGTTTCGAGTCTAAGGGGATTGCTCTTTATCATTTTGTGAGATACGCGACCATACATTATGCGGTGTTCTTCACCTTCGATGCAACGTATGTTTTTCACTTTGATACCGGCCATCATGAAGTATCCTGCATCACCTGCTGTGAGGGTGTATGTGCGCAATGGCCGATTGAGGTGAGTAGCTCCTACGGGTATGGCATTGTTGCCTTGCAGGTCGCTGCAACGATACCATGTGATGCACGAGTGGTCGGGCAGGTCGCTGTCGAGTGCGTAGTCGAGGTGCAACGTCCCATCTTTCTGTGTAATGCTCGGCTTGTCGATAAACCCGGGAGTGGGTAGTGTACGTGGCCGGGCGTATACCACGGCAGCACCGCAGAGTCCGTCCGGGGTAGAAGCTTGAACGATGACCTCTCGCACTTCGTTACGATCGTGTATCGATTCTACCATACAGGTTGCTCCGTCGCTCGATGGGGTGATACGTACATAATTTTTATCGGTATCGGAGATATTCCATGTGATAGGAGTTGGTACGGCTGTGTAGTTGCCATGACGCACCTTTTCGGCTGTGAGCAGTATCCCTTTATTGCCGGTCTCTATGTTTTTTTGTGAGGGGGTGACATACATTTTTGTGGCGACAGCGGTGAGATTGCGACCGAGTAGCTTTTCGAGTTCGCATATCGTCGATTTTATCCGGCAGGGGTCCCACTCGTCGTTGCCTCGCAACAGATTATAGGTGTTGTATATTGTGTCGCCGTTGTGTATGATGCGGTAGGCATCGAGCAACGCTTTTCCGTCGAGTCGTATGTCTGAATCGGGGGAGTCGAGACGCATATCGCACGGAGCGCCGTTGATGGTCACATTGTACCCATAGTATCGTTCTTCACGAGCGGGCAGGTCGCGCCACCCGAGAGCCTTGATGTATGCGCCATGTACCCGTGTGTCGATGGCGGTGACAGGACCTACGCTTTTTACAAAATATTGCGTTCCGTGCACCATGGTGGTGATGTCGCAATCGAGAAATACAGCTCCGGTTCCCTCGGTATGTCCGAAGGGGCGTGGGGCAAAGAAGGTAAATGTGCAGCCGAGGTACACGCCACGACCACACAAAGCATCGTCGGTACACTCTATGTGGCAGCGCTCGAAGAGGGCGCGGCGCGCCCCTACAAAATTACAGGTATTGAGACGGCTTATGAAGTGTACGTTGCGACATATCACGCGGTCGCTGTTGCATATCACGAGTTGTGCCTGTACGATGGCACTACCGCGTCGAGCGCGCGACAATTCGGGGCGCAACGGGTATTCGAGGTCGATGTTGCAGTAGTTGCCAAAGGTGAGGTTTTCGCAGGTAATATCGTCGCCCGATATATGGAGCATAGTAAAGTTTCCTACCGACCCCATGGTCTGTCCGCGGTTACATGCCAACACCACATTACGCGGGTCGTGCGTGAGACCGATGAGGCTCAATCCCGGGCAGTCTATCATCAATCCGTATGGGGTACCACCCGATTTCGGACGACGTACGGCCGGATCGTCGGGGTCGTCGATCCAATACACCCATGGGGCTATATACAGCGTCATAGGCTTTTGCGCAGTACCGGGAGAGAGGTGCTTCACCGCCTCGTTTATCGTGTTGAATACGTAGGGGTATTTGGCTGCCTCGGCATCGCTCAGCGAACCGTCGATGAAGAAATTCCTTTCGTCGAGTGCGATGGTCTTCTCATTGTACACAATATGGTCGCCGTAGAAGGCTACGGGGTCGGCGGTATTGGTAGGTCGATACTCGGCACTTGCATATATACAAGACGCACATAGCAATATAAGAGGAACAAACTTTTTCATGGTAATTATAATAGTGTAATTGATGTATATCTTATTTTTCGACCTGTTACAGGTCGTCGATGGCTGCCGCCCGTACAGTCTCGTTGTTTATTTTGTCGATATATTTTAGGAGAACATAAGCAGTGTAATTATATTCTTTATGGAGCATACGTAATTCTATTCTTCCCTTAGGTGTATTGTATATTGTGTACCATATGTAATCTCCACTATTGAAAAACATCCATTTAGTCCTATTGGAATCAGCTAAAGATGCGGCAGAACCCGTGAATTTTTCCTCAACTTTTGCCGGTCTTCCGTATTTTTGAGTCAGCATCGATTTGAGGTTGTTGTAGTCACCGATAAGAGAGGCCAATCTTCTCGATCGGGAAAAGCCACATCGATAGTGCTCACCACATCGACCGATTGCAAGGTCGATACCTGTATCGTACAGTCTTTGAAACCGGCAAAGTCGCCACGGAGGGTAGCCACGCCGTTTCGCTTGTTGATGCAACGAAATCCTGCACTCTCCATCTTCTTTACATATTCACTGAGCGTGCCGTCGATAGGCACACCTTTGAACACAAGATGTTCCGACGGTTTTTCTACAGGTACGGGAGTTGTCGGGGCCGTTTTTAGGGCGGGTGGCGGTGGTACGGGCGATTGTTGCGAAACCGACTTTGATCTTTCGGCTTTAGACATTTTCAGCACCATTTCATATGTCCTGCCCGACTCTATCGGTAGGGGATAGTAGTAATTGCGTAAAATGCCGTATTCTTGGTGTTGTATGGTTATCTGTTTGGCTTTTTGGGGTACGTACACCCATATTTCACCCACTTTCTGTATGTTGTCACCCACCAATCCCAGGAGACTGCCATCGAAGTAGAATCCGGTTTCGCCGGTGACAACTTTTATCAGAGCCGCCGGCTGTCGGCTATTGGGGTCGATTCGTTTTGTGCCTTCAAGATTGGCGGTAAGGTCTCGTTCGAGCAGTCGGAAACTCTCTACCGATATATTTTGTGCCACGACATGGGTCGTAAATAATATAATTGCAACAATTGTCGCGATACGGGCATATCGCCGTGATACCAAGGCAGAGAACAAGTTTTTCATAATACACAATTTTATTTTCAAAAATCCTTCACCCACAAAGATAATGAAACAATATGAAAATTCTTTCAGTAAATTTATAATTTTGAGACATCCCAATCAAAAGAAAATGTTTTTCCATGCAGTGGAATATTAATGGTAATTATTTCACCTCGTCTTCTTTTTATATTCATATATCCTGCGACAGATTCTCCGTATGAAATAGTGTTTGTTTTCATATAATTTTGCTTTATTGCAATTCTATCATTAGTCATCATTTGTCCAAGCGTAGCTATTTGGACTTGTGCTGCCATATTTGCTGCCGCGGCTGCCGCCGGATTATAGTGGGTTGTTACTTTTGTATAAGGAGTTCCATACGGAGTATATGATGTTGAATATGACGTGGAATATCCGGCAGAACCAGCATTTAAGCCGGCAGATATACCTGTTAAAGCCATTGCCCAATTTTGTCGTCGTTGTACCTTTCTTATATATTCTTCATAGGTATATACTTCCATATCAATCGTATATCCTTTTTTTGTTTCAATAAAAGAGTATACATCTTCGGGGAAGAATACAATAGGATTGTATCCCCAATTTTTAATATATAATAGCATCTGATAATTTTTCCCGTAGCCGTCATTATCTTTAAATAAAGTAATGCCAACTACAATATTTTCAATTGTACGGTATGCCCACAATTGTCCATCGATATACTCTGTCTCTACGTCATCATCGTCGTATTTTATAAATGTTTGAGCTTGTGTGCTAAAAATCAGTGAAGACAATAAGAAAGCAAAGATTTTTTTCATGTTGATTATAATTTTGTTAGCAGTAGTTGTCGATTGAATCTCCTCCATCCCATTTTAATCCTTGAGCGAGAGTTAAGGCCTATTATGCGCCTATCCTTTGAAGAATATACTTCCTTTATGAATAAATAGTCCATTCTTGTACGTTATGGTAATAGACGAAAATTTTTTTATTTCTTCTGCTGCAAAAGCACTTACCATAAGTATATTGTTATCATTACATAAAGCAAAATC
>JAZURX010000060.1:0-17614 GCA_045606385.1 Bacteroidales bacterium | reverse complement strand
AGCGGTTTACCCCTCGGCATCGGGCGAGCAACCCTCAATCGCCGGTGTACATAACCTTGCAACCCATAAGACGTACGGCTCTCGATGTCACCACCAAGACCGGTGAGCTCTTACCTCACCTTTTCACCCTTACCATCATCGATGGCGGTTGTTTTCTGTTACGTTACTCTACCCTCGCAAGTAGCTTCCCGTTAAGAAATATGGTGCTCTGCGTTGCCCGGACTTTCCTCACGCATTTCTGCGAGCGACAGACTGTCCTGCTGTATATTTCATTATGCAAAGGTAAATTATTTTACCCGTTGCACCAATATAAATACTCAAAATCTTTGTATTCATGTTGCGATGTATCGTTCTGCCAATACGAATATGTCATTTTGGCATATTCACAAACGATTATCGGTTAAGGGCTGTTAAGTATATATGTTTCTCTATTAAAAAAACATAAGAGGTACAATATTTGGGTGGTATTGTCCGTGATTTGTATTAAATTTAACGACTGAAAGTCTTAAAAACAGATTGAAATTAACAATTAAAACCGATTATAGTTATGAATTTTTTGAAAAAATCATTGTTGGGATTTATGCTTGTTGCCGGAGTGAGTTCCGCGGTAAGTGTCGCCGTATATTCGGCTTTGCAGAATAATACTGCTACCATTGTTACCTCTGAGATTCTTTCTGATAGTAATGCGTATGCTGCACCTGCGACGTTTGTTCCTGTTGTTTCACGTTCGGCTGTAGAGACAGATTTTACGCAAGCTGCTGCCGCGACTGTAAATGCCGTGGTAAGTATTAAATCGACCACGATGCAGCAGCGTCGTTCTTCCGGAAGTATGGAAGAGGAGTTTTTTCGCTATTTCTTTGGTCAAGGTGGCCGTAATATGACGCCGCAACCTCGTGTAGGAATGGGATCGGGGGTAATTATCAGCAAAGATGGTTATATCGTGACCAATAATCACGTAATAGACGGAGCCGACAAAATAGAGGTGACGCTCAATGATAGTCGTAATCTCGAAGCGACGCTTGTCGGTGCCGATCCGATGACCGACTTGGCATTGCTCAAGGTCGATGCCGACGATTTGCCTATCGTTCGCTTTGGTGACTCCGATAAATTGCAGGTAGGTGAGTGGGTACTTGCTGTAGGAAATCCATTTCAACTCAATTCCACTGTTACGGCAGGTATTGTAAGTGCCAAATCGCGAAATCTCGGTATGATTTCGTCCAATCGTACATTGGGTATCGAGTCGTTTATCCAGACCGATGCTGCGGTGAATCCCGGAAATAGTGGTGGAGCTTTGGTCAATACGGCAGGAGAACTTGTCGGTATTAATACTGCAATCTATTCCGAAACCGGTAATTATGCCGGATACTCTTTTGCAATACCTACTACGATTGTGAGTAAAGTGATTACCGACCTCAAACAATATGGCACTGTACAGCGTGCTATGTTGGGGATAGTAATAGCGGATATGGATGATCAACTCGCTAAAGAGAAAAACATCAAACTTCGTAAAGGTGTTTATGTAGTAGAGGTGTCGGAGCGCAGTGCGGCAATGGATGCCGACATAAAGCCGGGTGATGTGATTACGGCTATAAACGGAATGGCTACACCTACCGTTGCTATATTACAAGAACAGGTGGCTCGTTATCGTCCCGGTGATAAGGTGAAAATCGATTTTTATCGTGGTAATGATAAAAAAGAGGTCGATGTCGTTCTCAAAAACAGCTATGGCGGTACGGAGATGACAAAAGCCGTAAATATTGATATGCTTGGTGCCACTCTCAAAGAGACCGATGCAAACATCAAATCGCAATTGAGAATAAGGGGTGGCGTGCAGATTGACAAAATAAACGATGGTCAATTCCAAAAAGCCGGTATTCGTGAAGGCTTTATCATTCTCGATATTAATGGAATGAAAATAAACAGTGTGAAAAATGTCGAAGACGCCTTTTCGTCGATTATGAAAGGTTCGGATAAGGTAATGTTTATCAAAGGAATATACCCCAATGGTAAAATGGCGTATTACGCTGTGCCCCTTGCCGAATAATCGAAATATATTGACTCTATAAAAAAACTGCCGGAAATCGTACAATAAAAGTACTTTCCGGTAGTTTTACTATGTAGTATGATTATTTTTCCATAAAAAAGCACAAGCCGTGCAACATTATATGGCAAAAATATATTATATTTGCGTCCCCAAATTTATTCAGCGGAATGAGACAATTAAAAATCACCAAATCAATTACGAACAGAGAGAGCGCCTCTTTGGATAAATATCTGCAAGAGATTGGTCGTGAGGACTTAATTTCGGTAGAAGAAGAGGTAGAACTCGCTCAGCGTATTAAAAAAGGCGACCGTGTGGCATTGGAAAAACTTACCCGTGCCAATTTGCGCTTTGTCGTTTCGGTAGCTAAGCAATATCAAAATCAAGGCTTGAGTTTGCCCGACCTTATCAATGAAGGTAACTTAGGGTTGATAAAAGCTGCCGAAAAATTTGATGAAACGCGCGGATTCAAATTTATCTCTTACGCCGTTTGGTGGATTCGTCAATCTATTCTTCAGGCTTTGGCCGAGCAGTCACGTATCGTTCGCTTACCTTTGAACCAAGTCGGTTCGCTTAACAAAATCAGCAAAGCATTCTCGAAATTTGAGCAAGAGAACGAACGTCGCCCGTCACCCGAGGAATTGGCAAAGGAACTCGATATTCCTGTCGACAAAATTTCGGACACTATGAAAGTGTCGGGCCGTCATATTTCGGTCGATGCTCCGTTTGTCGAAGGTGAAGATAACAGTCTTCTCGATGTTTTGGTCAACGACGATTCACCCATTGCCGACCGCACGCTTATCAATGAGTCTTTGGCTAAAGAAATCGATCGTGCGCTGTCGACACTTACCGAACGAGAAAGCGATATTATAAAAATGTTTTTCGGTATCGGTTGTCAAGAAATGACGTTAGAGGAAATTGGCGATAAATTTGGTCTTACACGCGAGCGTGTACGTCAGATCAAAGAAAAAGCAATCCGTAGGTTGCGTCAAAGTTCACGTAGCAAGTTACTCAAAACATATTTGGGATAGACCACTGCTTTTTACAACGCGGGGCAACTCATTGAGTTGCCCCGCGTTGTTTTTATATACGAACTATTAATTGATAATGTATTTGGTATGTAGTGTTTTATTTTCATCGGTAATAATTCTTATAATGAAATATCCGCTACTATTTGATGGTAACAAATATTGATTGTCTCCACATCTATCGAGGTGTGTGGTTATTCCGTTGATGTTGCATAATGATACCGATTGCGCTTTAATCGGGCTTGAAATAATGAGTTTATCATCAAATACAAAGATTTTTATATCTGTTGTGGTACTATTATTTTTTACGCCCGAATTATCGTTCCATTGCTCATTGAGCCATTTCACATTCTTTCTCAAGAGACTTTTAAGCGAGCTTCCTTTTGATAATGCTCCTCCTTTGTTATATTGTGGCCATCGTTGTGCATCTGCTTCATCGGCTTCTATACATTGAGCTGCAAATTCATCTATAAATGCGTAAATTTCTTCATATTTAGTGTTATAGAAACTTCGCCATACCTCCCTTACCTTTTCTTGGAAAAGAGGGAATTTTGCAATTTCTCCAATCCATCTTATTGAAGCATAATGTGGATTTATATACAAGAAATTTTTCTCTGTTCGCCAAAAACTATATCCCATGTCCCACAATGGCCCAAATATCCATTTCTTATCGTCTCCTCGGTCTTTATGTAGATACGTACTTCCATGAAAAGCATCGGCGTTATCGAGTATCTCTTGTATTATATAATATCGAACAAGGTATTCCAAGTTGATGTATTTATCCCATAACAATGTAGATGTTTTATCGGCGGAGTATATAAGACTATCCATTTCTTCAAATTGAGAGCGTAAGTATATTTCTTGTGCAATGGAGAGAATCTCTGGTGATTTATAGGTGATTTTCATTTTTTCTCCATTACCTTCCGTAAAAATAATTTGAGCCGGGTCTATGTAATTGTCAATTTCTACCAGCCATCCTCCTGTTATTTCTGTCGAATCAGTAGCGTTGTCGTCTTGTTCTACAATATTTACGCGATTTTTATCTATACGTACATGCTCGGTAAGAAAATACATACCCAGATATTCTCCGTTCATGACCAGCTCTAAAGGTTTCATATTCGGAGTCCATGCCAGTCCTATCCATTTGCCTAATTCCAATCCTGCGGCTTCTGTGAGGTATTGAGTGTAACCACCCACGTGTGCAATAAGTGCAAAATGTTTATTTGGGGTCATACCCATTATGGATTGTTTTTCCTTGAATTTGAGCCGATAAGGCTTCTTATCGTAGTTGTTCCATGATGAATTGCCTCTGCCTTTAATTTCGAGTGCAAGTGGTATATCGGCTGTGCCTAAGCCTTCGTAGCCTTCAAGATCGAATGTCTCGAGATAGGCTGTGGCATCAGTGTACTCATCCTTTGAAATTATCGGAGCATTGTTTTGAGTATTGATAAATAAAACGGGAATTGTCTTCGAATAAGTGTATGTGATCGAGTCGCCGGTATAAATCGTGTGGGTTATGGTATTGTTTGCATATAAACCACATGACCAAGCGCAAGATAATAGGAACAGAATTTTTTTCATATATAAAAATAATTAGTTTTTCGCAAAGTTATAAAATAATTCGATTTTTTCTAAAGCATCGTTATGCAATTTTTCTTAAATTTATATTACTCAATATATGTTTGCCAATTAGTAAGGTGTACATTTAATAATTTGTGGCTTAAAAAATGTTATAATTTGGATTCTGTATAAATAATGTCTAAGGAATATTATGTAGAATTAAAATAAATAACGAATTTTGTAACCCGAATATGAAATAGGTGTTTTATGCGACTATCAGATGTCCCAACAGGTCGAGAAGTGATTATTACAAAGGTGCTTGGTTATGGTGCCTTTTGTAAACGTATTATAGAGATGGGCTTTGTACGAGGCAAAAAAGTAAAGGTGTTGTTGAATGCGCCTCTCAAGGATCCTATCAAGTACCAGATACTCGACTACGAAGTCTCGTTGCGTCGAAGTGAGGCTTCGCTCATCGAGGTTATGACTCCCGAGGAGGCAGTTGATATATTACCTGCCGAATTAGCCGAAGTAGTAATCGATGAGGAGTCTCGTGTGCAAGAAGCGGCAGATCGTTCGGGACGCACCATAAATATAGCTTTGGTCGGAAATCCCAATTGTGGAAAAACATCTCTTTTCAACGTCGCCTCGGGAGCGCATGAGCACGTGGGCAATTACAGCGGTGTGACCGTAGATGCAAAAAAAGGCTATTTCAATTATAAAGGCTATCATTTCAATATATATGATTTGCCGGGAACCTATTCCTTATCGGCCTACTCTCCCGAAGAATTATATGTGCGGCGTCATTTGGCGGAACAACAACCCGATGTTATAGTAAATGTTGTTGTTGCTTCGAACCTCGAACGAAATCTTTTTCTCACCACTGAGTTGATAGATATGGATTTCAGCATGGTTGTAGCACTCAATATGTATGATGAGTTGGAACAAAGTGGAGATAAATTCGATTACCAAACCCTTTCGCGAATGATAGGAGTGCCGATGATCCCAACTGTTTCACGTAGTGGAAAAGGTGTTGATAATCTTTTTGATACCATCATCAGAGTATATGAGCGACAAGAACCGATTGTACGTCATATCCATGTCAATCATGGAGCGTTAGTAGAGTCGGCCATCTCGGTTATAAAAGATGCCATAAAACAAGACTTAGAGTCGACCTATAATTTTTCTCCTCGTTATTTGGCCATAAAATTGCTCGAAGGAGATAAAGAAATAGAAAAACTATTGTCGGTCGAACCTCAATATAAAAAGTGGATTGAGTTGCGCAATGTAGAGGTGCAACGTATAGAAAATACGCTTGGCGAGAATGTTGAGACTGTGATAGCTAACGAAAAATATGGATTTATTTCAGGTGCACTTAAAGAAACGCTTGTTCCCGGCGATAAATCCGAGATAAAAACCACGCGTATAATAGATTCTCTTGTAACTCATAAATTGTTTGGATTCCCCATCTTTTTACTTATTATGTGGATAATGTTTGAGGCTACATTTATCCTTGGCGCGTATCCGATGGAATGGATAGAGAGTGTTGTCTCATGGATCGGCTCGTTTGTTGATAGGCTTATGCCTTCCGGCCCTCTCAAAGACTTAATTATTGATGGGGTAATAGGTGGAGTCGGGAGTGTCGTTGTATTTCTTCCTAATATATTGATTTTATATCTTTTTATTTCTTTTATGGAGGATTCGGGATATATGGCTCGGGCAGCATTTATTATGGATAAAATTATGCATAAAGTGGGGCTGCATGGTAAATCTTTTATTCCCCTTGTTATGGGGTTTGGCTGTAATGTGCCGGCCATCATGGCGGCACGTACAATCGAGAGTCGTAGCAGTCGTCTTATTACAATTCTTATTAATCCATTTATCTCATGTAGTGCCCGATTGCCTATATATGTGTTGCTCATCGGAGTATTTTTTCCTGCACATGCCAGTCTCGTATTCATGGGGCTATATGCTTTGGGGGTATTGGCAGCCGTGTTGACGGCGCGATTACTACGGCGATTTTATTTCAAGAAAGACGAGACTCCATTTGTTATGGAGTTGCCTCCTTATCGAGTACCAACGCTCAAAGCCACATTGCGACACATGTGGAGTAAGGCCGAGCAATATCTGCGCAAAATGGGCGGAATTATATTAGTGGCAGCCATTGCGGTTTGGTTTCTTAGCTATTATCCGCGTCCGGTTGTATCGGAATATATCGGTGATAATACTACAGAAATGACTGATCTCCAGAAAAATTCATACCTTGGGCGATTGGGGCAGTGGATTGCTCCTGTCATGGAACCTCTTGGATTTAATTGGAAGATAGATATCGCTTTATTATCGGGTGTGGCAGCAAAAGAGATTGTCGTCAGTACTATCGGTGTGTTATATGCCGATGATATCGATGTGAATGAATCAGATGCTACACTTCGTACACGTCTTACAGTACCAAATCCTGAGACGGGAATACCCGATTTTACCCCGTTGGTGGCAATTAGTTTTATGGTCTTTGTGTTATTGTATTTTCCATGTATGGCAAGTGTCGTTGCTATCATAAAGGAGACCGGAAGTTGGAAATGGGGGCTTTTCTCGGTTGTTTACAACACTTTATTGGCTTGGGTTGTATCATTTATGATATTCAATATCGGAAAACTGTTTCTATGATATGATGCAACATATAATAGTCTCCCTTATAGGGGTAATAGTGGTAATATACATTATACGATATATTGTACGTATCGTGCGACAAAAAAATAAGGCATGTGATTGTGGTTGTGCCGGTTGTAAAGCGCATGAAAGTTGCGTTAATGTTCTGCATACACCCGAATCTGCAGAAAAAAATAAATAAATATGATAAGAGATTTGTTTATTTGAAAAAAATGCATACCTTTGCACTCGCAAAACAATAAGGTTCCTTGGCCGAGTGGTTAGGCACCGGTCTGCAAAACCGTCTACAGCAGTTCGAATCTGCTAGGAACCTCGACGAGGCGAGCATATGCTCGCCTTTTTTATTTATCGGTATCTTGTTATTTCTTTTTTGTATCAATTTTAACTCTACACTTATTTGATGCTCATCAAAAAATGTCTACCTTTACGTGGTTAAAAAATAATATATTCTTAAAAACATGAAAAAATACATTTTAACATGCCTTTTTTCGGTTGTTTCAATATCGATATTTGCATGTACAAGCCTTCTTGCTGGGCGTAAAGCCACTGTTGATGGATCAACGTTTATAACCTATGCCGCAGACTCTCATACTCTCTACGGAACATTGGATTTCTTCCCGGCAGCCGATTATCCCAAAGGTGAAATGATTGTAATACGCGATTGTGATAGTAATAAACCATTGGGTATGATTCCACAAGTATCACATACGTACAAAGTGGTTGGTTATATGAATGAACATCAGTTGTCTATAACGGAATCGACTTTTGGCGGACGTCCGGAGCTGGTTGATACAACCGGTCTTATCGATTATGGCTCGTTGATGAGACTCGCTTTGCAACGAGCAAGAAATGCGCGTGAGGCTATTAAGGTCATGACCGACTTGGTGCAGAAATATGGTTATTATAGCAGTGGTGAAAGTTTTTCTATTGCCGACCCCAAGGAGGTGTGGATTCTCGAAATGATAGGTAAGGGCAGTTATTCCAAAGGTGCTGTATGGGTGGCCGTTCGTATTCCCGATGATTGCATAGCAGCTCATGCCAACCATTCGCGTATACATCAATTCCCATTAGATGACCCCGAGAATTGCATTTATTCTCCCGATGTAATCTCTTTTGCTCGTGAACGGAAATATTTCGACGGACTTAATAGCGAATTTAGTTTTTCTTCAGCATATGCCCCTGCAGGTTTTTCGGAATTACGTGCATGCGATGCGCGTGTGTGGAGTTTCTTCCGTAAATACAGTGATGATATGGATCAATATCTCCCGTATCTCCGTGGTGAGTCCGAGAAGGTTCTTCCTCTTTACATAAAACCCGACAGAAAACTTTCTGTACAAGATATGAAAGATGGTATGCGAGATCATTTTGAAGGTACCCCGTTTGATATGACTCAAGATGTAGGAGCCGGTCCGTTCAAAGTACCGTATCGTTTTCGTCCTATGTCTTTTGTGGTCGATAGTATAGAATATGTGAATGAGCGAGCTATTGCTACCCAGCAGACCGGATTTTCGCTCGTCGCTCAGCAACGTGATTGGTTACCGGCAGCTGTTGGTGGAGTATTATGGTTTGGTGTCGACGATGCCAATACGTCGGTGTATGTACCCATGTATACGGCAGCATTGACTGAAACGCCATTGTGTTTCCGCGAAGGAAATGGTTCTTTATACAAAATATCATGGACATCGGCATTTTGGGTATATAATTGGGTTGCAAACATGGCTTATGCTCGATATAATCAAATGATAGAGGATATACGTCCGCTACAGCAACAAATCGAAACGGCTTTCAACGAGCAACAAGTGAAACTCGAAAAAGCTGTACTTGATATTTTCTATGACCAGAAAGAAAAAGCTCTTGCTACACTCGACGAGTATAGTCGTGCGCAAGCCGACTCATCGACCACACGATGGCGTGAGTTGGGCGAGTATTTACTGGTTAAATATCTTGATGGCAATCGCAAACGTGAAAAAGATGGTCAATTTATGTATAATGAATACGGAATTCCCGAATATCCCGAATTTCCGGGTTATTCCGAAGACTATTATCGAGCAATAGCCGAGGACGCAGGTGAGCGTTTGAAGGTAACATTTTAGTACTTATATATTTGATTGTTCAAAAAAAAGATTCTATTTTTGTAATACTCTTTAGACAATTAAAAACTTAAAATATGGATAACGAAACATTATTAAAAGAAGTGACCTCTCGTGCCCAAGTATGGTTGGGTGAAGGGTATGATGAAGAAACCCGTGCAGAGGTACAACGTATGCTCGTTAGCGAAGACAAAACCGATTTGATAGAGGCCTTTTATAAAGACCTTGAGTTCGGAACAGGAGGTCTCCGTGGTATCATGGGTGTTGGTACAAATCGCATGAATATATATACTGTCGGTTCTGCAACACAAGGCCTTGCCAATTACTTGAAAAAAGAGTTTGCTTCGCTTCCTCAAATCAAAGTTGTGATTGGACATGATTGTCGCAACAATAGTCGTAAATTTGCCGAAATATCTGCCGATATTTTTTCTGCTAATGGTATTAAAGTATATCTGTTCGAGTCTTTGCGTCCTACCCCCGAAATGTCGTTTGCTATTAGAGAATTAGGTTGCCAAAGTGGAATCATTCTTACCGCTTCGCATAATCCCAAAGAATATAACGGGTACAAAGCATATTGGGACGATGGCGCACAAATGATATCACCGCACGATAAAAATACCATCTCCGAGGTGAATAAAATTCGTTCGGTATCAGATGTCAACTTTAACGGCAATCCCGCATTGGTAGAGATTATCGGTGATGAGATAGACCAAAAATACATTTCTCGCATCAAAGGTATTTCTTTAAATCCGGAAATTAATACTCGTCAGCACGATCTTAAAATAGTTTATACTCCCATTCATGGTACCGGTGTGAAATTGGTACCCATGGCATTGGAAGCTTTCGGATTTACCAATGTAATACACGTTCCCGAGCAAGATGTTATCAGTGGCGATTTCCCCACCGTTGTATCACCCAATCCCGAGGAACCGGCGGCTCTCGATCTTGCTATTCGCAAAGCACGTGAAGTCGATGCCGATATTGTGATGGCTTCTGACCCCGATGCCGACCGCATGGGTATTGCCATTAAAAACGATAAAGGGGAGTGGATACTTGTTAATGGGAATCAGACAGCCATGTTGTTCTCAAACTATCTCATTTCTCAGTATAAAGCCACAGGGCGTCTCAAAGGTGGTGAGTTTATGGTGAAAACAATTGTTACCACAGAATTGATTAAAAAAATCGCCGATTATAATGGTATCGAATGTTTTGATGTATATACCGGATTTAAGTGGATTGCGGCCGTAATTCGTGAACTCGAAGGCAAACGTCAATACATCGGAGGTGGCGAAGAAAGCTATGGTTTCTTGCCCGAAGATTTTGTTCGTGATAAAGATGCTGTTTCATCGTGTGCTTTGATGGCTGAAATTGCTGCATGGGCCAAAGATAATGGAAAAACCATGTACGAAATGTTACAAGACATTTATGTTGAGTATGGTTTCTCTAAGGAAAAAGGTATTTCTGTAGTGAGAAAAGGAAAATCCGGCGCAGAAGAAATTGAAGCCATGATGCGTAACTATCGTGAGAATCCTATTACCGAATTGGCCGGTTCAAAAGTGGTTTTGGCAAAAGATTATGCAACTCTCGTTGCCCATGATTTTGTTGCCGGAGAAAAATATACTCTCGATATGCCCACTACTTCCAATGTATTACAGTATTTCACTGAAGATGGTACAAAAGTTTCTATTCGTCCTTCGGGAACCGAGCCTAAAATCAAATTCTATGTCGAAGTGTGCGATGTATTGAATTCGCGTGCCGATTATGATAAGGTTTCTGCGGCTGCCGAAGAAAAAATCAAAGCTGTAGCCACATCTCTCGGCGTATAATGATTATCTGTTTTATTTGATACATCGAGCCATTGCATATAATTTTTGCAATGGCTCTTTTTTACTATACATTTTTTCTGAATGGGTAAAATGTATGTCTAAAACAATTATTTACCGTCTTCGAGGTAACCATCGAAAATAGTTTGTACTTGCAAAGAAAAAATATTTATGCAAGCTTGATGTTTCTCGCTTGTTTATGACTATCTTTGTGCCATATCTCAAGGTATTTACAAAATTTGCAGATATGCATATATTTTATACACCGGATATTTTGATGACTCGGGAGTTACCCGAGGAGGAGTCTCATCACTGCGTGAAAGTTTTGCGTCTGACAGAGGGTGATGAGATATTACTTGCCGACGGAGTAGGTTCGTTCTATCGTGCTGTTATTACGTTGGCACATCAAAAACGGTGTGCTGTAGATATTGTAGAGTCGCAATCTGCGCCCAATTCATGGGGATTCAAAATACACATTGCTATTGCACCCACAAAAAATCTCGATCGTATCGAGTGGTTTGCCGAGAAATGTACAGAGATTGGCATAGACGCTATTACTCCGTTGCGTTGTCGATTTTCGGAGCGTAAAGAGTTGAAAAACGAGAGAATGCACAAAATTTTAGTCTCAGCCATGAAACAGTCGCTCAAAGCTGTATTGCCTCATCTCGATGAAATGACCGACTTCCGTGAGTTTGTCGCTCGTCCGTTCGATGGCGATAAATTTATAGCGCACTGTCACGACGAGAGCGATAGAATTTTGTTATCACACCTCTATACTCCACATAGAGATGCAGTAATACTTATCGGACCCGAAGGTGATTTCAGCCCCGAGGAGGTGCAGTGGGCAATCGACAATGGATATAGACCAATATCATTGGGTAATAGTCGTCTACGTACAGAAACTGCAGGTGTGGTGGCATGTCATACATTACATGTTATCAACCAATAATAAAATATAGGCTTATGTATCCCAAATTACAAAATTTACATCATACTCATAGTAATCTCTTTTTTCTGGTGGCCGGGCCTTGTGTTATCGAAGGAGAGTCAATGGCTATGACTATTGCCAAAAAAATTGTTGCATTATCCGAGAAATATTCGATTCCATATATCTTTAAAGGCTCGTATCGTAAAGCAAATCGTTCCCGTATCGATTCGTTTACCGGTATAGGTGACGAGAAAGCGTTACAAATATTGCGTAAGGTTCGGAATACTTTTAATATACCTGTCGTTACAGATATACACACGGCCGAGGAGGCGGCGATGGCTGCGGAATATGTCGATATTTTGCAGATTCCTGCATTTCTTTGCCGACAAACCGACCTTCTTGTGGCTGCGGCAAATACCGGTAAAATTGTAAATATAAAAAAAGGTCAGTTTCTTTCGCCCGAAGCAATGCGTTTTGCTGCCGATAAAGTAATAAATGCCGGCAATAAAAATGTAATGTTTACCGAGCGTGGTACAACATTTGGCTATCAAGATCTGATTGTCGATTATAGAGCCATACCCGAGATGCAGAAGGCCGGCGTTCCTGTGATTTTAGATGTCACACATTCATTACAGCAACCGAATAGTTCATCGGGAGTAACCGGTGGTATGCCACACCTTATCGAAACTATAGCCCGAGCAGGCGTTGCCGTTGGTATTGATGGTATATTTATGGAAACCCACCCTGATCCATCTTGCGCAAAATCCGATGGTGCCAATATGTTACCGCTTGATTTATTAGATAATTTATTATCTCGTCTTGTTGCAATACGTAAAGCGATAAATCCATTTTAGTTTATGATATACTATTTCAGTGGTACGGGAAATGCTCGTTGGGTTGCCAATGAATTGAGCCGCTTTCTCGATTGTAAGGTGTGTTCTGTTGGCGAGGCATTATGTGCCAATGCAGAAATCGATCCATTTGAATTTTCCGATACGCTGATTCTTGTATTTCCCGTTCATTCGTGGGGACCTGCTATCTCTATGCTCGATTTTATTGCAAAATGGCATATCGGAACAACTTCAGAATATAGAATCTTTGCCGTCTGCGTGTGTGGCGATGATTGTGGCCGTACCGATAAAATTTTGCGTAAAACTTTGGCGCATAGAGGACTCCATCTTTCTGCTATATATTCAGTGACGATGCCCAATAATTATATTTTGTTGCCGGGATTTGATGTTGATGTTAAGGAAATTAGGCAATCAAAATTAAAAAAAGCTCTGGAGAGAGTAAAAAATATAGCTGATGCCATAATGACAAATTCTCTGCGCTCGTTATATCATGCGGGAAGATTTCCCGCATTGAAAAGTGCCATTTACCCGCTATTTCGGAAATATGCGCAACATACAAATTCTTTTTACGCAACCGAAGACTGTGTACAATGTGGAAAATGTGTAGACCTATGTCCCGCACATATTATATCGCTATCCTCTGTCAATGGCCGACCGCAATGGGATTCCGAGGGTTGTACTCAATGTGTCGCATGTATACATCGCTGTCCGCAACAAGCTATACAATTCGGTAAAATTACCTATCGTAAAGGTCGATATACGCATCCCGATTGGCAATAGTAGGGCGATTACCGCTGTTCATTCCCTTTTTTGATAAGAATAATCACCTGTACAGCCACATCGAAAAAAACTATCTTTTCGTTGGCATTCTGTGATATATCGCGTTCGGCAAGTCTGAATAATTCCGATAGTGCTTCTATATTATGTTCATTGATAAAAGGTGCGAAACGTGTGAGAAATTGATTTTCCTCCGGTCGGGTGTAATTTAGTTCGGAGTGTTTTAAGTTGTATATAAAACTTTCGCGCAGCATTTGCTGACAATAGCCGATAAAACGTTTTTCTACCTCCCTGCCAAGTGATGCGACCTCTTCACTCCATTTCTTCAGTGTTTTCACTTGTCGTGCATATGCTTGTCGCATAAGAGTAACAAACAACTCAAAAAAAAGCGCTTGTTCTTCGTTGAGTTGTACTGATTCTATGGCACGTATATAATCCCCTCCCGAACTGTTTCCAATAGCAAATGCTGTTTGAGTATCAAGGCCGAATCGTTCGTGTATATCCTGTGCAATGGCATCTCCCGATATAGCGCGAAGTTGTACACGTTGGGTGCGTGAACGTATAGTTTCTAACATTGTCTCAGGTCGGTCGCTGATAAGTAGGAATATCGTATTTTCGAAAGGCTCTTCAAGTAATTTCAGTATGGCATTTGCACACGCGCTATTCATCAAATGGGCTTGCCATATAATCATTATCTTATGTTCTGACTCGAAACTTTTAAGATTGAGCTTGCGTATGATTTCATGAGCTTCATGCACATATATTTGAGGTTGGCTATTTCCGGTCGCTAAATATTGTTGCCAACTTTCTGCTGTCGGGTAACGAGTCTCTTTTATGTATTCGCGCCATTCGGTAATATAATCTTCACATATCGGTTTTGAGCGCTGCTTTTTATTCACAATTGGGTAAACATAATGTACATCGGGGTGCATCATGTTTGAAAATTGCCGACACGAAGGACATTTTCCGCAAGCATCTTCATCTTTTTCGCCTGTACATTGTATATATCGTGCGTACGCCAATGCCATAGGTAATGTTCCATATCCTGCGTTTCCCTCTATGAGTTGCGCATGGGGTATGCGATTTTCTTTTACAGTCGATATTAAGCGCCGTTTTATGTTGTCTTGTCCTATTATATCTCTGAAAAACATGATTATTGTATTTAATAAACCGATTTGGCAACTTGTCGTACACTCTCAGTTGCATTCAACGAATAGAAATGTATACTTGGTACGCCGTGGGAGATAAGTTCTCTTGCCTGTGTTATACACCATTCTACACCTATTTCCTTGGCCATTGTATCATTCTTGCATTTGGCTAATTCGTCTGATAGAGGTTCCGGTAGATCTACATGGAACACCTTAGGTAAAATGGTCTGTTGACTCATGGTGATTATAGGTTTCAGTCCGGGTATGATGGGGACATCTATCCCTATGGCACGACACCTTTTTACAAAATCAAAATATTTTTTATTATCGAAAAACATTTGTGTTACGATGTAACTTGCACCGGAGTCTACTTTCTCCTTCAAGTGCCGTAAGTCGGTTTCGAGATTGGGCGCTTCGTCATGCTTTTCCGGGTAACCCGCAACCCCATACGTAAATTTTTGGTTTACAGTCATGTGTGAGCCATCAAGAAAAAAACCGTCATTGAATCGGTTTACCTGTTCTTCGAGTTCTATGGCATGATTGTGCCCATCGGGTAGGGGTGTGAATCTTCCTTCATGCTTTGCTTTGTCTCCGCGTAGCAGCAATAAATCGGTTATTCCGAGAAAATTTAGGTCGATTAGTGCGTATTCCGTTTCGCGTTTGGTAAATCCACTGCATATCAAGTGTGGTACAGCCGGTATGTGATATTTGTATTGTATGGCAGCTGCAACAGCCACCGAGCCCGGACGGCTCTTTTCCGATACCTGTCGGTATAACCCGTTTTCGGTTTCTTTATATATCAATTCACTGCGATGCGAGGTGATATTTATATATTTGGGGTCAAATTCTCGTAATATATCTATTGTGTGAAAAACTTTATCGATACTGTTCCCTTTTAATGGGGGGAGTACTTCAAACGAGAACGCAGTATGCGAACAATTCTTTATCAATTCTGTAACGCTCATTATCGGATATTCTTTTAATATTTGCAAAATTACGATTTATTTTCTTTTTGGCAAGTAGATTATCTTTCTTTCTGGTGTATAGTATTATTTTAGCAATTATTTTGTAGAGGTTGTGAGAAATAATTATTTTCATTTGTTATATTGTTGAGAACAGTGTTTTTCATGGTATTAATTTTGGTTATATCGGTCGTCAATCGTGAGATTGTCGACCGATTTTTTTCAATATAAATGCTGTTTTGCGACGTGTGTGTTATTTTTATTATGCTTTGCGACAAATGTGCTATTTTTCACTACAACTATTTCACTATTTTGTATTTATTGAAACGAATGTGATTTTTAATATATATTTAATGAGATATTTTTGTTCCACTATTTTGGAATTATTGTTTCAAAATTATTAAATAATTAAAATTATTTATCATGAAAAAATCAAAAATCTTTCTTGTTGGAATGATGGCGATGCTATCGTCGGCATTTATGTCGGCGCAGAATCTTTTCATTCCGACGCATTCGACAAGTGGCGTCGAAATTATCAAAGATGCCAAGTTCGACAAGATGTACAGCAACATCGGTAATACCGGTGCCGGTACACAGGTCTACCTCGGAATGGTAGATTTTGGAGACGGATCGAAGTTCAAAGCTACTTCTATCCTTCATGCAAATAGCTGGAACGGTCGTGGCGGTTATGCCGTACTCAGTTTTGGCGAAAGCGTGGATACAGCCACGCCTTTTACTGTTATGGAAATAGGTAAGACTTGGGATAGCTACAACGGCTATCGTGAGTTTGCTGCACCCATGGCATGTCTTGCCGGAGAGACATGGACTTCCGGTGATAATACACTGACTCTTGCTACTCCGACAGGAGAGCAAAAAGTCTTCCTTACCTATATCTCTCATGCCGGTAATATTCGTGGCGTGAAATTCTATACCGAAGATATTCCGGCCTCTCATTTTGAGACTGACGGTGAGAATGCAGGTATAGTATTGGCACATCCGAATGCTTTGGCTGAAAATGTCGGTAAATTTGTTCGTCTGGAATCTGTAAATTCTACACCTGCAGTTCCGGTGGGACCGGGCACAGATTTCCCCGAAGCTCGCATCAATGATAAAGGTGATGCATGGGGTTGGACCGGTGAAGGCTTTATTGCTTCATATGGCAGTGTAGATCTTACCGCTGCCAAACAGGTGGTACTTTTCCTCAGCCATTGGGCAGGTAATATTACGGATTATCTCGAAGTATATATTGATGCTGTTGCTCCCGAAAACATGATTGCAAACGTATGGGTAGGTCAAGAACTTCGTAGTACCAATTATCCTTTGGCAAACAATCTTTTAAAAGAAGTTGAAGGAACTCACGAAATTTTTGTAAAATGGCGTGGTGGCAGTATCGATTTGGCTGCCGTGGAAATTTGGAATGAGGTCGCGTGGAATTTGAATCCCGATTGCGGTATCGTATTGGTAGATGATAAGCCGTCGGAAAATGCTCTCCACAGCACATTCGAGGGACAACCCGAGAACCAGACTTCTCAATGGGCATATGAAATCATCAAAGACGGACAACGTGAAAGCGGCGGTAACGTAGGTTACACCAAAAACGGTACCGTTCTCTTGTTCAAAGATGTAGATTTCGGTGAAAATGCATATAATAAGATTATAGTAAACCATGCCGCATCCAATGGCGGAAATTTGTGGATGGGAGAAATCGAAGAAGCCAATTTCTCATTCTATGCCGACACGAT
>JAZURX010000059.1:0-5759 GCA_045606385.1 Bacteroidales bacterium | reverse complement strand
CACTCTTTAGATGAAGCTTGATGAAATGCAGGTAGTAATGCTTGAAATTGTCAAAAGTGCCAAAATGGAACATGATGAGAATCGTCATAATCTCGCTATCGGACATACTCGCCGCACGCCTCCGGCGGACCTTGCCCTCGGGACTCAGAAGAGGCATATTTTCAATTTCTTCTTCATATTTCTTGCTAAATTCATCCGTAGCACAGAAAATTTCTATAATTTTGTTGTTGGTAATCATGAGTGTATCCTTGTATAAAACTTTATAAGTAACTGGAAATCACATATAAAGATACAAGATATATCTCAGATTACCAACTTTTTAGACAACTTTATTATCCCGAACTGACGTAATCGTTTATCTTGAGATAAATTTACGACCTTTTTGTATGTAAATATGCCCCGGTTGAGGTTGAGTTACAACTCGACCATGTAAATCGTAAATCGTATTATCTCGTCCATCATTGTTTATCTCTTTGATGGCACTGCTTGCACCTGTAAGGTTGATATAGAATAGATTATGCGAATCGGCCTTGGTTATGGTATGCGTACCGGCGCCTACAGTATAAGTAATAGTGTTACCCGAAGTGGATACTATTTTATCTCCATCAATCTTGATGTTGGGGGTCGAACCTTCGGCAAAAATAAGCATAAGAGTCATCTCTTCTCCGATAGTAAATGATATAGATGTGGCAGATTCTATTTTCAAGCAATCATGGTAAGTAACGCCATTGACAGTTGCAATACCTTTGCTATTGGAATAATTGCCACTGATGTTATAGAAATTGTTTGAGGGAACGCGTCCGGTAAAATGACACTCATAGCCTCCTGCAGGTGCAACTATTTCGCCATCGCTACCTTCTGTATTGTCGCCATCGCCATTATCATTACTTCCATTACCATCATCACTGCCACCTTCTCCTGCTCCATCGCTATCGGTAAAGAATCCGACAAATGCAGATTGATGTGTGGTTATGGCGTTTTTCAGTTCGGTTATTACTTCGTAGTTGCTGTCTTCTGTTGCATTGTCGAATGTCCAACTGAAGTCCCCATGTTGCATACGTCCTGCGCCATATACCCCTGTAAGAATGGTAGGTATGTCGGCGGCATTATCGGGTGTACATGCGTACATAAGCGTATTGTTGGTGTCGAAATTATTGTATGTTCCGCCACCTGCTTTTGCTGTAACTGTTGAGGGTACTTGCTCATCTCGAGTCGTTGCTTCGTATGCGTCAAATTCCACACTATTTTGTTGGTATGTAACATATTTGAAATTTGAAGATTTCTCAGCGAATATGTTGCCATACGATTTGATTATACCGCCATTTTCACCCGAAAATGTGCCTTTACCGTCGCTATCACCTGAAATGTCTGTGCCTTGTAGCGAAATCATCATCGGGTGATTGGTATTACGATAGTAATTGCTTTCGACAAAGACGCTCGAACCGGTTGTTGAGCCTACACCATACTTGGCAACGCCATCGAAATAATTGTTATATACGTGTACTGTCATGGTACGAACACGCGGGTGACGGCTGTCGCTGTGGTCAAACCAGTTATGGTGATAAGTTATGTAATTGGGGCCGCTTTCCGAGGTCATACCGCATAGCGATGACTTGCCAGCGTCCCAAAAGTGGTTGTATGAGAATGTAATGTATTGAGAGTCTCCTTTTACATCGAGCATACCGTCCCCTTTGGCTTGGTCGCTGTCTCCGCCGGTTTTGCCATAGAAAAGGTCGAGGTTGTGTATCCAGCAATGGCTGTTGTCGGTATCGAGCGATACGCAGTCGTCCATGCAAAGATAGATGCCGAAATTGCGTAATTCGACACTTTTGGCATTGCGACATAATATACCGAAACCTCTAATCGCGGCATCGTTACCTACGCCTTCGATAGTGATATTCAAGGTCGAGTGCGCATTTTTGCCTTTGATTTGCAACCCTTCCGACGAACTGGATAATTTATCCATATCGGTGTCTTCTATTGTGCCGATAATACGGAAAGTGATAGGGGTGGTGTCATACCCCTTTTGATAACCATCGATAATATTTTGAAATCCTGTGTATGTCGTAGTTTTGCCTTTGCTGTCGACGGTAATATCGCAACTTATAGTTTTAGCAGTTTGGGAAGTAATATAAAAAACACGGGCACCCGACTTGAGAGTTCCATCGTCTTTGTATGCGCCCACTCCGCCATTATGATTGAAGTGCGCGAATCCGCCACGGTCGTGAGCCTTTACTGTAACTATCGACGATTCTGTCGCTTCTGCACTCATTTCTATTCCATCGTTCATTACAGGAACAACTTTCAGAATGTATTCGCCGGCGGTTATACCTATGGCATCGGCACGTCCGTAACTTCCGTAGTCGCGAACAAGCTCATCGTCGAGTTTTTTGTACTCGCCTTTGACGGACTTACAATACACATTATACGATGTGGCATCGGATACTAAATCAAATGTGACATAAGCCGATTCGAACCAGCCTCCGACCTCTTTGATATTTACTTGTGCCGATAAGTATATCGGAAGTAAACCGAGCGATAGAAGTAAAAATCTTAATTTCATGGTTTTTTAGTTTGTAAATGGTAATTATTTAAATATACGACTATTTTTTTGAAAATGATGTGAAATCTGCGTTATTTCATAAAAACAAAATAAACAGCTAATATAAGGCATACAGCCGCTGCAAGATGATTCCATTGTAGCGACTCGTTGTGGAACGCAACAGATGAAAATACGGCAAAAACAGTAAGTGTGATGACCTCTTGTAATACTTTGAGTTGTACAAGTGTGAATGGCCCTCCGTTCTCGTGAAACCCGATGCGATTGGCCGGTACTTGGAAACAATATTCAAAAAGTGCTATGCCCCAACTGAATAAAATAATTGCCCAAAGTGCCCAATTTTCGAAAAATTTGAACTCGCGCAATTTTAAGTGGCCATACCATGCGAAAGTCATAAAAACATTCGATACAATAAGCAGTAGAATAGTATAAAATCCTTGCATATATTATTCTTGTTTGATAAGCCGGGGTAAATATTCTTCTTGTATATGACTCATACTGTTCCATAAATGTCCGCGCATTTGCGGATTGATATCTTCTATTTGTTGCAGTATGTTGTGTATGATAGTACGATGAGACTCTTTTTCATGCGGGCAACTTTTCTCTTGTTGCGGGTATTGGGCAAATTGCGATAGCAATTTTAAGTCCGATTCGGCAATAAGACACAATGGCCGTATGATACACATCGTAAACTTGTCCATGTCAAGACGCGGTGGCATTGTCGCAAAGGAGCCTTGGAATGTCATATTCATGAGCAGTGTTTCGAGAATATCATCTTGGTGGTGCCCCAATGCTATTTTGTTACAGTCATATTCTTTTGCAATATCGAAAAGCGCTTTTCGGCGGTACCATGAGCATAAAAAGCATGGTGTTTTCCTCTTATCTGTAGACGAATCAAATCCGGTCTCTCTCTCAATATATTCTACGCCGTTATTTAAGCAATGTTTGCGCAATGCATTACTATCGCTTTTGTATGTTATGTTTTTCATGCGTATATGTGCCGCAAGCAATGTGTAGCGAGGGGCAAAGATGCGTGATCGACGAGCCAACAACTCCACCAATGCCAATGAGTCTTTCCCTCCTGATACTCCGATGAGTATTTTGTCACCGTCGACGATAAGACCATAATCGTATATGGCTTTGCATACTTTGGCGTCGAGTTTGCTTAACAGCCGTTCGGTTTCGAGGTTTTGAACTCTTTTCATCTTTTTGATTTTGCGGCGCAAAGGTACATATATTTTTACTATTATAGCACTATTTCTTTGTTTTCTGAATCTATTTTTCAATAAAATTACGGCTATTGTAGCAAAAAAAACGAATTTCTGCGTTTTGAACTGAATCATAACTCATTAAACGGCAAACCTTGGAAATGGTAACAATGGCAAAAAAAGCAAGGAAATGAAAGGTAATGAAGAGGGAAGGTTGTCAAGTCATTACCCGATAACGAAGTAAGATTCTTCCTTGTGTCGTCACGTTTCATCGTTCTGCGTTAGTTTGCATATCAATGAATAACTCGCTGACAACTAATTTTGTAACCCAAAAAAGATTAGATTATACGAAGTACATTTAAGGTGCTGTTCTACGTGAACAGAAGCAAAGAGAAAAACGGTATTGTCCCCATTATGGGACGAGTGACAATCAACGGTTCTGTGGCTCAATTCAGTTGCAAGCAGAGCATCCATAAAGACCTATGGGATGTGAAAGGCAACCGAGCAAAAGGCAAAAGCAAGGAATCGAGAGACATCAATTTGGCTTTGGATAACATCAAGGCTCAAATCATCAAGCATTATCAGCGCATTTCGGATAGAGAAGCGTTTGTAACTGCCGAAATGGTACGTAATGCCTATCAGGGTATCGGAACGGAGTATGAAACTCTGCTCCGAGCATTCGACAAGGAGAACGAAGCCTTTGCCAAGCGTGTTGGCAAGGATCGTTCTCTGAATACATATCAAAAGTATCTCACCGTAAGAAAATATCTTGCCGAGTTTATAAAAACACATTACAAGCGTACAGATATTGCTATGAATGAACTTACGGAAGATTTCATTCGTGATTATTGCTTGTATCTGAGAAATGAGGTTGGATTGGCTCAATCATCAGTGTGGATATATTCAATACCATTGAAGCACATTGTAACCACTGCTCACTATAACGGTAAGATTGCACGCAACCCATTTGCCCAGTACAAGATTGACCCCGACCACAAGGAGAGAGGTTTTCTAACCGAAGATGAATTGCAAGCCTTTACAACGGTTGAATTGAACAATCCCGATTTGGAGTTGGCAAGGGATTTATTCGTGTTCGGCTGTTGGACGGGTATATCATTCATTGATATTAAGAACCTAACAACGGAGAATATCACAATGTTGGGTGGTTCTCCTTGGATTGTATCGAAGCGACAAAAGACAGGTGTCCCGTTCCAAATCAAATTGATGGATATTCCTATGCAGATTATCAAGCGATACGAGCCATACAGAATAAGCAACAATCTTTTCAACATCGGCAGCCACGACACTATAAACAAGCGCATCAAGGAGGTAGCCAAAATGTGCGGTATTGAGAAGCGAACTTCGTTTCACCTGAGTAGGCATACATTCGCAGTGTTAGCCTTGAACTATGGTATGCCGATAGAGAGTGTAAGCAAGATACTCGGACATACGAATATTACGACAACTCAGATTTACGCAAAGGTTACCAATACCAAACTTGAATACGATATATCGATGTTTGAGGATAGAGTTAGCGGAAGATTTGCCATTTAATAATGTATAGGTATGAAACGAGCTATTGTAACAATTAGCGAAAGTGGCAGAGTGAATATTCCAAGTGGTAATATTTGGATGTCTGAAATGGAATTGATGGAGTTATTCGGGGTGATAGCCCCGACACTCCGAACCGCCATTAAAGCAATATATAAGAGTGGAGCACTCTGCCCTATAATCACTCAACGGTGCGACATGATTACTCCTGCATGTTGTACAACATTCTACAACCTTGAAGTGGTTATTGCACTAGCGTTTCGATTGAATACCTATGAGGCAAGCAGGATATGACAAAAGGTGTTGGAAAGTTTATGCCCTCGAAAAGAGAATGGCAATAGCCTATTTATATGGTTAGGAGAAAAATATATGGGCAATTAAGATCGCATATTAAATCTTTTCATTAAATTTGTTGTCAAATATAGACTATTCAAGATAAA
>JAZURX010000058.1:0-14606 GCA_045606385.1 Bacteroidales bacterium | reverse complement strand
TAAATGACGTCAACAAATTTCGGGGATAATACAATCGTGAGGCGACTACTTTTGAACTGACAGCACTAAGCGCAAGCCGCTGTAGTAGCTCCCGTAGCCGGGTGTGCCGTAGTCGCGACCCGATACGCGGCAGCCACCCGCATCGCCGCCCCAACTCCCTCCGCGGAGCACGCGGTAAGAGCCCGTGGCAGGACCGGTAGGATTGGTCTGCGATGTACTGCTGTAACTACCATACCAATCACTGCACCATTCCCATACATTCCCACTCATATCGTATAGTCCGAGTTCATTGGGTTGTTTACTTTTTACAGGGTGGGTTGTAGAATTACTATTGCTTATACACCACGCCACATCGCCTATGGTATTGCCGCCTGCATATTTGTAACCTTTGCTCTTATTCCCTCCTCGCGCGGCGTATTCCCACTCCGCCTCGGTAGGCAGACGGAACGTTTGCCCCGTTATAGAATTCAATCTCGGCAGGAAAAGATCGACTATATCGGTATAACTCACATGATAGGCCGGATAATTATCGCCTAAGCCATATCCCGACGAGGGGGAAGTACCGAGCCATGTACTACTATAAGCCAATATGGTTGCTCCCGTAGCTGTGGTTCCGCTATAAGTCATTACAGCCTCCCACAATGCCTGTGTAACCTCGGTCTCACCGATGTAGTAATCGCTGAGCGTTACCTGATGGGCAGGTTTTTCATCACTATAGACATCGCTTCCCTGCTCACTCGTCGCCCCCATAGTAAATGTACCGCCCTCGACAGGAATCATCGTGAAAGTGACACCGGAGACTGTAAAGTCTCTATTGGGCAACGGTGGATAATTATTCTCGGCGGTAGCTTCCACTATGCGGAAACCTCGTGTAAGATCGCGGGTATCGGGCTCTGCCCCCATACGCGTTTCCGGTGCTAATTCATAATCGGAAGGCATCGCAACAACAATACCCGTCGATACCGTACTTGCGTAGCTTCCTCCTCGATACACACGTGTAATGCCCGTACGAGTGCCGGCAGGATTGGTCACTTCGGTGCCGGTATAGTATCCGTACCAGTCGCTACACCACTCCGATACATTGCCGCTCATATCGTGAAATCCCAACTCGTTGGGTTCTTTCGACAATACAACATGTGTCATACTGCCACTGTTGCCGGCATACCATGCCACATAATCGGCAGTATTACTGCCCGAAAAAGTATAATCGAGCGTATGGCCGCCACCACGAGCGGCAAACTCCCACTGTGCCTCGGTGGGCAATGCGTACGTACGCCCGGTTATGGCATTGAGACGCGGCAAAAACAGTTCTACTATATCGTTATAACTCACGTTATAAACGGGGAATTCGCCTCCCAATCCGTTTTCTTTTGTAGGCTCACCGCCCAGCCAAATATCCTGCATGGGTGTAATGGTACTACGACCATCTTTACTCACCCCTTCGTATTTCATTACGGCCTCCCACAATGCCTGTGTAACCTCGGTCTGTCCCAGTCGGTAATTGCTCAGCGTGACCGTCTGCGAAGTAGGCGGTTTTGAAGCCGCAGGCCCGGTAGATACCACCATATAAGGATGATTCATGGTAAATATTCCACCCTCGACCATAAACATTTTATACTCTACCCCATTGATGTGTATGAGATTGTCGGTAACAGTCACGACATTGCCGTCATCGACCGTTGTATCGTCACTCTCGGGCACATCGGGCACAGGATTATGGGCCGATATGCAGAGACGCAACCCCATATTTCCATAACGTTCGCCGGGCAAAGCACCATCGCGATAAGAGTTACGACAAGTCGCTGCTTCGTAAGTATATGTACCCCCACGATAAATGCAATATGAACCGGTATCGACCCCCAACGGATTAATTTGCGCCTCGGAGGGGTAATAGTCTGCATATCGATCGTAGCACCACTCCCCCATATTCCCTGCCATATCGTATATTCCCAGTTCATTGGGATATTTCGAAGCAGGCAGATGCGATGTATTGGAAGAATTACTTTCATACCATGCCACATCGTCGAGGTAATTACTGCCGGGGTATTTATACCCCGATGTTTGAGTACCACCACGTGCGGCATACTCCCACTGCGCTTCGGTAGGGAGGGCGAAATCGTAACCGGTCTTTTCTCTCAATTTACGCACAAACAATTGGCAATCATACCACGAAACATTGTTGACCGCGTAGCGCGCATTTGATTCATTCCCCGGGTTAGTGCCCATCACAGCCTCCCACAGGGCTTGCGTAACCTCTGTCTCGCCTATATAGTAGTCGCTGAGGGTAACATTGTGCACAGGCAACTCATCGGTGTACGAGTCGGAATATTGTTCGGAGGTGGCACCCATTTTGAACGTACTGCCTTTGACATATATCATCTTGAAAGTGACACCATCGACGGTAACATCAATATTCTCGCGCGGCAATTCGGGAGCGATACCGCTGTCGAACAAATCAGCGGGGTCGAAATTGGGAACACATGCCGACAAAACAGCAAAAAATAAGAGTGCAGTAATGAGAGAATTAATTTTCATTGTATATTTTAACTTTAAGGTATCTGATATAAATATAAAACCAAACAGCGTTAATTATCGACAGAATCGGGCAAACGGGTTACCAATATCTTATCGATACGGACACCGTCCATATCGACGATTTCGAACAAGAATCCACCCCAACGAGCCGTCTCGCCTACGGAAGGAATATGCTCCAAAAGTTCGAGCAAAAGCCCGCTCACGGTATTGTAATTGCCCTGCTCATAAAGTTCTTCTTTATCGAAATAGCCGAGGAAATCGTAAAAGGAGCAACGACCATCGACAAACCAACCTTCGCCATCGGTGCGTTGCACGATGTCGGACTCTTGCTGGGGGTCGTCGATATTCCCCACCAAGCCTTCCATAATATCGCGCAGAGTGATCACTCCCTGACAACTGCCAAACTCGTCACACACCAAGGCGCGACTTATATGATTTGTCTTCATCTGCTCCAAAGCATTGTAGACACTCATATTTTCATGAAAAAAAACCGCCGGCGTAATAATTACACGCAGGTCGAAATCGCTCTTGTCGAGATTGAACACAAGACTTTTGAGCGAAACAACACCTTTAACATCATCAAATGAACGATCGATAACGGGATACATACCGTAAAGATGTTCTCCAACAACAGCCGCCACCTCATCGCGCGACATACGTATATCGAGTGCCACCACATCGGCACGATAGGTCATGAGGGAATTTATTTTGAGGTCGCCCATAAGGAATACTCGCTCTACAATATTCTGCTCCACCTCTTGTACTTCTCCCCCTTCGGCACCCTCCTGCACCATGGTCTTTATCTCGTCTTCGGTCACTTTATTGTCGGCAGTCTTTATACCGAGTAAGCGAAATATTCCCGATGTACTGCGTGCCAAAATCCAAACAAAGGGAGCAGCAATACGGGAAAGCGACGCCATAGGGCGAGCCATAAACTTTGCCACCGACTCGGCAGCACTCATACCAACTCGTTTCGGTACCAGTTCTCCGAAAAGAATCGAAAGATAGGTAACGACAATCACAATAGAACTTTGCGCCAACGGTGACGCATAGGCATACGGCACTCCCCACTCCAAAAGTTTTCCGGCAAAATCGTCGGCTACCGTCGCCCCCGAATATATACCGGTAAGAATGCCGATAAGTGTAATACCTATCTGCACTGTGGAGAGAAACTTATCGGGGTGCTCGGCCAAACGCAAAGCCGACTGTGCCGCTCTACTGCCTTTCTTGGCATCGGCAGAGAGACGCGAACGGCGTGCCGAAATGATAGAAATCTCGGCCATGGCAAAAACACCGTTGAGCAAAATCAAAAGGAATATGATGACTATTTCGTTCATTACAAACGTTTTCAACAATGATTTTGCAAATTTAATATAAGTATATCAGAAACACAAAAAACTAACTAAATAAATCGATTATATAGACAAGATGAATAAAGAAAATATTCGACTATTTTACGCCCCAACCAAAGTTGGGAGTATCGCCCATATCGAGAATAAGAGTTCCTCCTCGGAGCAATTCCGAAGCGAGAAACGAGAAGGTATTGAGCTCTTTACCATTGAGTGTAGCACGTTGTATATATTTATTTGCACGCGACACATTACGAGCTTCGATGGTGAAAGATGCGCCACGTCCAAATCTCATACCCAAATCGATAACTACCTTGCGATAGAGCGGACTTGATATTTCATATATCGGCTCGATACGACAACCTCCATCGGTCTGAAACAAACCCAATGCCGCCATAACAAACCACGCACTCATCTGCCCTTGATCTTCATCGCCAAGGTAGGCATTGGCAACTCCATAGCCGTAATATCTATCGATTATAGAGCGACTCCAATGCTGCGTAAGCCAGGGCTTTTTCAACCAATTGAAAAGAAAAGCAAAGTGCATAGATTGCTGATTGCCTTGTACGACCGGAAAATTCCAATATTGGTCGTTTGGTGCATTATATCGCCATAATTCCGAAGATTGAAAGCCCCATTGCAATCGGTCTGCAAAACGCTCTCGACCAATCATATCGGCCAACCCAGGAATATCATGAGGTACAAAACAGGTCAATTGCCATGCATTTCCTTCGACATAGTGATAATTTACGCCTGAATGAAATGGGTCAAAATCGGGAACCCAATCACCTTTGCTATCTTTCATGTGAGCATATCCATTGGTCGGATTTATACTATTTTTCCACCACTCACCTCTCTCTGCAAAAACAGCAGCATCAACGGTATGACCCAACGCCTCGGCCAACTGTGATACACACCAATCATCGAAAGAATATTCGAGAGTGTTAGAAAATCGTCCCAAATCACACGGGACATATCGATATTGTAAATAACATTGTAAATCACGATTGCCTGCAAAACCACCACAGACTTTTTGCGCAAGGGTAGTCTGCATCTTTTTAACAGCTTCAAATGCTTTATCGACATCGTATCGGCGTATACCCATCATCCAAGTCGAAACAATCAATGGTATCTCATGCTCAGCCACCATCACAGGAATATACTCCATACCGGCAGGACCTTTTGCCAACCAACCATTGATATCGTACATAGCTAATTGTGAACGTACCCATCGGTTACTCCACTCGGGAGTAATCAAATTCCAAAATTGATTGAGATTCCAAAAAGTATTCCAAAAGGCATCACACCCCATCACAACATCGTCGGCATGAGATACTCGCCGCACCTGCTCATCGGCCGACACCCACTCACCATTTATATCACTCCATATATTACGGCTGCACAAGGCTCTATACATATTGGTATAAAATCGGACCTTCTCGAAACGATCGTCAGTGGTAATTACCACTCGCGACAGCAAACGATTCCATTCTTGTAATTGATATGCTTGCACCGCCTCGAAATTCCATGCAAAAGGTTCGGATATTTCTTTTACCAAATTTTCTGACGCGTTGGCTATACTCACCAATGAGATTCCCGTACGAACCTGTATTACAGAATCTTCTCGAGTATCAAAATTACACCATACACCGGCATCAGTCACATGGGAGGCTTTGAGATATGAAAGATCAAATCGTTTATTATCAATCCATACTCCCATAGAGGTCATCGGACGGTCAAACTCAATCACAAAATACAAGGTATATTCTTGATCGGCATCATCACTCCAAACACTCGGTGATAACTGATGGCTATACCCTTCGAGCCGTGTATCACTTACTTGTCGTACCTCAACATCACAAAGCATATAATCATATTCTGAAGGGATATGTAAATCGACAAGTACACGGGAACTGTCGCGTTGCGAAGGAAAAGTATATCGCTGAAAGCCACAGCGAGTAGTTGCCGTTAATTCGGCATCTATATCATAGTCGGTGAGCTTTACCCCATAATAACCCAGCGGTGCTTTTTCAGATAATTTATCGATACGGGAACGATATCCCGAATCGGCGTTTTTCTCATCACCTATAACGGTTTGTAACGGACCATTTGTAGGAAGCATTCCAAGTCCCGCCATTGTCCATTCATGTATGTGGCTGAAACATCCTACACTCTCGATAGAAGGTTGATAACCGGCCTGCCACCCCATATTCTGATTATCGGGGCTGAGTTTCACCATACCAAACGGCATCCATGGACCGGGAGCTATCATCCACCTTGAATGTGCAGTTCCCATACGGGTATCGACATAATGAGCCATTGTATTCAACGGTCGAGGCGCTCTATGAACCACACCCTTATCCACAATCTTTCCATCAACTCTTATCGTATATCGGCTACACTTGGGTTCTGAAACAGCCGGCATAGGAACTTCGTAACAATAACGAGCGGTATCGAGTCGCGCCGAAAATAACAAAGTATCATCTAACTCTACTGATAATAACGGAGTTCCTGTCAAATGTTCTACATCGACAAGCATAGGTTGCACACGTTTACACTCTTGCTCGATTTCATAACAAGCCGGGATCACAGAACGAATAAATACCTTATCGGGCACAATAATTCGTGTCTCGGAATCAGTAGTAAGACGCACACAATCGAACAGAATCCAAGAACCTTGTATTACAGACAAAGTTATACAGTTCCCCCCACGAACAAAAGCATTAGACTCAATAGGAATAGAAAGAGTAATAGGATGTGCATGTGACGGATTTCCATATATCGAAGAGTCGCTACCACCGTTATGAATTTGTTTTTCAAATACTTGACAGCTATTAATATCGACTTTAAAAAGTGGCGAATGATGAGGAGATGAATCCAATATGTGAATATGCAATGTATCATTGGCAGATGCAATATCGTCGAGCGTAAAAAGAATATTGACGACATGAGTACGCCAACCAGCCGTACCTGATGTTCCAGCCCACATATCAATAGGGCCGGGCAATACATAAGGAAAAGTTGTGTCGACAGAGTCTTTTCCTACAAGGAAATAACGATCTTCATATCCGAAATCATTGGCCAAGAAACGCTCATATCCACTCGGACCAAGAGCCAATTCTCGAGCAGATGTGTCAGGGACTCCAATAGACCATACTATACGAGAACGTGCCTGTATCAAAAAAACGACAGACATCAAAGATACTATAAGCAGAATCTTTCGCATAGGAATTTCAGTACATTATAGTTATTTAGCCCCAAAATTCATAAACTTATTTCCCCCCGAAGAATGGCATTGACGGTCTCAACCAAAAAAGTATGCTCACGCTCGAGAACACGCTCCGCGAGAGTCTTGGCGGTATCACCGGGGAGAACCGGAACATGGGTCTGCGCCACAATCTCACCCCGGTCGTAAACCTCGTCGACCCGATGTATGGTAACTCCTGTAACGGTATCGTCTGAAGCAATAACAGACTCATGCACACGTATACCATACATACCTTTACCTCCATGACGAGGCAATAAAGAGGGGTGAATATTGAAAATACGACCACGGAAACGATGTATGACCTCGATAGGCAGCATACGCATATAGCCCAACAAAAGTATTATATCTGTGCGACTTTCATCGAGAACTTCAAGCATTTTTGCGGTCATCGACTCGGGTGAAGAGTGCGTCATTGCACTGATATGGTAAGCCGGAATGTCGGCACGGACAGCTCGCCGCATTGCCAACGAATCGGAATTATTACTGATAACAGCCACAACACGTGCTGCCAATCGGCCTTCGGCCACCGCGTCGATAACCGCCTGCATATTAGACCCGCCATGAGAGGCAAAAACGGCAATATTCATCATATAAAATAATTACAAATAATTTCATCTGCGAAACTTGTCACAAAACAGTATGCAACAATCTCGAACGTGCAAAGATACAGCTCTTTGTACGAATATAAAAGTGAGTATGAAAGAAATATAAAAAAGAGAAAAACTAGAGCGTCTTATAAAGTTGAAAATCAATTATATATCGAGCTCTTGCTTGATAGTGTCGACGACATCGAAAACAAGAGATTGGATAGGAGCAATCAGTGATTTGTGCTGTTCGACCCGTGGCACCAAAACCCGCAGACCGCCTTTCACACAAGAAATATCGATACGCTTTGGCATCTCTATCGGTTCACCATCGAGATGCATAACCCCCGAGCGCTCACGTGTTATCGACAAGCGCTCTGTTTCGAACGTCTTGGCGTTAGGACTTACGCTTATAAGTTTCGTAAAAAGTTGCACCACCACCGGCAAGACATCTATAGGTGTGACAGGAAACATAACAGTGACATCTATTTTTCCGTCATGCAGGCTTGCACGAGGTGCAATATACGCATTATTGCCATATTGAGAAGCATTACCACACGCCACGACAAAGGCTTTTTCATGTATTACACCATCGGGGGTTTCTATACGATATACCTCATTTTTATAATTAAGGTACTCTTCCACAGCCTTTTTTATATAGGTAATTTTTCCGCGATGTTTATCCTCAGCAAATTTTTTACTTACCCACGCATCAAACCCGACTCCACAAGTACAAAAAAATACATATTCATTGGCTTTACAATAGTCGATGGTATCGACAGTGGCATCATTCAATATATTAAGTGCCCGAATAGGATTGAGCGGAATTCCGAGATGGCGAGCCAAACCATTACCTGAACCTACAGGTATAATACCCAATGCCGTATCGGTGTGTATCAACTCTTTGGCTATCTCATTACACGTGCCATCACCACCAACCGAAATTACATAATCGCAATGAGATCTTACGGCATCGCGCGCCAACTCCGTAGCATGTCCGGCATACTCTGTAAACTTTATTTGGATATCAAAACGCGATGAATCGAGTATATTATTGACCCACATCGGCACATTTTCTTTAGAATTTGTACCCGATATAGGATTTACAATCAATAACATATTTTTTCTATCGCTCATTTTATTTCACCTGTTTTTATAAATGACAAAGATAGACCAAATATTGTTTTTCACAAATCGACATTATTAAAAAATTCTTAATACTCACAGATATAACAATCAGCGATTTTTCACAATAGGAGAAAGATTACACACACAATCAAAATAACGAACAGATTTTTTTGGAATATTTGTTGCAAAAATTTTGAAGAAAAACTACTTTTGCATTCAGTATGAAAAAGGGTTTTGACAACGAAAAGTATCTCAAGATACAATCAGAGCAGATCAAAAAAAGAATTGCTCAATTTGGTGATAAATTGTACTTAGAGTTTGGTGGAAAGTTATTTGACGACCACCATGCCAGCCGTGTATTACCGGGATTTCTTCCCGATAGTAAGTTGCGCATGCTTATGCAACTTCGCGATGAAGCAGAGATACTGATGGTAATCAGTGCTCTCGATATCGAAAAGAACAAAATTAGAGGCGATTTGGGCATAACATACGATGAAGATGTATTACGCTTACGTGGCGAATTTGAAAACGTAGGAATGTATGTAGGCGGCGTAGTGATAACTCACTACAACGGACAATCGAGTGCCGATGCCTACCGTAATCGTTTGGAACATTATGGAATAAAGGTGTATAAACACTATACCATAGAGGGATACCCCAACAATGTAGCCTTGATAGACTCGGACGAAGGATTTGGCAAAAATGACTACGTAGAAACCACACGCCCTTTGGTAATAGTAACAGCGCCGGGTCCCGGAAGCGGAAAAATGGCTGTATGTCTCAGCCAGCTCTATCATGAGAATAAACATGGAGTAAAAGCCGGATATGCCAAGTTTGAGACATTCCCGGTATGGAATCTACCACTAAAACACCCTGTAAACATTGCATACGAAGCAGCAACTGCCGACTTGAACGATGTAAATATGATTGATCCGTTCCACCTCGAAACGTACGGGAAGATTGCCGTAAACTACAATCGCGATATCGAAATATTCCCTGTACTCAATGCGCTATTCGAAGGAATATATGGTGAGAGTCCTTATAAATCGCCGACCGATATGGGTGTCAATATGATAGGATTCTGTATGAGCGACGAAGAGGTTTGTTGCAAGGCCGCAAACGATGAGGTGATACGACGTTACTACTATGCTTTGTGTCACCTTGCAGCCAAAGGGAATAACGAGAATGAGGTAAACAAAATAGCCCTCATTCTGAAACAGGCCAAGCTCACCACCGACTATAGAAAGACAACCGTGGCTGCTATGGAAAGAAAAGAACAGTGTGGCGTAGCCACCGCCGCCATAGAGTTGCAAGATGGGACTATAATTACAGCCAGAACAAGTTCACTTTTAGGGCCTTGCGCCGCGTTAATACTCAATGCGACAAAACATCTTGCAGGTATTCCCAATGAAATAAATCTAATTCCCGAAGAGCTGATTGCCCCCATACAAAAGACCAAAGTAGAATATCTGCACGGACGTAACCCTCGACTTCATACCGACGAAGTACTCGTTGCGCTATCTCTACTCAGCAATAAAGACGAAAATTGTCGTAAAGCACTTGCACAACTCCCCAACCTCGAAGGTTGCCAAGTACACTCTACCGTCATGCTGAGCGAAATAGACCGTAAAGTATTCAAAAAATTGGGTGTAGGTCTCACTTGTGACCCGGTAAAAAAGATAAATCCTTAATCGTTTATACACCACATATTAGAAATGACAGCTATATTTGCTGTCATTTTTTTTATTTTTAGAGTAAATTTTTCTATTTTAGACTGATATTATTACTTAATTTTGTACAAGAAAAATCAAATACAATGAAGAGTTATATCAAATTATTATTTACACTTGCCGTATTCACATATATGAATTGTACGGCACAAACATGGGAGCGTAAATCGGCTCCTATCATGACAACATGGGGTGAAAATATAGACCCGGGAAATGTATGGACAGAATATCCCCGACCTCAAATGGTAAGACAAGAATGGCTGTCGCTCAATGGTACATGGGACTTTTTCAAAAGAAAATCCGTTAATCACGAATATGAGTCGAACAAAAAGAATTTCATACAAAAGATACTTGTACCCTATCCTGTAGAATCAGCTCTATCGGGAATCATGGATACAAATTTTGAGGAGAATACACAATCAACATTTGTATATAGTAGAACATTTACGCTTCCGCGCTCATACAAAGGAAAAAACATAATACTACACTTTGGCGCGGTAGATTGGAAAAGCACAATCTATATCAACGGAGTAAAAGCCGGAGAACATACCGGAGGTAACGATCCTTTCGAAATAGACATTACCTCTCTACTCCACAAGAAAGGAGCGCAAGAGATACAGGTCTGCGTATCGGATCCCGGGGAGAAAGGAGGACAGCCTGTTGGCAAACAAACTACAAAGCCAGGCGGGTGTTTTTATAGTCCGGTATCGGGTATATGGCAAACTGTATGGTTAGAACCGGTAAACGCATCACACATTGATGGATACAAAGTGTCATCAAACATCGATAACGGAACAATTACTCTACTTATAGCGTCACAATCGGCAAACGCTTCAGCCTCAATCGTTGTAACAAAAGAGGGTAAAGAGATTGTCCGTCTCGAAAATCAAGCCGTAAACAAGAATAACACCATAACTATACCCAACGCTCAACTATGGTCGCCCGATGCACCCCATCTATACGATATGACCATTCATTTATATGAAAATGGCAAAAAATGTGATGAAATAGAGGGATATTTCGGTATGCGCAAAATAAGCAAAGGCATGGTTGATGGTCACCCATGTTTCCTTCTCAATAATAAACCACTATTCCACTTCGGTGTTCTCGACCAAGGTTGGTGGCCCGACGGTTTACTTACTCCCCCCAGCGACTTAGCCTTGAAATACGATATAGAGGTTGTAAAATCTCTTGGTATGAACACCATACGCAAACATATAAAAGTAGAACCGGCTCGCTGGTATTACCACTGCGACCGCATGGGTATGCTTGTATGGCAAGATATGCCAAGTAAGGGATTTGATGAAAATGGAACTATCGGCACACAAGAATTTATAAAAGAAAATTTCTATGATGAGTGCCGCCGCGTAACAGCATCGTTGCAAAATCATCCCTGTATTGTATCATGGGTAGTGTTCAATGAAAGTTGGGGACAATATGCTTCAGGAGATGATAAACACACCCGTTGCGGTGTAGAAGCTGTATGTTCGGTAGATAACACACGACTTATCAATGCTGCAAGCGGGTGGGTCGATTTCGAAATCGGTGACATCATAGACAAACACAGCTACCCCGTTCCATCATTACAAAGTAATCCGCTCAATGAGCGAGTAGCTGTATGTGGCGAATATGGAGGAATAACGCTGAAAGTGCCCGGCCATCAATGGAAAGAGAGCGATATGGAATACACCTCGGTTGATGACAAGAAGAAATACGCCGATAAATTCAATGGACTAACTGTAGCGGTACAGAGCCTTCAAGAAAAAGGCATTTGGGGTGCAATATATACTCAAACATCAGACGTAGAAGGCGAGCTCAACGGAATTCTTACCTACGATCGAAAAATACTAAAGATAGACCCTGCATATATGGCCTCGGTAAAAGAAGGTATAGAACAGACAATCAACTATCGTACCCACCTAAATATTGTTTTACCTGCGGCAGACACGTCGCCTGATGAGATATGGAACTACACTACCGAAAAGCCCGATAATAATTGGTATACCCCCACCTATGATGACTCATCATGGAAGAAGGGAGTTGCAGGATTTGGTGGTAATAATCCACCAAATGCGCATATCAGAACCGATTGGAATGAAAAAGAAATCTATATACGCCGACATTTCAGTATCGGTGATTTAAGCGAAGAAGAAATTAAATCACTTCATTTATGGATACACCACGACGATGACTGCGAAGTATATATAAATGGAGTAAAAGCTTTTGAGACCAAGGGTTGGACATCCGCGTATTGCACGCAACCCATAAGCAATGACGCGCTGGCAACCATTAAACCCAATAGCGACAATATAATCGCTATGCATACATACCAAAACTGGGGCGGACAATATGCCGATGCAGGGTTGAGAAACTGCACATATACTCCGGTAAGCGAATATCAGACAGAAATAATTCCAGAACGACAACCTATGCCTATAGTCGTGGCACAGGACAGTGTATATCTCATGTCTTACTTCAAAGCAAGCGATCAACATCTATTTTACGCGTACAGTTTTGATGGCAAAAAATGGATAGACATAAATGAAAGCCGACCGATATTTTGTGCATACGATGAAAAAATATGGTTGAGAGACCCCTATATGCATCGAGTAACCCACAACGGAGAGAGCAAATTCCATCTTATCCACACATGGGGTTGGGACAATCCGGCCATATTTCACTGGGAATCAACAGATCTGATACATTGGACCGCAGCCAACGGAGGTACAACAACCGAAGACGGCAAAGTATGGGTAATGGATGGCAAAGAAGGTCGCCCAAGTGCACCTAATGCATGGGCACCCGAATTTACATACGACTCAGAAAGCGAAACATTCTATGTGTATTGGTCGTCGCGTATAGGAAATAGACAAATACACCATTATTGCACAACCAAAGATTGGATAAACTTCTCAACTCCCGCAGTATATTTCGACCCCGGTTTCACCGCTATAGATATGACAATACTGAAACATGGTGATACCTACTACAATTACTTCAAAGATGAACGCAATGGAGAAAAGACAGTGCTATGCGCCACATCAAAGAGTCTCAATCCCAATATTGAACGCTTCGAGGGAAATACTCCTATCATACCATCGGCTTACATCGAAGTCGAAGGACCCGAAGTATTTCCGGCCATGGGTGGTAACGGATGGTTCTTATATTTCGACAAGTTCAATGGCGATAAAGGTATCAGCTATGTTCAATGTACCGATCCTTCGCAAGATAAGTGGTATCCTATACCCGACCGAGAAATAAAAAATCCCAGCGAAGTAAAACATGGCAGCGTAGAAATAATCTCACTCGAAGAATTGGAAAAAGTTCTTAAAGCATATAATCAAAAAATCGAACGATAAAATATTATTCTAAGACTCGTTATATACAAATAATGCCGTATCTTTGTTTTACCGACATCGATATGGCATTAATTGTAAGTTGATATATTATGAAAAAGATCTTTACAAATCCATGGATTCGAAACATGGCAATAATTACTTTAGGTGTTATAACCGTAATCAATCCACAACTCGCTCCCAATGTTATCATCAGTTTATTAGGAGCAATACTCTCTCTACCTGCACTTCTCTCATTGATAGGATTTTTTTCGGCACAAAAACAAGGGGCGCCATTACCCGGATACATGTTAATAACAACATGCGGAGCATTGATTATGGGGTTATGGTTGCTATTACAGCCATCATTTTTCAGTGCGATTATTACTATAGCCTTGGGTATTTCTTTGTCAGTCGCCGGCCTTATACAGTTTATTATGTTGTATAGAGCCGGACGTTCACAGAGAATTTTGTTATACGTGTATATATTCCCCGTAATTATCATACTAATAGGCATACTCACACTTTTCAATCCATTTGATACCATCAACAGCATAATGATCATATTCGGTATCTCGGCTATTATATATGGTTTAAGTGATATTATACGTTTCTATCGTTACAATGAGTAAATAATATTTATTCAAATGAGAGAGGGTATCCATAGCGATGGATAC
>JAZURX010000057.1:0-68347 GCA_045606385.1 Bacteroidales bacterium | reverse complement strand
ACAAGGGGTGGGAGCAATTTACCGATGCTGTTATACATCGATTGGCGCAGGAACGTGAGCATCTTGTTTTTATCCTTTGGGGGGCGTATGCGCAACGCAAAGGAGCCTTTATCGATGCATCTCGTCATTTGGTGTTAAAGTCGGCACATCCGTCACCGTTGTCGGCGTATCGTGGATTTTTTGGTAATAAACATTTCAGCCGGGCCAACGAATATCTCGTGTCGCACGGAATCACACCTATACAATGGTAAGTGCAATGAAGAAAATAGATGTAGATGAGCGCGCTACTCGCGCACGAACCCTGTTTACAAGTGGCTATAATTGTTCACAAGCCGTATTTCTGGCTTATTCCGACTTGTATGGCATAGAAGAAACTTTGGCAGCGACGCTGGTTGCTCCACTGGGTGGAGGTATGGGGCGACTTCGTGAAGTATGTGGGGCAGTGAGTGCTGCATTTATGCTTACGGGTCTTAAATATTCTGCCGCCAATCCGTCGGATAAGCAGGCAAAAACTCGGGCCTACACAGTTGTGCAGGAACTTGCGACCCGATTCAAAGAGAAAAACGGCTCTATCATCTGCCGCGAATTATTGGGCTTGGGCAGTGGAGCCGACAGTCCTGTTCCTAACGATCGTACCGAAGTTTATTACAAGCGCCGACCGTGTGCCGACTATGTGGAGATTGCCGCCCGCATCATTGGAGAAAAACTCAATGAGGACGAAATAGAAAAATAGCTTATACAAGTTTTTGATGTGCCGTAGTTTGTATTTCTTATATAAAAAATACTTTCTACTTAGTAAGTCGGAGAGACTCCTTGTGTGTCTCCCTTGATTTCTCAAATTCTTTTTCGCTGACAAATAATCATAAAAATTCCCGATAGGAGTGCGGATGACACATGCCTATCGGGAGTTGTACACACATATTTATAACCTATTGAATGGTGTGTCGTGATGGAGAGGGGCGACCGGAGCGGTGGTGTACTTTGCGTAACTCTTTTTTCCACTCCTTTTCCACAGGTTGCCATTTGGCATATTTTTCGTCGCCCATAACTGCTTTTACCTCTTTTTCTCTCTCATCGTTATTTTTATGCATTTGCTCTCTGCTTATCTTTCCCTTATCGGCAGATTGAGGTCTTGTTCCCTCGGGGCGTCGGTCACGGTCTCCGCCTTGACCCTTGCGATGGAATTGACGCATAAATTGTAGCATCTCTTTTGCTTCGGCCAAATTTATTTTGTATAATTTATCTGTTTGCTCGTCGGTGAGAACTACTGTCTCTCGCATCTTCTCGGTCTTTTGCTGAGCAATCATTTCTGGGGTGACACGTTTGTGTTCGCCTTGTTTTCTATCATTGTTTTGAGGCTTTTGTGCCATGAGTGCCATGCAACTACTCATTAGGACAATGGTTAAAAAAATTTTTTTCATGATTCAATGAGATTTATAATGTTTATTATTTAGATAAGATTATCGTGCCGAAGTTTAATGACTATGGCTTTTTTTGTAAAATGATGGCTGCGGTATGCCAAAAAACAAGGCTACTCGACTATATCGCCGAGCAGCCTTGCTTTTTACATATGTTTATCAGAGGTTTTCTTCGCCGTAAGTAGCAATGATACCTTTTGTAGAGCCCTCTATAAATTTTAAGATGTAATCGATTTCGGCACTTGGCGCTACCACCTCTTTGATGCGTAGTACGCCATTTTCGAGACTCGTGCCCGAAGAATATATCTGGCGGTAAGCAAGTGCTATATTTCCGATTTTTTCATCGCTTACGCCCACTTTGCGAAGGATGAATGCGTTGATACCCGAGTATTGTATGGGGTTGTGCGATGCAAGAATGTAGGGAGGAATGTCTTTACCGGCACGGCTGCCGCTTTTTATCAGTGCATAACTTCCGACACGGCAATTTTCTTTAATAATCACACGGCCGGCAAGTATCGCTTTGCTATGTATGTGGCAGTCTCCGGCAAGGTCGCAATCGATGCCCAATACGCAGTCATCGTCGATGATGCAATCGTGTCCGATACGGGTGCCTTTGAGTATGAAGTTCCTATCTCCGATGCGAGTAGAACCTTCGGTCGATGTTGCGCGATTTATGACAACGTATTCGCGTATCGTATTGTTGTTGCCAATAACCAACTTTGTGGGTTCGCCTTTGTAGCGAAAATCTTGCGGCTCGGCACCGACTATCGCGCCTTGAAATATACGATTGTTCTGGCCCATGGTAGTACCGGCAAGAATGCTTGCGTATGGTTTTATTTCGCAATTGTCTCCGATGACTACATCTTTGTCGATATACGAAAATGGATGTATGGTGACATTCTGTCCTATAACGGCCTTGGGGTCTACGTATGCTAATGGACTGATCATAGTGTTCTTTTTTAATCGTTTATTTGGTTGATTGCTCAATTTCTCGGCCACCGCCCAATGCGTGGTAAAGGGTTACAACAGCTATCATGCATTGGTAGTTGTCGGTAATTTCCGATAATTGCGCATTGAGAAGAGATTGTTGTGCTGTAAGTACTTCGAGGTATGTCGAAGTGCCGAGCTTCATGAGCGATTCTGTGTACTCAACGGCTTTTTCGAGTGAAGCAACTTGGTGTATTCGTTGTTCGTGCGACTCCTTGTATGATTGATATTGGTATAAGGCATTGCTTACCTCTTTTCCGGCATTGAGTATGGTCTGTTGGAATTGTATGGCGGCAATCTCTTGTTGCGCTTTGGAGGCTTTGAGACGCGCTAGATTACTGCCACGATTGAATATGGGCTGTACAAGTGATGCGGCAGCCGAGAGGAGTATTTTTCCGGGGTTCACGATAGCACCTCCGCCCGAGTTGGTCCAGCCTGCCGAGCCGGATATAACTAAATTGGGGTAGAGTGCCGAGCGTGCGATATTGGTGTTGTAATAGGCCGATGCCAGCGAGTGTTCGGCCGCTTGAACATCAGGACGGTTTGTCAACATCTCTACAGGAATGCCTGCATGGAGAATGTTTGGAAGTGATTGTGCTTCGAATGTGCCTCGTTTGATGGCTTGCGGGGCTTGGTAAAGCAACGCCGATAGTGCATTTTCTGTCTCGCGTATCTGACGACGCAATGCTGGTATCGATGCTGCAATCATATAGCTGTTTGCTTCGCCTTGCACTACTGCAGCTTCGTTGAGCATTCCGGCTTGTTTCATTGAGCGCATGGTTTCCACGCTTTGTGCCCATAGTTTCGAAGTCTCTTCGGTAATAGCCAATTGCTTGTCGAGCATAAGCAATGTGTAGTATCCGTTGGCAATAGCCGATATAATCTGTGTGCGTACGGCTTGTGTATATGCTTTGGTCTGCATGACGGCTGTTTTGGCGTTGCGCTTAGAGTTGAGCAGACGACCGAAAAGGTCTATTTCCCAGCTTGCGGCTATAGGTACATTATATGTCGATACAGCTTTACTGCCATCGAAACTCGATATGTTGCCTTGTGGTGTAAGGGTAAATGAGGGTAGGAATGCCAGACGTGCGGCTTTGAAGTTGGCTTGTGCTGTTTCGACCTGTAACATGGCACTCTGCAGGTCACAGTTCTTTTCCAGCCCGGCTTTTATCAACTCTTGCAGAGCCGGGTCTGTAAATAGCTCTTCCCAAGGAATATTGCCGAGATTTTTGTCATCGGCGGCAAGGGTGTCGCTAAGCGAAACGGTATCTCGAAACATTCCTTGTGTATCGACGTCGGGACGTTGGTATTTTCGATATATGTGGCAACTGTTGAGCGAAATGGTCAATGCCAGAGCACATAATATATATAAATAAATTCGTTTCATACGTATTGTTTTACGGGGTGGTCACTATTTGTTTTTGGCATATTGTTCGATTTCCGCAATAATATCTTTGTTGTTGAGGTCGTCCCATTTCAACGGACTGATTTTTTCTTGTATTATTTGGAATACGACGAACAATGCCGGCACAATGAATATCTGGCATATCATACCTATGAGCATACCGCCGACAGCTCCCGAGCCGAGAGTGCTGTTACCATTGGCTCCTACACCATGTGCAAACATCATTGGTAACAAACCGATAACCATAGCAAGCGAGGTCATGAGGATAGGACGCAGACGAGCTGCTGCACCGCTGATGGCGGCATTGATGATGGGCATACCGGTACGACGTCGTTCGAGAGCAAACTCTACGATAAGAATGGCATTCTTGGCCAGCAGACCGATAAGCATGATAAGTGCGATTTGAAGGTATATATTGTTTTCTACACCCATAATGAGTGCGAAAATAAAACTTCCAGCAAGTCCGAAAGGTATAGAAAGAATTACTGATAGAGGTAATATGTAACTTTCGTATTGGGCACTTAATAGTAAATATACAAACACCAAACAGAGAGCAAAAATGATGGCAGTGGTACCACTGCTCGAACTTTGCTCCTCACGTGTCATACCCGAGAATTCATAGCTGTATCCGACGGGCAATGTGGTTGCTGCGACCTCTTCGATAGCCTTGATGGCTTCACCCGAACTATATCCGTCTGCAGGATTACCATTGATGGTGATGGCCGTAAACATATTGAAACGTTTGATATTATCAGGGCCATATACCTTTTTTAATGTGATAAATGAGGTAATGGGGGCCATCTCTCCGCCGTTGCGTATTTTTATATTATTGAGACTCTCGGGGTTGATGCGGGCATCGGGCTCGGCTTGTATCATTACACGATAGAGTTTACCGAAACGATTGAAGTTCGATGCATAAAGACCTCCCAAATACCCTTGCAAGGCTCCTAGTACATCGCGCGGGCTGATGCCGGCTTGTTTACATTTGGCAACATCTACGTCTACAAGATATTGAGGAAATGATGGATTGAAAGTGGTTGATGCCATGGCAATTTCGGGCCGTTTCTGCAACTCGGCAAGAAACTCTTGCGTGATGGAGTAGAAATTATCGAGCGAACCACCGGTTTTATCTTGAAGGTTGAGCTCGAAACCGTTACTGATACTGTATCCGGGAATCATAGGCGGAGCAAAACAAAGTACACGTGCGTCTTTTATCTGTGTGGCGCATTGAGTGTATATAGCTCCGATGGCTGAGTTTACATCCATGCCTTTCTCTGTTCGTTCGTCCCACGGTTTCAATTTTACAATGTATGAGCCGTAAGTGTTTCCTTGACCTCCGATAAAGCTGAATCCGACAATTTCTGTACTACTTTTAACAGCAGGATGCGAACGTATGATTTTGTCGATTTCGGCCATAATCTCTTCTGTGCGTTCTTGAGAAGTTCCCGGTTGCATGTCGACTGTGGCCATGATGGTCCCGGTGTCTTCATTGGGAATAAGTCCTGTGGGAGTTATGTTCATCAAGTATACCATCAATACGATACCGGCTATGACAGTGACAAAGGATATTTTCTTGTGTCGAACAAAGAATGTTACGCCACCTTTGTACTTGTTGAGCAAAGCTCCGTAAGCGGCATTGAACGATGCGTGGAAACGGCTTGCTAACGAAGGTTTTTTCCCTTCGTGACTTTGGTGGGGTTTCAGTAGTATGGCACATAATGCCGGGCTCAATGTGAGAGCGTTTATGGCCGAGAATCCGATGGCAATAGCCATGGTGATACCAAATTGACGATAGAATGTACCGGAGGTGCCGGTCATGAAACTCACGGGGATAAATACCGACATCATCACAAGGGTGATGGAGAGAATAGCTCCCGACAACTCTCCCATGGCATCGATCGAAGCTTTTCGAGCCGATTTATACCCTTGGTCGAGTTTGGCATGTACCCCCTCGACGACCACTATCGCGTCGTCGACCACTATCGCGATGGCGAGTACCAAGGCACAGAGCGTCAGAAGGTTGAGAGAGAATCCTATAAGCAATAGAGCAAAGAATGTTCCGATGAGCGACACAGGAATGGCAATGGCAGGTATAAGTGTAGAACGCATATCTTGTAAGAATATGTACACTACCAAGAATACCAAGATAAATGCTTCGATAAGGGTTTTTATCACCTCGTATATAGAGGCAAACAAGAAATCGTTGGCACTCATTGTCTCTTCGATGGCGATACCGGCAGGGAGTTCTTTCTCTATATCTTTGAGTAGGGCTTGAATTTCTTGAATAATGGCAGTCGCATTAGAGCCTGCTGTCTGATACACCATGGTAGCAACGGCATTTTTGCCGTTGACAAAGTTCTTGAAACCATATGTGAGACGCCCCAACTCTATGTCGGCAATATCTTTGAGATATAGAATTTTTCCATCATCGGTGGCTTTGATTATCATATCGCCAAACTCTTCGGGAGTCTGCAAGCGCCCTTTGTATGTCAGTACGTACTGAAACGATTGCTTGCCTTGATCTCCAAATTGTCCCGGTGCCGCTTCAATATTTTGCTCGGCAAGTATTCCCGATATATCGGTCGGTATCAAGCCGTATTGAGCCATCACATCGGGCTTGAGCCATATACGCATAGAGTAGTCGGCTGCCATGACATTGGCGTCGCCCACACCCGGCACACGTTGTATTTGGGGGAGAACATTGATCTTTGCATAGTTTTCGAGAAATTCCAAGTCATGACTATTGTTTTCACTGTATAATGCAAACACCATTAACATACTGGTTTGGCGTTTTTGGGTTACAACACCCACTTGTGTTACTTCGGCAGGGAGCAGACCTTGTGCTTTGGTTACTCGGTTTTGGACGTTTACTGCAGCCATGTCGGGGTCGGTCCCTTGCTTGAAGTATATAGTGATAGTGGCTTTACCGGTATTGGTGGCTTGTGAGGTCATGTACATCATGTCTTCCACTCCATTGATTGATTCTTCAAGAGGAGCAATGACACTATTCAATACTGTCTGTGCGTTGGCACCGGTATATGTTGTCGATACTTGTATTGTAGGCGGTGCGATGTCGGGATATTGTGTGATAGGAATGGATACCAACCCCAAAATACCCAGTATGACCATAAATATAGAAATTACGGTCGAGAGCACCGGACGGTTTATAAATCTGTCTAATTTCATATCCTTTTACTTAATTATATGGAGGACGATTTTATAGTATGTGTTTTCCCGTAAATATTATTGGGCGATTTTTATGCTCATTCCGTCATGCAGTGAGTTGATGCCTTCGGTTACTATACGGTCGCCGGCTGCTATACCAGAAATAGCCATATACTCTTTGCCGTTGTCGATGGGAGATACTTCGATTTCGGTGGTGCGAATGGTCATGTCGTCGTTCACTACATAGACAAATTTTTTATCCTGTACCTCAAATGTTGCTTTTTGAGGGACAAGCAGTGCAGTCTCGTTTTTCATGGGAATCATAATTACTCCACTACCTCCACTACGTAACAGTCGGTTGGGGTTTTTGAAAGTGGCACGTAATGTAGAAGAGCCTGTCTGTGTGTCGATAATGCCACTTACTGTCTCTATTTTGCCTTGTAAGGGATATATAGATCCGTCGGCAAGTTTCAAAGATACGGCGGGCAGATTTTTTAAGAATTGGTCGGATCCGTATTGACCGGCAAGTTCTAATATCTGACGTTCGTTCATGGAGAAATATACATACATCTCTGAGTTATCTGATACGGTGGTGAGAGGAGTTGTCGATGAGGGGGCTACGAGACTACCCACGCGGAATGGTATTTCTCCCACAATACCATTTAGCGGGCTGGTAACGCGGGTATATGAGTCGTTGTTGCGGGCATTTACAAGTTGAGCTTCGGCTTGTGCTAATTGCGCTTGCGCTTGTGCGTATGCGTTGGCGGCAAGTTGCATGTCATATTCGCTTACGATGCCTTTGTTGTAGAGTTCCTTTTTGTTTTCTGCGGTAAGGCGGGCGGTTTCGGTGCCAGCCTTTGCTACTTCAACATTGGCCTCTGCGACTTTTAATGCGGCTTTGTAGGGAATGGTATCAATGACAAATAATACTTGTCCCGATTTTACAATAGATCCTTCGTCGACACATAATTCGGTAATAAATCCGCTTACATTGGGGCGTATGGCTATGTCTTGTTTCCCTTTGATTGTGGCAGGGTAGTGGCTATACCATTCCATTGCAGAAGGTTCTATTGTCATTACGCTGTACTCGCGGGTAAGTTCTCCGCGATTTTGCGTGTTATTACCACATGATAGTATGGCAAGACCAAATGCGGCGCAAGTGATAATTCGAATGGAATTTTTGGAAAATTTCATAGGACTATGTTTTAAGTTTATAATTTTATATGAAAGCCGATTCCTCTCCTTCCTCAAAAAAAAGATCGTCTTGTTATGTAATAGAGATTGCAATATATCTATAATTGCCTGAAAATTAAATCATAGTTAGCTTTGTATCTCTAGTTGTAAGTTAATGCAAAGATAAATATAATCTGTGTATAAAATGTGAAAATAAAGAAAATTAATCAGAAAAAAATAGAAAAATAAGGCGATGTATTGCTCAATTCGTAGAGAGTTGCTATATTTGTATAGATTTTGATATAAAATGGTGCAAAGTACAGATACAATCGCAATTTTGGATGAGTATGTGGCAGAACTGATAAAGCGCCATGCAGTATTGTCGGAACATTGTAAAATTCTCGAAGCAGAATTGCGGGACAAAGAAAATGTTATAACCCGTTTGCAAGAAGACATGAGCCAATTGCAAAAGAAATATCAAAGTCTGAAAACGGCGCAAGTTGTCGTAACTCGTGATGGAGATATTGAAGCGACACGAGCCCGTTTTGATAAGTTGGTGCGGGAAATCGATAAATGCATCTCTTTATTAAACGATTAGATGACATGGACGATAAACAGACTAAACAACGGATTACAATAACAATAGCCAATCGCTCTTATCCTTTTGAAATAGAGTATAATAAACTCGAAACTCAAGAGCCTCTTGCGCGGGGAGCCGCCGAGGAGATTAAAGAGCGATATGAAAAATATCTTAAGTTGATGGAAAAATCGCCGAAGTCTGATATACAAGATATGATAGCTTTGGCGGCTTGGGACATCGCTTACGACTATTTGGCCCTAAAGGGTAGAAGAGATGCCGATACATTGATAAAAAAAATAGCGCATATCAACAATCGGCTCGAAAAATGCCTGCAAGAGACCTCCGATAATAATCGGGATTGATAGCCGAATTTGTTAGACACTTATAACCCGCACTGCAACAGTATCTTTATGATATTGATGTGGTGCTTTTTTTGAACTTAAATATACTAAAAATGGACATTGTAACATTATCAACCGGAATTCTGGTGGGCGTAGTAGTGGCGTTGGTTATAGGCGTCATTGTATATAAAGTACGCCTTAGCGCTCGTGTGACCACCCTCCTCAATGAGGCAAAGGCCGAAGCCGAGACGATAAAACGAGATAAAATGCTTGAAGTAAAAGAGAAATTCATCTCAATGAAAGCCGATCTCGAAAAACAGCTTGCTGTGCGTAGTTCGAAAGTGCAATCGGCTGAAGCCAAAGTGCGTCAGCGCGAAATGCAGCTCAATCAGCAGCAACAAGAATTGCAACGCAAAAAGAGCGAAACAGAGGCTGTTCGAGCCAATCTCGATGCACAAGTCGACGTGGTAGAGAAGAAAAAACAGGAACTTGAACGTCTGCATAAAGCCGAAATCGAAAAACTTGAACATCTTTCGGGAATTTCGGCCGAAGAGGCAAAAGATCGCCTTGTGGAATCTCTTAAAGAGGAGGCAAAAACGCAAGCAGCATCGTACATTAACGATATTATGGACGAAGCTCGTATGACCGCCAATAAAGAGGCCAAAAGTATTGTGGTTAAAACAATACAGCGCGTAGCGACAGAGACTGCTATCGAAAATTCGGTAACTGTGTTCCATATTGATAGCGATGAGATAAAAGGTCGCATTATTGGTCGGGAGGGTCGTAATATTCGTGCACTTGAAGCTGCAACCGGCATCGAAATTATTGTCGATGATACTCCCGAAGCCATTGTACTCTCGGGATTTGACCCTGTGCGCCGCGAAATTGCCCGTCTCGCTCTGCATCAATTGGTGACCGATGGCCGTATTCACCCCGCCCGTATCGAAGAGGTGGTGGCTAAAGTGCGTAAACAAGTTGAAGATGAAATCATTGAAACAGGTAAGCGTACTACGATAGACCTTGGTATACATGGTCTCCACCCCGAACTCATCCGTCTCGTCGGAAAGATGAAATATCGTTCCTCATATGGCCAAAACCTTTTGCAACACTCGCGAGAAACAGCCAACCTTTGTGCCATCATGGCATCGGAGTTGGGTCTCAACCCCAAGAAGGCTAAACGTGCAGGTTTGCTTCATGATATTGGCAAAGTGCCCGACGATGAGCCTGAATTGCCGCACGCATTGCTCGGTATGAAATTGGCTGAGAAATACAAAGAAAAGCCTGAGATTTGCAATGCTATCGGCGCGCACCACGACGAGACTGAAATGTCGAGTCTTATTGCTCCTATTGTGCAAGTGTGCGATGCCATTTCGGGTGCGCGTCCCGGTGCGCGTCGCGAAATAGTAGAGGCATATATCAAACGTCTTAATGACCTCGAGCAACTCGCCCTTTCATATCCCGGTGTGCTCAAAACTTATGCGATACAAGCAGGACGAGAATTGCGCGTGATTGTAGGTGCCGATAAGATTGATGATTCTGAAATAGAAACATTGTCGGCCGAAATAGCAAAACGTATTCAAGACGAGATGACATATCCCGGACAGGTGAAAATTACCGTAATTCGCGAGACACGCGCTGTAAGTTTTGCCAAGTAAGGATTATTTTACAAACTTATATATCGTCACGGAAACCGTTTTGAGGTTTCCGTGTACCGATTATATGAAAGGTAATAACTATGGACAACAAGCAACCCGATATTATAGATAATACTTCTGCATCGGAACAACTTTCGCTCGATTTGTCGTCGGATGTGAGAGCACAATGCGGAGGAAAACTCGGTTGTTATGATTGGCTTTCGGATATACCCGAGTCGCACGACGATACTGAAATGGTGGAAGTGCAATTCAAAAATACCCGTAAGGGATATTATAAAAACTCGGTACATCTTCGTCTCGAGAAGGGCGATGTCGTGGCTGTTGAGGGTAATCCCGGACACGATATAGGTGTGGTAACACTTACCGGACGTCTTGTATTGTTGCAGATGAAGAAAAATGGGGTTCGTATTGATAATCCCGATCTGAAACGAGTATATCGTAAGGCCAAACCCAACGATCTCGAAAAATATAAAGAAGCAAAGGCGCGAGAACATTCTACTATGTTGCGCGCTCGTAAGATTGCCGAGGAGCTCAATCTCAATATGAAAATCGGTGATGTAGAGTATCAAGGTGATGGAAATAAAGCCATTTTCTACTATATAGCCGATGATCGTGTTGATTTCCGCCAATTAATCAAAGTCCTTGCCGAAGTGTTCCGCGTACGTATCGAAATGAAACAAATCGGAGCTCGCCAAGAGGCCGGACGTATCGGCGGTATAGGTCCATGCGGACGTCAGTTGTGTTGCTCGTCGTGGATGACCAATTTTGTCTCTGTAGCTACCAGTGCGGCCCGTTATCAAGATATATCGCTCAACCCTCAAAAATTGGCCGGGCAGTGTGCAAAACTGAAATGCTGTCTCAATTTCGAGGTTGATGCCTATGTTGAAGGGGTAAAACGTCTCCCTTCACGTGAGATAGAACTTGAAACCATGGAGGGTACTTTCTTCCATTTCAAAACCGATATTTTCAAACGATTGATTACCTATTCATCGTCGAAAGATGTGGCCGCAAATCTCGTAACTATCGATGCTTCGCGTGCTTTTGAAGTGATTGCGCTCAATAAGAGAGGTATAAAACCCGATACGTTGGCACTTGTCGGTGATGAGGTTCCGGTACGTAAAGAATTCGAAGATGTGGTGGGACAAGATAGTCTTACTCGTTTTGATAAGAAAAACCGTCAACAAAATAACGGGGGTAATCGACGTAAGCAGCGGCATCGTTCGGAGCAGCGCACGCAGGCTCCCCAAGAGAATAATGTGCAAGAGTCGCAAACTCAACAATTGTCGCAAGAGTCGCATGCGTCTGCGGGTAATCAACGAAATAATCGTAGATTCGATAATCGTCGTAACAATCATCGTGGCAATCGCCGCAATCAAAAGAATGGAGATAATGCACAGAACAAGCAGATGCCCGATAAAGGCGAATAGCATTTTCCTATCCCTTGTTTCGGCGTTGCTATTTGTGGCATGTAGCATCGATAGCAATAATTTGCAGCGGTATCGGCATATACCTGCTAATGGGTGGTATGCCGATTCGCTTATAGTCATACCGGTGCAGGTGGTCGATACCATCGCGCGATATGATATATCGGTCGGATTGCGTTATACCGATGATTATGATTATAGCAATCTGTGGCTGTTTCTTACACTTGTTTCATCTGATGGTGTATCTGTCGTCGATACTGTCAATTGTCAATTGGCCGATGAGTATGGGCGTTGGTATGGTACCGGCATAGGAGCATCGATGCAACAACGAATACCTTATAAAATCGGTTATCGATTTCCTCGCTCGGGAACGTGGCATATAGCAATACAACAAGGTATGCGCGAGTATTGTCTCATGGGTGTTACCGATGTAGGTATAAAAATCTCGGAGCAGTAGTATCCTACCCATTGTGATATAGCCATATAGAGAAATCTTAATATTCAGTTCTCTTATTATTTAATCTTTTAACAGATCAGGACTTCTGTTTTGTCTGTTTGTATCGTGCCGATCTTTGTTGTCCATATATCGTTGTATACTTACGGCAGAGAGTAGGTATACAATTGCGAGCGACCATAGGGCGAGATATTCGGTTTTTACATCATATAAAGAGGCTGCATCGGTGCTCATTCGTAGAAATCCTTCTACTCCCCACGTCGAGGGGACGAATGCGCCGACTATTCTCCATATTGTCGGCATGCGATCATATGGCCATGTCACTCCACTGATAAATAAGAATATCATAGAGGTAAATACGACAATCAAGAATACGCTTTCACGCTCACGTACTATGTTGCCAATGGTCATGGCCATATATATCGAGGCCAATAAAAATGGCAGTAAAAACATATAAATTTCCCATTGATTACCCCACTGCGGATAGTGAAATATCCAAGGAATAAAATGTGTAACGTACACCATAATGATTATATAAAGACTGAGATAACTTGCTCCCTTTCCTAGTACCGATATAGTTATATTATGTCTCTGAGGGGTAATGTTGCGCTCGTTGTCTCCACCGGACAGTAACCCAATACCTAAAAGCAGACTTTGCTGTAAGATGATAATAAGCAATGCGGGCATGAGAAACGAGGCAAAGCCTTCACAAGGGTTGTATAGTGCTATGGAATAGTGTGGTATGGGGACTGTTTCCATGGCTATCTGTTTGTCGGTAGCACTTGTCAGGGAGTGACTTTGTAATTCTTTCCCCATCTCGAGTGTGATGTCGGTAAGTGAGGTGAGGTAATTTTTGTAATTGAGTAAAATACTCATATCCGAGTAAAATATGACTGCGCTTTGCTCTTTTCGTTCTATTTTATGATTGAAATCATACGGTATCTCAAGTATTCCGAGACACTCACGTTTGTGTATTAATGCTTTTGCTTCGTTGAGATTGGCACAATATGCTACAATGTGAGTTGCCGGAGATGCGTCGAGGCGACGGCACAATTCTCTACTTATATGTGTGCGTGAATTGTCAACGACAGCTATAGGTGAGTCGTGTACCACTTCGGGATTGTATATTAGTGCATAAAGTATGGGATAGGCAAGGGGCAATGCAATGAGAAATAGAAAAGCTCCGGTATCGCTGAAAATCCTGCGATACTCTTCGCTCCAAACCTTGATAATATTGTGTTTTCGCATCTATATTATTATATGTTATGGTAAATATATTTGTTGGCGGATACTCCTTTTTAGTAGCGGTAAAAAAGGTAGAGGTAGTAAAGAGTATATACCTAATGTTATATAATGTGCATAGCTGTAATATAGTGGAGCACCATTGAGAGCCTCGTTTGCGTATATGAGAAAATAGTGTCGTAATGGGATTATGTTGCTCCAGAGTCTGAAGGTGGGGTACATAGCCTCAGCGGGAAACGAAAATCCGGCGAGAGAAAAAGATACAACACCTATTAACGAACCTACACTCAGAGCTATACGTAGTGATGGTAATATACAGTATATAAGCACCCCTATTCCTTGCATGGCGGTTATATACAGCAACATGGCAGCCAGCATAGGTCCAATACCGCTTGCTATAGTGAATCTGTTATAACCATACAATAGTGATAGACACAAGCAATCTATAATGTAGAATATAATAGTGTGAGGTAATAACTTTGCATATGTTGCAACTATTATGTTGTTGTGAGAGGCCTGTAGCCAATTATTCCCGGTACCTTGTTTTGTTTCGCTGCCGATGGTGAAAATAGTTGTAAGCAATACTAATAATCCTAACATGCCTGGTAAAAAGTTGTTGTTGAGGTATATAGAATAACTAATCCAAGGATTACCTATCGGGTGCATGTCGACAACAATGGGTTGCAACTGAGCAATTATTTCACGTTCATATTCTCCGTGAGAGAGTAACGATTGTTCTGTCACTGAGGCTGATGCTAATGTGACCATTGTGGTGAGGCTTTTATATATCAGTGCTCCGGGAATGAAATAACTTTCGTTAATAAAATATGCAATTTGTGGTTGCTTGGCTGCATATAAATCTCTCTCGAAGGCAGAGGGGATAATCAAAAATCCGAATATTTCACCCTGTTGCATGGCTTCTCTTGCCGATGCGAAATCGAGATACTCCTCGGTTATTGCCAACATATTATATGAGGTAAGTTGGCGAGTTAGTTCACGAGATGTCTTACTCATATCAAGGTCGACAACAGCAGTGGGTAGCTGTTCGGGTAGTCCGTTGTGTAACAATGAAAGAAAAAAGATGAAACAGAACAAAGGAACTATAATCATAGAAAATATGTAGATGCGTCGGGAAATCAATCGGCGTATTTCCCGTATCGCAACAACGAGAATGTCTTGACATATAATTCTTAAACGTTTCATTTCGATACGCCGTAGTTATCTATAATTGCAGACATTCCAGGGCGAAGACCTTCGATGCGAGAGGTGGGACGAGCTTTTATCTCAAAGGTGCGTGCATCATATCCTCCGGTGGCTTTCGTCGCTCGCCATACTGCGTATGAACCCATATCTTTGATGTAGTATATTTGAGCCTCTATTGTCCGATTGGCGAGAGCAGGTATATGTAGTTGTATACTTTTACCCATGGTCAGTGTATTGAGCAGTTCCTCTCTTACATGGAAGGTAACCCACATACTGTCAAGTTCTAAGATGTTCATAATGGGGGCGCCTGTGCCAACTAATTCGCTTACTTGTGGAAATATTTCCGATATTTCTCCATCGATGGGAGCTGTGAGATACGAATCAGCCAATATAGATTTTACTTCGTTTACGCCACTTTGTGCGGCTTGTAACATAGCGGCAGCAGCCTCTTTATCTTCGATTTGTGCACCATCTCGAGCCATTTCATATTGCGCTTTGACGGCCTTTTCGGTAGCGCTTGCCGCATTATATTGAGCTTCGGCTTCGTCTCGTTTTTGTTCCGATACTACCCCTTTTTCGTATAAAACTTGAATTCTGAGGTATGTCTTTTCTGCAATATTGAGTGCTGCTAATGCTTGTTGCCATAGTTGATATGTCGATTGAATGACTTCTTTGCGAGTACCGCGATCTACCTTTTCATTACCGGCAGCATATACATTTTCCATGGCCGATACTTGCTGTAGGCGAGCTTCGGCATCGGGTGAGGATATTTGTACCAGCGTATCTCCTCTATGCACGTGTTCTCCTTCATGCACGTAATATTTGGCAATACGTCCGGGTAGTTTCCCCGATATGCGTATGGAAGTTGCTTCTATCTGTCCTTGAATGGTTTCGTTGTGTGGCTTTAGTGTTATAAATCCTATGAGAGTAATAATGATTATAAGTATAATCAATACAACGAGTCCGATGCTTAATTCTTTTTCTTTGCAAGATTTATCCATATAATTGCCTAATTATATTATTCTGATAAAGAGATTCTTTGTTTTAGTTATTTGATTTCATTTTCTCCTAATACCTTTAGAAGGTATGTATAGCATAGTTGCATATCGATACGGGCGTCAATAAGTTCTGAATGGGCTTTGAGCCAAGCTGTTTGGGCTTCTAATACATTACTTGTCGTGAGAAGTCCCTCGGATAAGCCTATCTGCGCATTTCGCAGATTTTCATCGGCATTATTTAAGTTGCTACACACGGTTTCCAATCGTTCGAGGGCTTCGTCGTAACTTTCGGATGCTTGATTTACTTGTAACTCTACCATTTCTTGAACTTGGATTGTTTTCAATTGAGATATGACTGTTTCTCTTTTTGCTGTCTTGTATTTATATATGTTTTCACCCCAATGTAGCAGCGGTATACTTAACCCGATATTGATATTGAACGAACTTTTGAATTCTCGTTCGAATCCATTGTAAATATTGGGATTGGAAATAATATAGTTTCCGGAGAGTGCTATCGAAGGTAGCATATTCGATAGTGTGATGCGTTGTTTCATTCTGTATATTTTTTCTGCCCACATTAGACTTTCCAATTCGCTCCGACGAAGGTAAACTTCATTTGTGTCGATATGCGGTTTGAGTGGAAAAATCGATATGTCAGGAAGAGTGTCAGTCAACTGATAGTTATCGTTGATAGGAAGTCCGCAGACTTGAGCAAGCACCATTTTTGCCAATTTCAGCCCATTGTCAACGCGCGATAAATCGATGTGCGCTTCGTTCTTTTTTACAGCTACCGACAGAATATCACTTTGGGTGGCAATGCCGGTTTCGTACATAATGGTTATGTCGCGGCTCAGCGTGTCAAGTAGAGAGGCATAGCTCTCTGCAAGTCCCTTTTTGTAAGTAAGAGACACAATTTGCCAGTATAATTCATCGACTCTATACAATAAATCATATAGAATTGTATTGTATTCACTCTCTGAAAGTTTTTCGGCATATTGTGCAATTTTATTGTACGCTCTTATCTTACCTCCGAGGTATAGTGGTTGAGTAAGTGATATTGTTCCTGCATATATATGGCGAGTATCGGTAGAGAGGGCATCTATTACTGATTGCCCGGCGTTATTCAGTATATTTTCGATATCTATACCGCCTAATGCCGCCAACAAATGTGCTAATTCGGGCGCAGATGTTGCCATTTGTCGTAAACCTTCGGCCAGGGAGGATCCTATACGAGGTAATGAGTGTCGCAGTTGGTTGTCGAGAATTGATATCTCACGCGAATTGTATATATATCCCCCGATAAAATCTATTTTTGGGAAATAACTTGTAATGGCCTCTTTATGATGAAATTTGGCAATTCTATTTTGTTCCCGGGCGATTTGTAATTGCGTATTATTGAGTAGTGCAAGTTCTCGGCACGAGTCGAGCGACAACGATGTTTGGGCATAGATAAAAATATATCCGCACAGTAGCAAAAAGCAAATGATAATGTACCTTTTCATTCAGTAATAACTATAAAACATTCGATGGTGGTTTAATAGAATTATTACTTAAAATACACTTTTATGCCCTATTTTGTTTAGTATCTCGATATAGAATAGTTTAATAAAATAAATAAACCTCGCCACAAAATTTTGGGAAGTTTTTGTGGCGAGGTCGCTTTTTTTGAAAATATAGAGTTACTCTTCGAGAATGAAGGTTTCGGTTTTTATCAATTGTGTATCGGTATATATTTCTACAATATATTCTCCTGCAGGCATATATTCTTCGACTTTCCATTGGAAATACAATTTTTCTTCATTTCCTGTATAGTCGATGATTTGATGCATCGAGTAGTATTTTTCTGTATCCTTGTATATAAAACTGTTTGTGCGATCTTTGACAAGTGTGAGCCCATCAGGCTTTTTTATACAGACGTATATGTCTTTATCGCCTTGTACCGTTATGATATTACGGTCGATTATAAAATTTATTTTTATACGTTCGATTTTATCGTTGTCATTGCTTTTTCGTCCCCTTTTATTGAGTGTGGTTATTTGTAAATTTGAAATGTTTAGTTGGGCTGCTTGTTCTATTTTTATGCTCATAGCGAGATTGTCGAGCTGCAATTTTGTCGCGGTTTGTGTCACTTCTTTGTAGCGATTGAGAGCAGCGTCTTTCTCGGCTTGTAGCAATCGGTTTTCTTTACTGAGTGAGTCGATAATACTTTGATATGCACGTATGTTTCCTTGCAGGGTTTTCAGTTCGGTTTGCATAGAATCTATAGTACGGGCATTGAAACTTTTGCGGGTGCGCAACTCTTGGAGTAAATGTTGCACGCGAAATTTTTCATTATCGAGTTGTTGTATGAGGGAGTCGTTATTGAGCCAAGCTTTGCGATTGTTGTAAAGATTGTATTCTTGAGATATGGCGGTGTATTCCTCTTCGAGTCTTTCGCGTTCGGCTTCTAATTGTACTTGCTCTTTAAACTCTTTCATTTCGTTGCGTTGCCAATATACGTAGCCTATAAGTAACCCGATAAGTATTAGCAACACCGCACTGAGTATAACCCATATATTAGATACCTGTTTATTCATCGTTTCTGAAATTGTTATCTTTGCAGATGCAAAGATAATCACTTTGAAGGAAAGCGTGTTTCTATATCGTCTTTTTTAAGAAAATATGAGGTGTTTATGCTATTCTTGTCGAAAAATATGTAATCATGCATATAAAACCTTTGAAATAATCCCTATCTTTGCCACATATCTGTACTTTACGCAGAATCTATAATTTACCCTAAAAATATCTGTCGTGAAAATACGTGTTCGTGTCAAATTCTTATTGTTGCATATCTTTCTGGTCGTAGTGGCCGTCTTTGCGGCCGTGTACATCACCTTTTTATGGCTCGATAGTTATACCCGACATGGCGAATCGGTGGTTGTCCCCGATGTCGAGGGGCTGTATCATACTGCCGCCGATGTGGCGCTTGCTGAGCAGAAGATGAAGGCCGTCATTGTTGATTCTATGTTTATAGAAGGAAGACCGGGCGGTGTAGTAGTTGATCAGGTACCAAGCGCAGGAAGTAGAGTAAAAGAGGGTCGCTCGATATATCTTACCATCAATTCCTTATATCCGCGTAAGGTAGAGATGCCCGAACTTGTCGATTTATCATATCGTCAAGCCGAAGCTGTTTTAAGCGGGTTGGGTTTTGCAAAGCCACATATAGTGTATTGGAACTCGGAGTATAAAGATTTGGTATTGAGCGTATCGGTATCGGGTTTACCGGTATTGCCCGGTGATAAATTACCTCTTACTTCGCAACTTACTCTGGCTGTGGGAAATGGTATCTATGCGCCTACCCGGCGGATTGCCGAAGCACCTGATACGGCAGTAGTTGATACAACATTGCATTACGATGAGATTTTTGATGCCGAGTATTAATACTATTTGCTATGGTCGACGAGAAACAATATAATGACGATATAGAATTTGATGATGGTGACTCGCGAGAGATGTACGAGCATTACAGACTTGTCGCCGAAAAAGGACAAGAACTTCTGCGGGTCGATAAATGGCTTGTCGAGCATATAAGCGTATCTCGTAATCGTATTCAGCAGGCAGCCGAAGCCGGTTGTATATTGGTCAATGGGAAGCCTGTAAAGTCGAATTATCGGGTGAAACCGCTCGATGTGATTTCGATTGTAATGGATCGCCCCCCCTATGAGAATGAAATATTACCCGAAGATATTCCTATAGATGTAGTGTACGAAGACAGTGATGTGCTGGTAGTGAATAAGCCTGCCGGTCTTGTGGTACACCCCGGGCACGGAAACTATTCAGGAACATTGCTCAACGCATTGGCCTACCGTTTTCGTGACGACAAGGATTTTGATGTTACCGATCCGCGTCTCGGGTTGGTGCATCGTATTGATAAAGACACTTCGGGCTTATTGGTTATCGCCAAAATACCCGAAGCCAAAACTTCACTTGGAAAACAATTTTTTGATAAAACAACGGAACGTAAATACGTAGCACTTGTGTGGGGACGTATGGAAGAGACCGAAGGACGTATCGAGGGAAATATCGGACGTAGTCCTAAGGATCGTCTGCAAATGACTGTTTTTCCCGATGGAGATCAAGGTAAGTCGGCGGTAACACATTATAAAACAATAGAACAATTTGGCTATGTATCATTGGTCGAATGTCGTCTCGAAACCGGCCGTACGCATCAGATACGTGTACACATGAAATACATCGGTCATACTCTGTTTAATGATGCGCGATATGGGGGTGATGAGATACTTAAAGGAACAACATTTGCCAAATATCGGCAATTTGTGCAGAATTGTTTTCTGCAATGCCCTCGGCAAGCTCTTCATGCCAAAACGTTGGGTTTTACGCACCCTACTACAGGAAAACGATTGTTTTTTGATTCGGAATTGCCCGATGATATGAGCCGACTTATCGATAGGTGGCGTATATATAGCAGTTCACGCGAATCAATGGAATAACTTTACAACATAATACGACAATGACAAAACAAAATATAGCTGTAATCTATGGAGGATACTCGTCCGAGAATGTTGTTTCTCGTAAGAGTGCGCAAGGTATTGTCTCGTTTATCGACCCGCAGCGATACAATGTATATCCGGTAGAAATTACACGTGGCGATTGGACAGTAGATTTGTCCGATGGAACCAAAAAGACTATTGATAAAAACGATTTTTCGTTTATACACAATGGCGAGAAAGTAACATTTGTGTTGGCTTACATTACCATACACGGCACCCCTGGTGAAAATGGCTTGTTACAAGGTTATTTCGAAATGATAGGGGTAAAGTATTCGTGTTGTGGTGTCTTGCCTGCCGCCATTACGTTCAATAAATATGTATGTAATCGTTATTTGTCGGGTTTTGGATATAATGTGGCAAAATCGATGCGAATATTTCGTGCCGATAAAATTGATGCCGATGAGATTGTGGCGACTGTGGGCTTACCTTGTTTTATTAAACCCAATCAAGGTGGGTCGAGTTTCGGTACAACCAAAGTGAAAAACCATACCGAAGTACAAACAGCCATCGATGCCGCGTTTGCCGAGGACGATGAAGTGATAATCGAATCTTTTTTATCGGGAACGGAGGTCTCTTGCGGTTGTTTCCGTACTCTGTCGGGAACTACGGTGTTGCCTATTACCGAAGTGGTGAGTAAAAACGAATTTTTCGATTACGAAGCCAAGTATACCGCATCGAAAGTAGAGGAAATAACTCCGGCACGTATATCCGATGAATTGACAGCAGAAATACAGCGTCTTACGGCTCGTATATACGACTTGTTGGGTTGTAAAGGTATCATCAGAGCCGACTATATTATTGTAGAGGGTGTTCCCTATTTACTTGAAGTGAATACAACTCCCGGTATGACGCCGACAAGTTTTATTCCTCAGCAAGTGTGTGCGGCCAATCTTGAAATAAGAGAGGTGATGTCCGATATAATTGAGACTGAGTTGTCACGTAATTAATTCGTCAGTAAGAAAATCAATTTGAACCATGGATCATAAATTCAATTTTGATGCGATTCGTCCTTATGAGGGCGATGAAATAAAAGAGGCCGCGCAGCGGCTTTGTGGTGAGGATTTATTCAAGAAAGCGGCATCTTATGTAGTACCCGATTTAGACTCTTTTATACAAATTCTTTCGTCGTGTCGTTCTGTGAATGATTTTCAACTGAAATTAGCACAGCCATTCCTCAAAGGATTGATACAGAGAACTTCCGACGGAATTTCTATGTCGGGTTTTGATCATGTTGTTGCAGATAAAAGTTATACCTATGTGTCGAATCATCGCGATATTACACTCGATTCGGCTTTGCTCAATGTGGCTTTGCTCGATGCTGGGTTCGATACATGCGAAATTGCCATAGGTGACAATCTGCTTATATATCCTTGGATTGTTGATTTTGTACGGCTCAACAAAAGTTTTATTGTAAATAGGAGTGTGCCACGCAGGCAAATGCTCGAAGTGTCGGCTCGCTTATCGGCTTATATGCACTATGCCGTAAACGAAAAGAAACAATCGGTATGGATTGCGCAACGCGAAGGTCGTGCCAAAAATTCGGACGACCGCACGCAGGATAGTATTATCAAAATGTTTGCTTTGGCCGGTGATGGCACCTTTTTGCAAAATATAAAATCGCTAAATATCGTGCCTGTTGCGATCTCATATGAGTATGACCCTTGTGACTATCTCAAAGCCAAAGAGATGCAACAAAAGCGAGATAATGCCGATTATAAAAAGCAACCGGCAGACGATCTTGCTAACATGGCAACGGGTATTGTCGGATACAAAGGTCGTGTGCATTTTGCAATGGCCTATCCTATCAATGACGAACTCGAAAAAATCTCTCCTGATACACCTCGTGCTGAATTGGCCGGTATGGTAGCCGCTATTATAGATAAAGGGATTCATGCCCATTATCGCTTGTTCCCGGGAAATTATGTGGCATACGATATGTTATGTGGAGGAGAAAATATGTCTATGCGCTATACTGCGGAAGACAAAAAGTGTTTCGAATCATACCTGCAAGAACGAATTGCATTGGTCGATTTACCCGATAAAGATGAGGCGTTTTTGCGTGAACGTATTCTCGAAATGTATGCCAATCCTGTGCGTAATCATTTTATCGCAGTTAAAGAGAATATGTGTATATGATTGACACTGATGATTTATATTATCCTGCGCTCGACTTGCTCAAAGACCTTATTTCTACGCCATCGGTAAGTAGAGAAGAGGGAGCGACAGCCGATATTATTGAGAATTATTTACAAAAAAATGGTTTTGAAACTCATCGTGCGGTCAATAATGTATGGGCTGTTGCGCCGGGTTTTGAGGTTGCTCGTCCTACGTTGTTACTCAATTCTCATCACGATACGGTGCGCCCTGTCGATGGTTGGGAGGGGCATGCTTTCGAAGTAAAAGACGATGGCGATAGAATTTATGGTTTGGGTAGTAACGATGCCGGAGCCTCTTTGGTGTCGTTGTTGCAAGTCTTTATTGCTCTTTCGAGCCGTTTGCAACCCTATAATCTTATATTTCTTGCCTCTGCCGAAGAAGAGGTCTCAGGAGTAAATGGGATACCCCTTGCGTTAAAAGAGTTGCCGCCTATAGCATTCGGTGTGGTAGGAGAACCTACCGATATGTGTCCGGCTGTCGGTGAAAAGGGTTTGATGGTACTTGATTGTACGGTGTATGGTAAGTCGGGCCATGCTGCACGTAATGAAGGTGTCAACGCTATTTATGAGGCAATGCCTATAATAGAGGAGTTTCGCCAATTTTCTTTCCCGAAAATTTCGAAGATGCTCGGGCCGGTAAAACTTACTGTAACACAGATTAAGGCCGGCACTCAGCACAATGTTATACCCGACAGGTGTGAATTTGTAGTCGATGTACGTACTAACGAGTTGTATCGCAACGAAGAGGCGTTTGATTTGTTGCGCAACGCAATACCTGCATGTACGATTGTCCCACGTTCGTTCAGACTCAATTCTTCGCGTATCGATAAAAAACACCCGTTTATGCAACGGGCGGCGATTTTGGGCCTCGAATCTTTTGGCTCTCCAACCTTGTCCGATCAAGCGCAGATGCCATTTACTACAGTAAAGATTGGTCCGGGAAGTTCCAATCGTTCACATACTGCCGGTGAGTATATCGTGAAGAACGAGATACGTGAAGCGATTACACTTTATATGAAGTTGCTCGACGGATTGCAATTATAGAGGATATATCTACTTGATATAAAACAAACGAGGCTTCTCACAGAGAAGCCTCGTTGTGTAAGGTAAGTCTGCGACTTACTTTCTGAGTCCGAGTTCTTTTACGATGGCACGATAACGTGTGATGTCGACTTTGATGAGGTAGTCGAGCAAACGACGACGTTTACCAACCAACATTTTCAGGGCTCTTTCGGTCGTATAATCTTTGTGATTTGACTTGAGATGCTCAGTCAAATGAGAGATACGGTATGAGAATAATGCAATCTGTGCTTCGGGTGAGCCAGTATCAGTATTGGACTTTCCGTATTTCTCAAAGATTTCTTTTTTCTTTTCAGCAGATAAATACATCTTGTACTGTTTTTTAGGTTATTGAAATATTTTGAGACTGCAAAGGTAGGTATTTATTTCTGATAAACAAGTGTATCCTGCAATTTTTTTTTGAATCACATCTGCAAGCAAATAAAAATTAATGTAAAAAATGGCTTTGATGTAATATTTACAAGCGTTTGAACGACAATTATATTCATTTTTATCGTACCTTTGCGCGCGAATTTTGAGAAAAACGCATCAATAGATTTTTAAGGTATGCAGAAACAGAATATCAGAAATATTGCCATCATTGCTCACGTCGACCATGGAAAAACGACTTTGGTCGATAAAATGTTGATGGCCGGTCGTCTTTTTCGCGACAATCAGACTACGGGCGAACTTATGCTCGATAACAACGACCTCGAACGTGAGCGCGGTATCACTATTCTTTCCAAAAACGTATCGATACGATATAAAGATTATAAGATAAATATCATAGATACTCCGGGCCACGCCGACTTTGGTGGCGAGGTAGAGCGAGTTCTCAATATGGCCGATGGCTGCTTGTTGCTGGTCGATGCCTTTGAAGGTCCTATGCCTCAAACTCGTTTTGTATTGCAGAAAGCTATACAGATGGGATTGAAACCTATCGTAGTGATAAATAAGGTCGATAAGCAGAATTGTCGCCCCGATGAGGTGCATGAAATGGTTTTCGATTTGATGTTCAATCTCGATGCTTCTGAGGAACAACTCGATTTCCCTACAATATTCGGTTCTGCAAAACAGAATTGGATGTCGACCGACTGGCGCAAACCTACCGAAGATATTACTGCCTTGCTCGATACCATCATCGAGCATATACCGGCTCCCGAATACCACGAAGGTGCCTCGCAGATGCTTATTACATCTCTCGACTTTTCGTCATATGTGGGTCGTATAGCCATCGGTCGCGTACATCGCGGTATGTTGCGCGAAGGTCAAGATATAGCCCTGTGCAAACGCGATGGCTCTATTGTGAAACAACGCATAAAGGAACTTCATATATTCGAAGGTATGGGTCGTACGCGCGCTGAGAGTGCAGAGTCTGGTGAATTGTGTGCTTTGGTCGGTATCGAAGGATTTGAAATCGGTGATACAATAGCCGATTTTGCTACTCCCGAACCCCTTCCTCGTATCGCCATCGACGAACCTACGATGTCGATGACTTTTACCAATAACGATTCGCCTTTCTTTGGTAAAGATGGTAAGTACGTTACGTCTCGACACATTGCTGATCGATTGGCTAAGGAATTGGAACGAAATCTCGCTTTGCGCGTGGAAAAAGACCCCGAGTCTGATGTTTGGAATGTATATGGTCGCGGCGTTCTGCATCTCTCTATTCTCATAGAGACAATGCGACGTGAGGGCTATGAGTTGCAAGTGGGGCAACCGCAGGTTATCGTTAAAGAAATCGACGGTGTGAAATGTGAGCCGGTTGAGCAACTTACCATTAACGTGCCCGAAGAGTATTCGAGCAAAATGATTGATATGGTGACGCGTCGTAAAGGCGATTTGATGTCGATGGATACTCAAGGCGATCGTATTCATTTAGAGTTCTGTATTCCCTCTCGCGGTATCATCGGTCTGCGCAACAATGTGCTTACTGCCTCGGCCGGTGAGGCTATTATGGCGCACCGATTCCTCGAATATCAACCATGGAAAGGCGATATAGATCGTCGCACCAATGGCTCGCTTATCGCAATGGAGGCAGGTACGGCGTATGCTTATGCTCTCGACAAGTTACAAGACCGTGGTCGGTTCTTTATTTTCCCGCAAGAAGATGTATATGCCGGGCAGGTAGTGGGTGAGAATGCCAAAGAAGGCGATATAGTGGTAAATGTGACAAAATCGAAAAAATTGACCAATATGCGTGCTTCGGGGGCTGATGAAAAAGCCCGTATCATTCCACCGGTGGTTATGAGCCTCGAGGAGTCGCTCGAGTATATCAAAGAAGATGAATATCTCGAAGTGACTCCCAATCATCTGCGTATACGCAAGATAATACTCGACGAGTTGGAACGTAAGCGTGCCAACCGACAATGATAAAAAGCCACTTCAGGTGGCTTTTTTTGTTTTACAGGAGTTTGAAACGTAAACGCAGTCGTCCCGGCTCGTAGTCGTGACTTATAATTTTGAATGTACCTATTTCAGAGGTGTTTTCTACATGAGCACCTATACAGGCGCATACATCGTAGTTGCCTACACGTACCAAACGCAGTGTGGCCGATGCATCGTCGGGGAGTTTCGTCAAGTCGACTTCATTCGGCACATTCTCTCTCGATACGTATTCGATGGTTACCGGTAGTGATCGCGCGATTATTTCATTCACATTCTTCTCTATAGTATCGAGTTGCTCGGCTGTAGGTTCAGTAGTCAATTCATAGTCACATTTACTCTTTTTACGCTCGATATGCGCGTTGCGTGAACGGGGACAGCCAAACATGTTGACCATCGTGCGGTTGAGAATATGTTCTGCCGTATGCATCGGCGGATATTCTTGCTTATTATGCTCGTTGAGTTGAGGAGTATCCATTTTTTATAGGTTTTGTTTGTTTCGATTATCCGATGCAACGTTGTTTCGATATGGCATCGTATTTATAGATAATGACCTCTTTTTTAAGATTCCTATATGATTGCAATATTACGAAAAAAAATATACATTTGCATAAACTAATAGATATTATTACTATGAAACTGCTCAATCTTATTTCTTATGGTCTCAATGTGATATTGATTTGCTATATTATTTCTGTAAGCAAGAATAATACATGTGAAGATGTGCCTGCCGGTACTCCCTCGTCGCAGACTCCTGCCGAATCCGAGAGTGAAGGATTCTTTGACCGGCTAAAATATTATCTGTTCGATAGTAGCGACACGCACGAAACTGCCGATTCGCGGCCAACTCTCACTAAAGAGGAGCAGGAGCGTAGAAAGATAGAAGATATAAAAACATATATTATCGACAAAGAAAAAGCCCGACTGCCTTTGACGATACAAGATTATGGAAAATATGACCATGTATTATCGATTACTATTGATAGTTTGGTCTTTATTGATAATGAGATGCCCTACTCGGGATATTTTATCACAACGTGGACTTATGATAAGAGCGTGGTTCAATATCCGATGCAAAAATTTGTTCGTAAGCAAAAAAACATATATGTAGAGGTTGAAAGAATTCGTTATAACTATAATGATGAGTTGGAGTGGTATACACAATGGTCTTCGGCATTAAGTGTATTAGATTGAGATACCCTATATTTTTCATCAGTGAAATAGTGTTTCCGAATGATAAGCTATTTGGAGTTAATAGGAACAATAGTAGGGCTCCTCTATTTGTGGCTCGAATATAGAGCAAGCATCTACTTGTGGATAGCAAGTATTGTGATGCCGGCTATATATGTTGTTGTATATTACCAAGCCGGATTGTATGCCGATTTCGGAATTAATATCTATTTCTTGTTGGCATCTCTTTACGGTCTCTTTTTTTGGCTGTATAAAGGTCGCTCCAGTGCCGAAGGAAAAGAACTGCCGGTAACACGTATGCCCTATCGATACTACGTCATGGCAACTGTGATATTTGCCTCCTTGTTTGCCGTCATAGCTTATATACTCGTGCGATATACCGATAGTTCGGTACCTTATATTGACAGTTTTACTACAGCGTTGAGTGTTGTAGCCATGTGGATGCTTGCCCGCAAATATGTGGAGCAGTGGCTCGTGTGGATAGTGGTAGATGTGGCGAGTGCCGGGCTTTATGTGTATAAAGAGCTCTATTTTACGGCAATGTTATATGCCTTGTATAGTATAATAGCCTACTTTGGTTATAGAAAATGGAAAACACTCCTGCGACTCCCGTTATAAGTTACGATTACGCTCCCGAAGCAGTAGTGGTGGGAGGGGGTGTGTTTCCCTCGCATCATATACCTCGTCGTATACACGACACTGCGTCTCGTGTTGTCTGTTGCGATGGAGCTGCAAATGAGTATATAAAACAGGGTCTTACCCCTTGGCGTATTGTAGGCGATTGCGACTCGATTGCGGTCGATATTCTCGATAGCTATGGCGATATTGTGAGACGTAATCCCTGTCAGGAATCCAACGACCAAACCAAGGCTATCGACTATTTACTGCGACGCGGCATCAAGCGAATTGCTATTATTGCGGCAACCGGCAGACGTGAGGATCATACAATAGGGAATATATTCTTGTTGCAGCACTATTACGACAGAGGTCTCGATGTGCGTATGTACACCGATTGTGGTGTATTTGTTCCTTGTAAGGGTGATATGCGATTCTCGTGCCCCATAGGTACGGCTGTTTCGGTTTTTGCTTTGGGTACGCATGGTATGCGCAGTGAGGGATTAATGTATTCCTTGTACGATTTCAACGCCCTTTGGCAAGGAACGCTCAATTGCTCTACTGCATCGACGTTTTCCATATCTTGCCCCGATTTCTATACTGTGTTTCTCAATTATCCGCACGAATAGTGCGTCAAGTCCAATCACTTTTTATTTCTGAATATAATCAGAGAATGATTTGCTGTTTGTGTAGTATTTTATATATTTGTAATGCTTAAACATTATTAGTAAAATTATTATAAATATGGTATTGCAAATCGCTAAAACTTATTTCAAGTTTACCGCCTTATTGATTGTTGTTTTCTGCGCGGCTTCTGTGTATGCGCAAAAAATGGAAGTAAAGAGTTTTAAATTATCTGAGAGAACCATTTCTGCCAATATCGAAGGTCCAAACAAACGTATAGATCAAAATGGTGAAGTTGCCGCACTTATCAAAGTGAGAACGACCGAAACAGGCTTTGCTTTTGAAGGCGGATTGTTGGGAATTGTCGATGCAAAGCAAGATGTAGGAGAGATATTTGTATGGGTGCCTCGTGGTGCCAAGCAGATAACGATAAAACATCAAAAGTTTGGCGTCTTGAATTATTGGTACTCAACCATGATAGAGTCGGGCAAAACTTATGAAATGGTTTTGAGTACACCACAAACGCCCGATATAGCCGATAAAGGTAAAACGAATAGTGGCCAGTATCTTGTGATGAATATTGTACCGGCAAATGCCGAGGTGATAATTGATGGAAAGAATATTGAGGTAACTGCCGGATCGGCATCGGTGCGACTTCTGCCGGGAAGACACTACTATGAGGTGAAATCGTCCTATCATGAGCCTAAAACCGGTTATGTGGATATTGCCGATAAAAAGTTGGTGCTTCCTATATCTCTCACCCCGCAATATGGCATCTTGCATATAACCAGCAATCCTGCGGGAGCCGAGGTATATATCGATGGCGATTATCAATCGGCCGGAAAAACTCCGTTTGATACCCGTTGGCTTGCGGCAGGAGCGCATACTTTACAATTCAAATTACCCGGGCACAAGCCTCGGACATATAGCGTAGAGGTGATTGGCGATGGCAGTACCAGGGATTTTAATGCCAAATTATCGTCAAATCAGGCATTTGTGCATATTACCGCGCCCGATAATGCCGAAATATATGTCGATAATGAGTATAAAGGTATAGGGGCGTGGTCGGGAAATCTTGTCTCGGGAGTTCATGAATTGGAGGCTCGCAAGGTTTCACACCGCAATTCACGTGTGGATATTACCATCGAGGCCGGAGATGAAAAAGAGATAAAACTGCCGGCTCCTACGCCTGTATACGGCGGCCTTGATATTAATACTACGCCTATCGATGCCCGTGTACTGATAGATGGAACCGAGGTAGGCTCTACTCCCGATGTGTTGCAGAATATATTGGTGGGAGAGCGCGAGTTGCAGTTGCTCAAGCCGGGGTATAAACCTATACGGCGCACCATCAGAATAGAGGAGAATAAAATTTCGGCTTTGTATTGTGTGAGTCTTTATCCTACGATGCGAGTACCGCCCGCTGAGAGAGAGTCGGCGCGGGTGATGATCACCTCTTTCACGCCGGCATCGATGGCAGAGAAGGCATTTTCGAGCTTGGGAATCATACCGCCTTTTACTGTACCGTCGGCCACCAAGGTTTCGAATTTGGCGCGGGTGATTTCGGGTATCACGCTATCGTCTTCGTTTTCGTCTTGCAACACCCCTTTTTTCTCAAAACAATATACTAAGGTCACATCGAAATAGGGTGCAAGAGCCTTAGCGGCTTCGCCGGCAATAGTGTCGGCATTGGTGTTGAGCAGTTGCCCTTTACCGTCGTGTGTAAGCGGAGCCAATACCGGAACTATACCGTCGTGTATAAGGCGTGCCAATGCGTCTCCACGAGCCTCTTTCACATCGCCTACAAAACCGTAGTCGATGGTTTTTATGGGGCGTTTGTCCGAGCGGAGTATATTCATGTCGGCGCCGGTCATACCCAGTGCGTCAACGCCGAGAGCTTGCAGTCCGGCTACGATGTTCTTGTTTACAAGACCGCCGTACACCATGGTTACAACGCGCAGTGTATCGGCGTCGGTTATGCGTCGACCATCGACCATACGGCTTTCGATACCGAGTTGTTCGGCCACTTTGGTTGCCGAGCGTCCACCGCCATGTACCAATATCTTATGCCCTCTTACGGTGGCAAAATCGCGTAAAAGAGCTTGCAACGTTTCGGGCTCTTCTACGATTTTTCCACCTACTTTTATGAGAGTGAGTTTTTCCATAGTGTTGTTATTCTCCTCCAAATTCCATCAGATATGCTTTGATAAAGTCGTCGATATTTCCGTCCATCACACCTTGCACGTCGGAGGTCTGGTAGTTGGTGCGGTGGTCTTTTACCCGGCGGTCGTCAAATACGTAACTGCGTATCTGCGATCCCCATTCGATTTTTTTCTTTCCGGCTTCGACTTTGGCTTGTTCTTCCATGCGCTTACGCAGTGCCATATCGTAGAGTTGCGAGCGTAACAGGCGCATAGCATTCTCGCGGTTATCGAGTTGTGAGCGACTCTCGGTATTCTCTATAAGTATCTCGCGTACCTCACCGGTATCGGGGTCGCGGTAGTTGTAGCGCAGTCGCACACCGGTTTCCACCTTGTTCACATTCTGCCCGCCGGCACCGCCCGAGCGGAAAGTATCCCATGTTATATCCGCGGGATTTATCTCTATTTCGATGGTGTCGTCGACGAGGGGTACTACAAATATCGACGAGAACGAGGTCATGCGTTTGCCTTGTGCGTTATAAGGCGAAACGCGTACGAGTCGGTGAACACCGTTCTCGCTTTTGAGGTAACCGTATGCATAGTCGCCGTCTATCTGTATCGTTACACTCTTTATGCCGGCTTCATCGCCTTCGACCATGTGGGTAATGGTTGCTTTGTAACCTTGTGCTTCGCACCAACGCAAGTAGAGACGCATGAGCATCGACGCCCAATCTTGACTCTCGGTACCACCGGCTCCCGAGTTTATTTTGAGTACGGCACCGAGTTTGTCCTCTTCGCGCCGTAACATGTTGCGTAATTCGAGGTTTTCTATAAGGGTGCAAGTACGTGTATATACCTCATCGAGTTCGGCTTCGGTGATGATTTCTTCTTTTACGAAATCAAAGGCTATCGTCAATTCCTCAACCGATTTTTCTACCTCGTCGTATTTTTCTATCCAGAAACGGAGTTCTTTTACCTTTTTCATTTGAGCCTCGGCTCGTTTTCGGTCTTCCCAAAAATCGGGCACGTGAGTGCGCAATTCCTCTTCTTCGACTTGTATCAACTTCGCGTCGATGTCAAAGATACCTCCTCAACGCCAACTTGCGTTCTTCTGTCTCTTTTAATTGTTCTATGGTAATCATTATGAATATTTATTATGCGTACATCGCGTCGATTAGGGCTTTGTATTTGAGGTTGATGACCGCACGACGTATTTTGAGTGTATCGGTCAACTCTCCGTTTTCTTTACTGAAAGCCTTAGGTAGCAGAGTGAAGCGTTTTATCTGTTCGAATCCTGCGAAATTGGCTTGTAATTCGGTGATACGTTCTTGAATCAATTTCTGTATCGATTGGTTTTTGACCAATTCTTCGAGTGAACGGTATTGAATACGTTTCTGCTCGGCATACTCTTTGATTGCTTCGAATGCCGGAATGATGATGGCGGTGACGTATTTACGACAGTCGCCGATGACAGCCACCTGTTCTATGTATTTGTCTTCGCCAAGTTTGGCTTCAATGGCTTGTGGCGCAATGTATTTGCCATTGGAGGTTTTGAACAGGTCTTTGATGCGTTCGGTGAGTACTACGGCACCGGTTGCGTCGAGACTGCCTGCGTCACCTGTACGGAACCACCCGTCTTCGGTGAAGGCTTGTGCTGTGGCTTCGGGCTTGTTGTAGTAGCCTTTCATCACGGTTGCTCCTTTAACCAATATTTCGTTGTTCTCGCCTATTTTTACGTTTACTTCGGGTAGGGTTGTTCCTACCGAACCTATACGATAGCCTATGTAGGGGAAACATGATACCGTAGCCGTAGTCTCGGTAAGGCCGTATCCGTACATGATATTTATACCGCAGGTGTGAAGAAATTCATTGATGGTATCGGATAGCGGTGCTCCGGCCGTAGGGAATATATTTCCACGGTCGACCCCGGCGGCTTTACGTACCTTTGACAATACCACTTTGTCGTAGAATGCATATTGTAATGCGAGCCACATCGGTATGCGATGTCCTTCGCGTGCGTAGTCGATGTTGCGACGACGCCCTACAACCAGTGCTCTATTAAACAATTTGCGTACAATACCTTTGGTCGAGCCGTTTTTTTCTTGCACAGCTACATATACCTTTTCCCAAAAACGGGGTACACTGCACATGATGGTGGGACGAACCTCTTTGATGACAGCGGCTATTTCTTTGGGGTTGCCATTTATGACCACGGTCATACCGCTGGTGAGGCAGAAGTATGTCCATGCACGCTCGAATACGTGAGCCAACGGTAGGAAACAGAGTGATACATCTTTGTCGCTGATAGAGGTGAGGCGGTCGTAGTGCAGCCGCATTGCTTCGGTGTAATTGTTGTGGGTAAGCATCACCCCCTTCGATTCACCGGTTGTGCCCGATGTGTAGATGATGGTGGCGAGATCATCGAGGGTATACTCCTCGGCGCGACGACGCAATTCGGTCTCTATCTCGGGCGTGTTTTGAGCCAAGGCGTTGAATTGGTCGAAATATATTGTTGTGTTGTCGTCCTCGGCAAGTTGCACGGCGGGATCGAAAACGATAATTTGTTTCAAGGTGTCACAAGTCGATAGCGCTTTGTAGGCGTTGTTATATTGAATCTGTTCGCCTACGAATATATATCGTATTTGTGCGTCGCGTACGATATATTCGAGTTGATCGAGAGAACCGGTGGGGTAGAGCGGTACTATTACGGCTCGATTGGCAAATGCAGCAAAGTCTACAATGATACCTTCGGGTTTGTTGGGGGTGTATGTAGCGATATTTTCTTGTACACCGATACCCATTGCTTGCATGGCACGGGCGGCTTGAGCTACTTTGTCGGAAAATTCATTCCATGATATTGATTGCCAATGTCCGGTGGCGTCTTTGTGTCGCAACGCCTCTCTATTTCCGTATTTACTGGCTTGAACAGCCACTATACGAGAAATTTGATATTCCATAATGTTGATGGTTTTTGTAAAAAAAATCGGTGCAAAGGTACAAATAATAACTCAATAAATCTATGCTTTGGCATAATTTTGCACATCAGACCCTTTTTTGTGTAATAAAATAGTCGCTTGTGAATAGTGAGAATTGCTTTGCATGTAGGTGTAGAGTGTACAAAATTCTGCCCCCTAATCGACTATAATAGCTCTATTAGCCTTTGTCTATTTCTTCACATTTTTTTATGGAAAATACCTGTATCATCTAAATAAAAAAGCAATTATCGGAGGAGATAACTGCTTGTGAGTGTGTTTTGTGACCCCGGAGGGGCTCGAACCCTCGACCCAATGATTAAGAGTCATTTGCTCTACCAGCTGAGCTACGGAGTCATTTTTCGGTTGCAAAAGTAATGCTTTTTGTCGAACCGACAAATCTTTTCCCGATTTTTTATTATTACTCGAGGAGGAATTGTGTAATTGGAGGGATTATCGTCTGATGACGATGTCGGGGCGATCTACGATGTAACCGTCGTCGGGGGCGGTGGTTATGGCGTTGTAGTTGCGATTTGAGATTTTCTGTATGCCACCTTTCCCTTTGCCCGATGTACCGCTGTTGGTGCGTATCATGTCGCTACACAGGGCTATGTCCCAATCGGTGCGTTTGTACCATCGGGCGTCGCTTTGCGCATCGCCCAAGGGGCTGCTCCCTACCACACTGCCGGTTACGAACGAGAAGTAGGTCCACGTACTATCGGTCACTCCATCGATGGTGAGTGTGGTTTCGGTGTGGGTGCCGACGTGTTCATCGTCTTGGCAGCCGACAACGCCTATAAGGCCTAAGAGGAGGGAGAATAGTATATACTTATTCATAGCTCGACAGATTATTTCCTGAGGGTTGGTACAGATAGTGTATGGTTGCTTTGCCGGTTTGGGCGTCGTAATCGATAAAATCGACTTTGGCATATCCCCCTGCCGCCGTGCGTATGATGTGCGTCTTTTCCGACGGTTTGTTCTTTTCTATCCAGTTTAGTGGCGAGGCCGATGTGGTACGTGCCGGTATGGTGGATATGGAGAATAGGTTACTGCCTACATTCAGCGTGGTACTGTCGATGTCGGTGCAAACGTATTCGCGAGCGGGTGTGTAGCGGTAGTCAACGACAGAGAAATGCTCGATATACCCTTCGCCTGGGTTGCGGTCGGCGCGTCGCAGTATGTTGAGAAAGTATTTGGGCGCTGTATATGAGGTGTATTGCTCGATATAGTCGGTGAAATTGAAAGCTACTTCGAGCGAATAAGGCTCCGATACAAAGCTCTTTGCTCCGGGAAGGGGGTGGTTCCCGCCTTGGTAGTTCATCGTGGGTGAGTCGTAGGTTATGGTGGGTGTTTCGGCATAGGCCTTGTCGGCCACACCTAAAGTGAATTTGAGGTCATCGCGTGAGCTGTAGGTCAGTTTCACTTTGAAAACGACCTTCGGCTCGTGGTATTCCACTACGGCTCCTGTGCCCTCGGTACCTAATTGGTTCTCGGCCCGGGGTATGGTGAAGAAGTAGTAGGGCAGATAGTAACGGCCGTTGTCGTGAGAGAAAGTGCCCCACGAATTGACCACGATAAACGCGCCGTGTGTGGTATCGCCCTCAGCCGATGAGAATGTCACAAGGTCGTCGTAACCCACCACGGTCATGGCATGAGCGCCGTCGGTGGCCAAGCGGGTAAGCAGACTTTTATAGCCTGTAGCCGATGGACCCTCGTAGTAGTCGTCGATTTTCCACCCGCTGGTGTAGGCCGATATGGTGAAACAGCCTCCATCGGCAAGATATTCCTTGGCGGCAACGATATCCGCGGTCGTTTCGAGCGGTATTTTCAGTATCTCCTTGGTGCGGTAGTGCATGGCATCGATATATTTGTCGTAGCCACTCATCCAGTAAAAGCGATATACCGACATGAGTATGGGAAAATCGACTTGATTCATAACACCATTCACGCGTGTGAGGGCCAGTCCGCTGGCGGCGAATGAGCCGTTGTCTTCGCCGTCGTTGAGGAAATTCCAAGTGTAGAGATAGCTGAATTGGTGGGCTCGCGATGAGGCGTCGCGGTCGAGCAGACGGTTCATTTCGTAGGTGAACAAATAACCAATGCTTGCCGCCTGAGAGCAGGAATTACCCTTCTGGTTGAAGATGGGAGGGAAATACTTCGTGCGTGAATTGTCGATACCGACAGGCAACTCTCGCGTACTGCGTGTGGTGTGGGGACGCCATACCCGGCGACTATCGAGTAGCGCCTTGATTTCGGGCGTGAGCACGGGCTCGGGATATACGGAACGCTCTTGAGCAAATACTTCTGCCCCCGATAGACAGAGGCAGAAGTATATGAATATCAGATATAGACGATGGCGTATCGTCATAAGAGAATTGTATTAAAGACGATTATAAGTTTTCAATGCCTCGTTACGGACACTTTCGCAGAGAGAGGCGTCGTTGCTCATTTTCTCTGCCACAGCTTTGATTTCGGGGGCACGATATGAGCGTTTGAACCAACCGAATGCTTCGAGCATATTTTTCTGTACGACAGTGTCGGTGGTTTGTTGCATATATTCGAGCAGCTCGGGCACCATGAAGTGTACGTGATAGTTGCGCATAGAGCGTACACTTTGCAGACGTGATTTCATGCTCTTTTCGGGGTTGAAAATGTCTTGCATATAATCGCTGTAACGAGTGGCACGACCACTGATGACTTTCGAAATCTGACTGCGAACAACCGCACTATCTTGATAATTGGTAGTCGGGAATTGACGTTCAAATTCGGCCATAAGCAAAGCGTTGTCATACAGAGGTATGGCGTTGCTTACAGAGAAATTTACACGTTCGCTGGTGTTGTTACGAATGGCAACCGATATGATGCCGGGAACAAGACGGGCATCACCGCTGTCTTGAACGAAATTCATGGCAAAACGAGCTACCATTTCATGGCTGTCGTTCACGGCCAAGCTAAGACATTCGATGAAATTATCGTCGTTGATTTTAGAAAGGAGCATCATGGCTTCCATGCGAATTACGGACTCATTGCTCTCCTTGAATATGTCGAGCAGCTCGGCTGAACTGATGGCATCTTTATCGAAGAGCATCTTGAGTGCTAATGCTTTTACAGCGGTGTATTCCGTGTTTTTAAATTCTTTTTTCCAACGAGAGGGGCACCACGTAGCTATGGCCTCGTTCAAGTCGGGAACCTTCACGGCCGGAATGAAAGCGTAAGTGGGATCACCGATGAGGTGCCCTTCGAGGTAAGGATTGAGTTGCGATATGCGACCTACGTTCATGCCTAAGGCCATGGCTCCGGTATAGCGGTCGGTCCATTTGTCTTGCAATACGTTTACACTATTGGCGGTGACGGCAATGGTGCGATTACCTTCTCCGAAAATATAGGCATTGGCAATGCAGTTGTCGCGATGGAACGAACCATTGAAACAAGCATCGAACAATACGACGCGACATTGGGGCGAATAATTATCGAAGTCGCTGAGTACGAGGTCACATTTGGCTTCGTCTGTAGAGTCGGCTTTCATCACTTCGGCGTCGAACGCTCCGGCAAACCAACTGCGAGGCACGTCGAATCGTTTCATCAAGGCTACACGCATACTATCGACATTGCGACCGCGGTCTTTGGCATGGCGCAATGCGGCTCGCAGATAATCTTGTATAAAATTGATTGCGGGTTTCGCTGTAGTAATCTCGGGAATACCATCACTCATATATTGGGTATCCCAGTCGCCATGATGGTGCAGTATGGCAAAGTCGAGGTCTTTGCGTTGCATCTCGTTCATCACTCTGAATTTGATGTGACGATCTTGTTTATGGTCGATGTATTCGATTCCGTTACGTTGTTTTTTGAACCATGGGAAATTTTCCATATACATCAGTTTCTCGTCAAGGCGTGCAGTCAGCGATTCCGATACATAGCCGTGACCACTGAAGAACAGCATTTGGTCCATGACCTCGGGGTGTTGTTTTTCATATACTGCTTTTTTCAAGAAACTACGCAATTTCTCGTAGCGGCAGGTGCCGTTGCAATCGGTAGGACGTACACGACCGGTATATATTTCGCAGCCGAGATCCTGTTCCGAGTCTGCGGTAAGGCTGTAATAGAACATATGCGGGCGTTCTTCGTCCTGTTTTAAGAATTTGAATTTCAGATCGAAATCGTCGTAAAAACGGTCAGTGGGAACCGATGATACATGCCAAGGATATACATCTTGATCCATCTTGAAAGCACTGGTCATGTGCTGTGCGTCGCGTACCATAGGAACAGGTATATCACCGAGGAAAATAGCGCCTTCGATGGGCGCTTTGGGGCAATTGTAGAGGTCGATGAGGACTTGACGGATAGAGTCGGGTACACCCCATTGGTCTATAACGGTGTGTACGGTGAGACCGCTTTTTTCGAGTTCGGCGGCGTAGGCTTCTACTTCGGCGTAGGCTTCTTCGTAACTTTTAGGATCGATAACGATGGCAAAACCGCGACCTTTGGGCGAACAGGCAATCATGCTCATGAGGAGTAAGCCGACGAGGGCTAAGGTAAGGTTTTTGATTTTCATGATGTGTGTATAATTAGTTTTTGTGTTTTCGGATTTGATATTTTTTTTGAGGTCATATCGGCTATAGAAGCCGTCTATCGGTTAAAATTTCAAGTGTATACCAAATCGGGCGTTGATGCGCTTGGTGTCGTCGAGCAGATTGGGTATCTCCTCGTGCAACAGGTTATAATACTCGGCATCACCGAGGTAGAATGCGGCACGCACTTGCGCGCTGGCCCCGAGCCATACCCGGCTGTTGCGGGTACTGATGGGTATATCGGTCGAGAGTTTCACCCCTACGGCGGCGTAGGCGCTCGAGCGGTATTCATAGCGCGGGTAGATGTAGCGCTCGGGCATTACATCTTTTTTATTGAACACGATGAAGCCGGTGGCGTTGTCGGTCTTTACGGTCGAGCGGTCGTATATCGTATAGTCGTCGTTGCTCAACGGCAGGGCATACTCGCCATCGACGGCCAGGCTCAGCAAACTTTCTTTGATGAAAAAATTCTTGTTCACACCGGCTTTGGCTGTGAGACGAGTGTAGTTCTGCTCATAGTCGGCATAGAAATAGCGGTTGGCTTTCGACTGGCGCATATCGGCGCTTACATACCAGGTGAGCCACGGCGTCTCGTTGCGCATGACGTTCATGCGGTATTCTATCGAGGCCTCGAACGCGTCTTCGGTGTAGGTCACGGCCGAGTCGAGTACCACGTAGTATTTCTCGTTGTTTTTATTGGGGTTGTTGCGCAATTCTTGCGTATATGACATACCCTCGACTTTGCGCATGGAGGCGGCCAGGGTGATGTTGTGCATGAGTCTGTCGCCGGCGATGGAGAAACGCTCTTTCAGCCCGAAAGAGGTGCGATCGTAGTCGCCACCTTTGTATTCGATGGTTTTACCTCCATCGCGGGCATCTTCGTAGCGTATATCGGCGCCTATCTCCAAGAAATTGCTTATGCGGTCGCCCTCGTAAGCGAGTTGTATGGCGCCACCGTAATTCATGCCCGAATAGTCGCGTTTGTAGCCGCTACCGAGGGTGCTGTTGGTGGTGATACCATCGTGAAATCCCAATCCGCTGAATACGAAGATAGAATAGGTGCGTTGCGTATTGATGACGGTGTGGGTGGTTTTTTCTTTATAGAAGCCGATATTGGCCGAAAGGCCTACTCTCCAGCGGTCGGCACAGTGCCAAGTCACACCCGGGGTGGCGTTGAAACGCATACCTGTGCTTTCGGAACGGGGGTCGGTCTGGTCTGAGGAAGAACCTACTTTATAGTTGAGGTCAACACCCAAGGTCCAATCCTCTGCAGGGTGGTATGAAGCTATTCCTTGCAACGTGAATATCTCGCTTCTGAAGTCGCTGATAATCGAGTCGCCCAGAATGTAAGGGTTGTCAAAAGATGGGAACAACGAGGAGTTCCAGCAACGCTCATACTCGGTGTCGTTGTTGTAGGTGATGCTGCCGAAACAGGCAGCGCGTTTGAATTTTTTCAAACCTTTGATTTCTATTCCGAGACCGTTGATTTTCGATGAACGATCTACGTCGTGGTAATCTCCCCGGGTAAGTCCGTAAGACACGTTGATATCCGTGTACATATCGAGCGGAGCAAATGAAATGGAGGCGGGGTTGCTCGATGTACTGTAAATGTTCCCCAAGTAGAGGGCATCGTTGTACAGGGGCTTTTCATATTGAGCCGACGCTATCGACACGCAACCGGTCATCGCGGTTGCCATCAGTATCGGTTTTATCCATTTTCGGGTAGAGATCATAGTGATTCTGTTGTTTGTGTTGAATAGTGATTTTTCGGGTGAAAATCCTGCCGACAATAGGTCGGCAGGATTTGGAGTATTATGTGGTAGATATTAATCTACTACGGTGGGGGCTATGCCGGGAGTGAGGGGGGCATCGATGATGAAGTCTTCGGCCGAGTTGTTGGTGTCTTGGTAGCGTGCACGACCATCTTCGTCGATAGCGATGGCTTTACGACGAATAGATTTTCCGCCCCAAGCGGTAGCCCAAGTGTAAGAGGCATCGTCTTTGGGAAGCAAGTTGGGATAGATAGAGCCACCGGCGGCAACCTCTTCGTTATCGGCTATTTGTATAGCGTCGAGAACGTATTGGTTGGGTATCTTCAGATAGAGCGAGGTAGAGGTACTGTTGGGAATCGTGACCAAGTTGGTAGAGTCGGCAGCATAGTCGATAGCTTTCACACCGTCGGGCAGTTTCACGAGAACAGGGGCTTGTCCGAATGCACCTGAGCCGAAGTAGAATGCGGCACTTTCATCGTAGATAACGTTGAGGTTAGGAGTGTCATAGTCGGTGTCGGAATAGCTGGTAGAGGTGAGGTAGGCCTCCCAATCGGCATCACTCAGGTCGGGGTATGCGGCATCGCCTTGGGCTTCGGCATGGTTTGCTGCATCTTGAGCGATTACTACGCTTTCACCGGGTTGCAAGGGGTAGTCGGTTCCATTACCGGGGAATGCGAGTACATAGCCGTTCAAGGCATAGTAGGGAAGCATATTTCCGGATTCGTCAACCCATTTCGAGGGGCCGTCCCAGTTTGAACCCATAGAACCAATGATGCATTGGTCGAGGTATTGCACTTCGTTGGAGTTGTTTACAATTTCCCAATACAGATCTTTAAAGTAGTAGGCGTTAGAGGCTACATATACTTCTTTGAAGATGAGCGATGATTCCGAAACTTCACTCAAAGCGATGGTACAAGCTACATTTCCATATACTTGTACGGCGGTACTGCCGGTATATACGCTCGATGCGGTAGCTTGCGCTTTAGCCGATACGGCATATTGTCCGGTGGGGAGTTCGGCGATGATGGTATTAGTCTCACCTGTGGCAATAGTTGCGGTATAAGTGCCGGCAGTCTGAGCGTGAGTGGCGGTAACGGTGATGTCGCCGACCGATTCAGCGTCTGCGGGAAGGGTTACGTTTACACTCAGCGAGTAGGTTTTTGCGGCATCGTCGCCGTCATCGTCGCTACAAGATACGCCGGTGAAGGCGAGAGCCAACGAGAGAAGAGCCGGGAATAAAACGACTTTTTTCATGTTTTTTCTTTTTTAGATTAGTATTATGGTTATTTGTTTCGTTTCAGTTTTATATTGTCGATTTTGATACGCAACTCGGCTCCGAAATAGAGATTGCTGTATATCTGACTATATTGTGTCGAGGTATAGTTTCGGTGGTACTTCGACGATGAGGTGAAGTTGTTGGCGGTGAACGAGAGATCGAGCCACGAACCTATTTCCTTGGTGAGGCGGAAATTGAGCATCACCCAAGGTTTGTATATTTCGTTGCTGTATGCTGTAGAGAGGTCCGATGAAACCATCTGACGTTTAACAACATCTTGCGAGAACGAGGGATCCCATGCGACATAAGAGGTTCCGGGATTGAGATTGTCGAGCGTCTTGTCCCAATATCCGAGCGGTTCCACGATGAGATTCCCGGTCGATGCATCGACCTTGAAACGGTTGTTGCCACTCTCGTCTTTCCATATATTCTGGCGACGTTCGTACCATACCACTTGCACGGTGGTAGAGAATACCAACTTTATCTTGGGTATATGGGTGATAAAGCGGAAGTTGGTGTTTATACGGTCTTGTACGCTGCCGCTACCGCCCGGCATATTCTTGATGTAGGGATAGGTGATACTGGTGCTGGCTACTGCGGCGTATGAACCGGGGGTGGTGCGCTTGATGTTGAACCATGCGCCATCGACGATGAGCGAGGTGCGTAACGGACGTATCTGTCCGAAATTCAGGGCGAACTCTATACCCTTCTTGTCGGTGCGTGTGCGGTTGGCAGGGGTGGAATAGGTCTCGAAACGGCCGTTTTCTTGGTAGGAGGCTGTTTGTTCTGCACCCGAGGCATCGGTGTATATTACATTTTCATTTTCATAACGCAGGTTGGTGGCGTCGGAGGGTATGTCGTATGTCTTATATTTTCCGTAATAGGGAAAAGATTGGAATCCGAATTCGTCGGTATGTTCCTCTTTGAAGAACGTTACCACGCCCGAGAAGTGCTTACCGAGGTCGAAGCTGGTGCCGATTTCCCATTTGAAACTCTTGGCGGGCTTCAGGTCGGGATTTTGACGATTAGGTATCACGTGAGTGGTGATGAGGGCCAGTTGGTCGGCGGGATTGTCGTTATTCTTTCGTATCAGCGAGGCATAGTCCCAATAGGTCTTGTCGGGGTAGAGGTAGAGCAGGGTGGGCAACTTGTATGAAATACCGGCACCACCGGTGATCGACAGGTCGCGGAACAATCCGTTGTTATCGTGGTTCAACAGTTGATACGAGCCATTGAAACGAGGTTCGGCTACAAATATATTGTCGCGTTTGGCTTCGGCCTTGTCGAGGAACATATTGGTGAGACGTACACCCACTTGTGCTGTGAGTATGGTCGTGCCTAAGTGTGCCTGTGTCTTGTCCTCGATGAAGATACCGAGGTTGTTCATGGCGGGTATATCTTTGTACGCGCGCGGACGCATCGATTGCGCGTCGCTCGAGCTAGAGGGTGGAAGGAGCGGGTCGAATACCGTACCCTCGCCGTTGTTGTCGTCGTAGCGCCAGTCGGCACCGACTTTTATCTGGGTGTAATCGTTCTCACCAAACTCGATGTTGCGATTGGCCTTCAGCAATAGGTAGATATTGAGGGGCTTGCCATCGATATAATAGTCGGTGAAATAGGAGGCCGGAATGAACGAGGCCTCACTTTCGCCGGCTTGGGTGGTATTGGTCGATACGTTACGCGAGGTATATACATAGGTGTTATATTCGTCTTTCTGGTGCGCCCACGATACCATACCGTTGAAATCGAGGGAGGAAACCAACCACGAATCGAGTTTCCACGAGGTTTCGAGGTTGAAGCGGAGACCGATATTGTTGTTGGTGTATGTGCCATCGTATTCCTCCATCTGTACGTCTTTGCGGCTCTTGTTTACGTTGGAGTAGAACGAACCTTTGGCGTTGAGCGAGAATTGCTTACCGGCTACGTTAAATCGATTGCTGTAACCGAGAGTTCCCGTGACGCGGTCGAATCCTAAATAGCGTTTGCGGGGGTCGTCATAGGATTGTGACCAGTCGATGCCGAAATTCACGGCGCCACCGCGTTTCAATCCGAAGCCTTTACCGGCATATAGCATCTTGGAGAAGGGGTCGGCTTTGAACTTTACCTCAAACGGTGTCTCACCGCTCTTGGTTTTCACGATTACCACCCCCGAGGTGAGGTTGCCATACTCCACCGAGGGAATACCGCGTATGACCTCCATCGATTCTACGTTGTCGGGCGATAATATGCGGGTATCGACACCGCGACCGGCAGTGGCCTGTCCGCTCGATGATGATACGCTGCCGTTGAACGATTGCAGGTTGCCATCGTTTGACAACGGTGCGCCATCGACCATGATAGCGGTACCCAGTGCATTGTTGGCGTTGCTGTTGTCGATTTCGCGTATATAGGCTTGTCCCAACTTGTTGATACTGGGATTGCTCGTGAGGTTACCGGGCAGGAGTTGCAACATATCATCGACACTCTTGGGCTGTATGTGCTGTATGGCGGTCTCGCTGATGCGCGAGGTAGAGCCCATGGCTACCGATTTGGCGGTAACTTCCACTTCATCAAGACCGATGCTCAGGGCTTTGAGTGTAACTGTGAATTTATCTTTGGCCGGAATGGTAATCTTGCCTTGTGCGGTTTGGTATCCGAGACAAGCCACAGCGTAGTCGTATTCACCGGCTTTCAGCCCTGTAAAGGAGAATTTACCCTCTTTGTCGGTGTACGATACTATGCGGTTGTTGAGTATTACGGTGGCCATCTCTATAGGAGCTTTGTCGCTACCGATAATTGTACCCGATAATTTTTCATTACCGGTGTTTTGGGCCGAAACTGTACCCGTGACACACCATATTACCGCAAGGAATAGAACCGCTGCTGTATTTTTATGTATAAATTCGAAACAATTACGCATAATGTTGCTCTTGTTATTTGTTTTGTTATCGATTCTTTTTTTTAATCTTTAATTTCTTGATGCAAAATTACATTTCTTTTCAATATAGTCCAATAATTCTTTGTGGGTATATTTTGCGATTTTTGCATATACTTATCCCGAATTTTAGGTGTTGCGATTGTAAAATACCGATAAAGATATAATTATGTGTGGCGCATTTTTATTCAATGAAAATATTATTAACAAATATTAACTATTTTACAGGTGTGATTTGATGCAAAAATCTTATAAACAGAGCAAAATGTCATGGATTTTACATTTATTTCTCGTGTGGTGTATTGTATATAGGTAAATGCGTAATTTTTTTCTATTTATAATTTATCGGAAATTAGTTCTATTAATTAATTGTGCGATATTCAGATATATAGGATTTTTTATGTGAAAAAAAATATAATAAAGTTACCCCGAAATGGGAATGTCGCTTTCGGTTTGAAATATTAGAGGCTGAAAGGCGGAGATTTGCATCTTTATGGCGAAAATGTTTCAGGCAAACAATAAACCTCCATTTCGTGAGTTTCATTATATATAATGTATAATTACATAGATGCAATGAAAAAATATTTGTTGATGACAATGGTGGTGTGTGTCGCTATGCTCGCATTAGTGGCATGCACGGCAAGCCGAGGCTGTGGTTGCTAAGATCCGGCCAAAGTAGGAAAGAATCATACAGAAAACACAAAGCGCCGGCGCCAATCGATGCTTTGTGGTTTTTAGAAGTCGTTAGAATTTGATTTCCACGGTTTCTCCGGCTTTGAGTGAGATTTGGGCGAGATTCTCTTTTACGGCAGGGTTGATGACCTTACCGGCAATAGAGAATGTCGGAGTGGCGCCGGTCGGGACGAGCATTTTGAATTTACTATTCTTTCGGGCGGTAAGCTTGGCGGTTTGTATTTTCATATCTTTCCATGCGAGGTCGGCAACGAGGGCCCCTTCGGTGCAGATGCCTTTGAAACTACCGGTATGCCATGCTGCCGGTAGAGCAGGAAGTAATTCTATAAAACCATCATAGCTTTGTATTAACATTTCGCACATCCCTGCCACACTTCCTTCGGTTGCATCGAAACTGAAGATGTCGTATTCGGCCATGGCTATTCCGGCAGGCGAGACGGTCATGAGGTTTTCTCTTGTGAAGCGTTTGAATAGGTTTTGAATCCATTTGTACGAAGTATCTGCCTCTTTCATGCGCGCGTAGAAACATATCATATTTGCAGTGCTCCATTCGGTATCTTCCCAGCCGTTACTGCCTGTTTGTATGGCAAGGCCTTTTTTGGCGGCTTGCATCAACTCAGGAGTACGTGTGTACGAAATTTGGTCAAGTGGAAAGAGGGCAACCAAGTGTGATGAGTGTCGGTGTGAAGGGTCGGCGCGTCGTACATCGTTGTACCATTCTTGTATTTGTCCGTCACTGCCTATTTTCAGCGGTGGCAACCGTTTGATATCTTTGCTGAGTTGTGTGCGCAGTTCTTTGTCGACTCCGAGTATTTCCGATGCGGTAATGCATGCATTATATATATCGTATACGATGGCGCGGTCGATTGTAGGCATCAGGTCGAGGCTGAGGTGATTTCCTCGACTTGATATATATCCGTTCTCGGGTGAAATACTCGGCCCGGTTACGAGATAACCTGTGCGAGGATCTGTTGTCATGTAATCCATAAAGAAAAGTGCGGTCTCTTTGATGAGCGGATAACCTGTCTTACGCAAATAGTCTGTGTCGCGAGTGTATTGATAGTGGCTCCACAAGTGGGTGGCAAGCCATGCGCCACCGGTTACGTTCATACCCCAACTTACACCCCAGCCGGGAGCGGTATATCCCCAAGCGTTACATACTGTATGAGCTACCCAACCTCGACTATCATATAACTTTTGAGCGGTTTCTTTGCCGTGTTTGGCTAATAATTGTAGATAGCTGAATAAGGGCTCGTTGCACTCTGCGAGATTGACACGATTGGCTGACCAATAATTTTGTTGAATATTGATATCGAGATGGTAGTCGCAGGTCCATGGCATGTTGCAGGCTCCATTGTCGTTCCATATACCTTGCAGATTGGCGCAGAGCGGTATGTCGTGTTTTCTCGATGAAGCAATGAGCATATAGCGACCGTATTGAAAAAACAGTGCGTCGAAATCCGGATCATTTGCTCCCGATTGTGCCAAGTGTAAGCGTGTATCAGTCGGTAGATGTGTGTTCGCGCTTTTCCCTAAATTGATTGATAATCTGTTGTATAGTGGCGCGTAGTCTGTGAGGTGCTTCGTTTTTATTTCATCAAAAGATTTTTTGCCGGCCTTATCTATTTCTGCTCGGCATAGCTCTTTATAGTCATTTCTGTTGTAATTGGTGCGTACATTAAATAATAGTGTTACTTCGTCGGCGTTGGTGATTGATATGTTTTTGTCATTGTTTGATGACTGTCCGCCTACGGGTATAATTTTTACTTCGCCATAAAATGATACTCCGCCCGGTCCGTGCATGTGAAAATCTACTGTCCCCGAAAATGTAATTTCGTTGTTGCTTGTACCGAATGAGGATTTTCTCAGTAAGTCGAACCCGATATTTGCCGAGATGCTTCCCGGCTTGTCTGCTGTGATGCGTATAGCCAATATATTGTCGGGGTATGAAACGATGTATTCTCTTTTATAATGGATGTTGCCACAAGCAAACGATACGGTCGTGATTGCTTGCGATAAATCTAATTCTCGTTTGTAGTTCGATATAGTTCCTGCAGGGTATTCAAAGTCGAGTATCATATCACCGAGCGGTACGTGTGTGCCAAAACTTGTCATACGTCCGTTAAGTACTTTCCAGCCGAGGCTGTCAGCCGATTCGTTGTTCCCTTCAAACAAGAATTGACGCATTTTATTGAGGTTGTCGCGCCCGCATAGATTGTTGCTTGAGGAATCGTGTTGTCCCGACCACATACTGATTTCGTTCAGCGCCAATCGCTCTTGGTGGACACCTCCATATATCATCGCCGAAAGCCGACCGTTCCCCATGGGTATGCTTTCCATCCACTCACTCGCAGGTTCTTGATACCATATTGCGTCTGATGCGTTTTTGCTTATTACGTTCATCGATGCACAGAGTAATATGCCGGTAAGTAGGGTTTTGAAATTTTTCATATCATTTTTTGATTATATCTTTTTGCAAAATTAATAAACCTATTGAATTTTTCAGGTGTATTCGGCTCATTTAGTAATAAAATTTCCATAAAATCTCTTTTTGGGGTAATTGCCTAATTACTCAATGCGTTGCCACTGTGTGCCCACTTTTATTACATATGTGTGGGCTTGATAACAGGATTGGTAAAAATGTGTCAGAATTTAGCGTATTTGCGGAATTGTGGTTGCTGCCAGTTATTATTATAACGAATAATTATATTAATAGACTAAAAAACACAAAAAAATATGTGCTGATTATATAATTTTGCAGATTGAAATGTATTCTCGAAGATTCAATAATTCTGTTAAAAAACTTTTTTGTTTGAAAACGAGTGTTTATCTTTGAGTCGTAATAGCAACCATGAAAAGAAAAGCATAGATTCTATGCATTAAATATTGACCGATGAAAATAAAACAGTATCTGACGGGCATTTTATACGCGGCAATAATGCTGGTGCCCTTGACGCTCTCTTCGTGTAAAGACGATTATGAGTACGATGACAAAGAACCGGACAATCTGGGAGAAAGTCTTTATGATTATCTGTTGGAGGACGGGGAGTTTACCTATTTTTTGCGTTTGATCGATGACCTCGAGTACAAAGAAACATTGTCGAGGACCGGTAGTAAAACTCTTTTTCCGGCGAGAGACGAGGCGTTTGAACGTTTCTTTAATGACAATCCTTATGGTGCAAAATCTTACGAAGAATTGTCGCCTGCGCAGAAGCGTTGTATCATGAACTCGAGTATGGTGAATATGGCCTATCTCTCGGATATGTTGCCGAATGTATCGGGAACAGATGGAGCCGGAAAAGGTTTGGCTTTGCGTCGTCGTACATCGAGTACAAATCTTGATACCATAGCGTATGTGCACGATGAACGGTTGTTCGAAAATCCCTATTGGTCTCGTTTTGCCGAAGGTACAAGTGTTCGTTTGGTACAAGAGGCTCCGATGATTGTGCATTTTACTGAGCAATTGATGGATACAAAGGGCATTACCGATGAAGATTTGTCGATGATACTCAATGGCGTGGATTTTAAGTCCGGTGATATATATGTAAATGGTATAAAGGTGGTGCAGAAAGATGTGCTTTGTAAAAATGGTTATATACATGTGCTTGCCGATGTACTTTTGCCGGCACAGACTATGGCCGATGCTATTGCAACAGAGCCGTCTATATCATTATATAATCACTTGATGACAAAATTTTGCGCTCCTTATTATGATGCCAATCTTGCAATGCAGGTATATGAATATTATAATGGTTCTACCCCGTTGCGCCCATTAATTCCTACTACCGATTCTATATTCGTAAAGCAATTCTTTAATTCATCTACTCGCACTACCGATCCCAACGGTAAGAATATGTCGAGTTATGGTATGCTCTATTTCGACCCCGCAAAAGCTTCTTTGGGCTCTGAACAGGATATGGCGGTAATGTTTGTACCGACAAATGATGCTTTGGACGACTATATATCAAGTGATAGAGGCTCATATTTGAGAGATGCTTATGGTGTATGGGATTCTATTCCTACCGATTTGTTGGCGATGTTTGTTAAAAATCACCAAAAAACTTCGTTTATGGCTTCTTTGCCTCATACATGGTCTGAATTGACCGATGAGTCGAGCTATCCGATGGATGTGGAACTCGAAGATGTGGAAAAAACCATAATTACAAACAACGGTGTAATATATATAGTAAATAAGGTGTTGCCTCCTATCGATTATCAAGGCGTATATGCATCGGTGCTTACTGCGCCTAATACCAAGATAATGAAATGGGCTATTACTGATGACTGGAACAACATTGGCGATTCACATGCTATGCGTTTCTATATGTATCTGCGTTCTATGGAGAATATGTATAATCTTATTGTCCCTACCGATAGTGCCTTGCAATATTATCGCGAACCTATATCTTGGGCGAGAGGAGGTGCCAATCGTGAAATATGGAGTTTCAAATATAACCAAGGAAATAATACGGTTACTGCCGATGTATATAGAGCCGATAGTCGTGGCAATAAAGGTGCTTTCTTGCGCAGTGTCGAAGACAAAACCATTATCCGTAACCGACTTACCGATATTCTCGATATGCATATTATCATCGGAGATAAAGAGAACAATGTGATGTCGGGCTATATCGATGATGGTAAGTCAAAATATCGTTTGACTAAAGGCGGTTCAGCCATCATTATAGATGGTGCAGGAGATAATTTACAAATGCTTGGAGGTGGTGATCGGGAAATGGGATTGTCTCCCGTAGGTATATCATTGAACTCCGAAGGCTCTCTTTGTCGTTATGATTCGGACAACGGACGCACTTTTATTATCGATCGTCTTTTGCATGACCCGTCAAACAATGTATATCAAATGCTTGAGTCTAATACTGACTTCAAAGCTTTCTTTGATTTATGTCTCGGACATGACCAAGTGTTTACATATTTCTCTCATGACGAGGAAATTCGTGAAGTGTTCACGTCAAAATCTGTTAGTAATACTTCGGGTGTGGGTATGATTGTTGATTTCTTCAATAATTTCCGTTATACCATTTTCGTTCCCACCGAAGCGGCTTTGAAGAAAGCTTTTGAAGATGATAAAAATTTGTATACATGGGAAGAAATTGCCGCCGATGAAAATCCGGAGACAAAGCGAACCAAGACTCTTTATCTCTTGAATTTTATTCGTTATCATTTTGTCGATAACTCGGTATACATCTCGGGTGAGCCGGTAGTGAATATGACCTATGAGACTGCTGCTCGCAACGAGTATGATAAGTTCCATAAAGTTACGGTCAACGGAGATGGACACTCTTTGGTTGTTACCGATGAACGTGGTAATGAAATAAATGTAATCACAGAGGGAGGTAGTTACAATATTATGGCTCGAGATTTGATTGTCGATAGTGCCGACCCGACCCTTGCTACCGGTATTACCGCCTCGTCGAAAGCTGTGATACATCTTGTCGATAATGTACTCAAATATGAATAATATATAATAATGTAACCATGGGAAAAATTAGATACCTTCTGATATGTCTGTGGATAATTACTCCGCTTTTTGCCAATGCGCAACGTGCTTTGATGGTGAGGGGTACAATTACCGATGAGAATAAAGAGCCGATTGTCGGTGCTTCGGTATATGAAACAGACAAAGAAAACCGCGTGTATAATGTAGCGGTGACCGATTTCAATGGTGAGTATTCTTTGAAATTGAAAAGTCGCTCCAATATTCTACGCGTCTCTTTCATCGGCTATCATACACAGACCATGCCTATCGGTGACAAGATTACCATAAATGTCACCCTGAAAGAATCGACTACCCTCGACGAGGTACAAGTTACGGCTCAACGCGTGGTGAATGATGGTACGATGCCTATACCCGAACGTGAAATTTCGGGTGCTATGCAACGTATCAATACCAAAGAATTCGAAGGCCTTTCTGTCGCTTCGGTTGATGATGCTTTGCAGGGACGTCTTGCCGGTCTCGATATCGTAAATGCGTCGGGAGACTTGGGCTCGGGTTCTTCTATGCGTATCCGTGGCTCCGGTTCTATCAACTCCAACTCGCAGCCGCTTATCGTGCTCAATGATATCCCTTACGAAAGTCATGTCGACGATTCGTTCGATTATGCCAATGCCACTCAGGAACAATTTGCAAATCTTCTTAGTATCAACCCCGAGGATATAGAGGAAATTACGGTTCTGAAAGATGGAGCTTCGGCGGCTATCTATGGCTCACGAGGTGCAAATGGTGTTATTATGATTAAAACCAAGCGAGGTGTTTCCGGTCCTACCAAAGTACAATTGTTATATAAGTTCTCAGGACACAAACAGCCTAAAGGCCGTAAAATGTTGAACGGTGATGATTATACCATGCTTATGAAACAGGCCTATTTCAATCCCCGTCAAAATGAAGCTGCTTGCAATATCCCTGAGTTTAACTACGATGATACTTATCCCGAATATCATCATTTCAACGATAATACCGATTGGGTAGATGAAGTAATCCAATTGGGTGCCACTCACGATCAAACAGTGAATGTGACCGGTGGTGGTGAAAAAGCAAAATATCGTATATCACTCGGTTATTATACACAAACAGGTACTATTATCGAGCAAAAATACAATCGTATTTCGTCGTTGATGAATCTCGATTATCAAGTGACCGATCGTCTGAGATTCTCGACAGAATTTTCGCTCTCACATTCTAAAAACAAACAAAATTATACCGACAATCAACCCGGTTTGCTCGACATCGCTTATCGTAAGATGCCCAACGTGTCGGTATATCGTGAAGATGCATATGGTAATGATACCGATTTGTACTATACGATACCTATGTCGTCACAAGTAGATGATAGTCAAAAAAATCTTCTCAATCCGGTTGCCGTGGCTCATTTGGCGACTCAAGAAGAAGTTGATATTCGTATCATTCCTACATTACGTTTGCAATACGATTTCCTTAACCCTAATTCGCGAGCTCGTCTCCGTTATTCGGGTTATGTACAGTTTGATGTGCAAAATAAAAAATATGATCGTCTCTTGCCTCGTGAAGCAACGGCTTATGCATGGAATAGCGACAATATCAACCGTGCCTACAATCAGGAGTCGGAGAGTTTGAATATCCAGACTAAACATGACTTGTTGTGGACACCCGACCTTGGCAAAGATCATTCGTTGATGTTGTATGCTGCATGGGAACTTACCTCGGGTAATTCTCAATATCAGGCGTTCCGCAAGTATGGTTTACCCAATGGTATTGTAAATCCTACGCAAGAAGGTTACCAGGTAACAATGAATAACGAACGCAGTGAGTGGCATTCCATGGCTTATATGGCTCGTGTTCACTATACCTATAAAGGTCGTTATATCTTCGATGCGACCGTACGTCGTGACGGTAGTACACGCTTCGGTCCGGATAATCGATGGGGTACTTTCCCTGCTGTATCTGCCAAGTGGATTATGTCTGATGAGTCATGGATGGATGCTACCGATAATTGGCTTACAAACTTCGGTATTCGAGCCGGATTCGGTATGACAGGTCGTATGCCCGACTATGAATATATGCACTATGCGCGCTATAACTCCTCATGGAGCGATGGTAACAACTACATCGATTTGCCTACCATGAAACCATCGACCATCCGTCTCTCCAATTTGAAGTGGGAGACTGCCACATCGTTTAACCTCGGTGCCGATGTGAATCTTTGTGATTACAAATACAATTTTGATTTCAACGTATTCTACGAACGCGACAAAGATTTGTTGTTCCGCGATCAGACGATTCCTTCTTCGTCTGGCTTCGGTTCTATCAATTATGTCAATGGTGGCGAAATGGAGAAAAACGGTTGGGAATTTAACTTCTATACCAATAATTTGATAAAGGTAAATGACTGGTCATTTGATATTAATTTCAACTTTGCCAACTATAATAGTAAAGTGATAGATCTCTTACCGTCGATTCTCGAGTCTTATAATGACAATTTCGACTATAACAACGGTTCGTACCTCACTCGTGTGCAAGAAGGTAATGCCTTTGGTTCTATATATGGATTCCGTTACAAAGGAGTATATAGTTACAGCTTGGAAAATCTCGACAAAGCCGAGGCCGAAGGAAAAACCTGTCCGGTAGTGCGTGATGCGCAAGGTAATGTGGTGACCGATGCCGTAGGAAGTCCTATGAATATGTACTATGCATACGGTAATGTCAATTATAAATTCCAAGCCGGTGATGCTATCTACGAGGACGTAAACCATGATGGTAACATAGATGAGCTAGATATTGTCTATCTTGGTAATTGTAATCCTAAATTCTATGGAGGTTTCGGATTTACCGTACGTTGGAAAAACCTTTCGATGAATGCATTCTTTAATTTCCGTGCAGGTAACAAGATTGTGAACTACGCACGTATGTATTCAGAAAATATGTACAGCAACAATAATCAATCCATCGCTACCAACTGGCGTTGGCGTAAAGAGGGTGACGTGACCGAGATGCCTCGTGCGCTTTACCAATACGGTTATAACTGGTTGGGAAGTGACCGATTTGTAGAGCAGGGTTCTTTCTTGCGCTTCAAATATTTGACATTCAACTATGCGTTTGATAAGCATGTTATCAAACCGCTGCACATGAGTTCATTGAATTTGTATCTTACCCTCAATAACCTCTGTACATTTACCAAATACAGTGGTGTCGATCCCGAGGTGTCGCCCAATTCTTTGGGCATTGCCGAAGACAATAGTAATACACCGCGTTCGCAGTATTTCACATTTGGTGTGACTATAGGTTTTTAATCGTTAAAGTAGAAGACTATGAAAAGAATAGTAAAATATATATTGATTTTTACGTTATCGCTCCCGTTGGCGTCGTGTAACGACTTTTTCGAATTAAGACCCACCAACGAACTGGTGCTCGATGAGTTCTGGAAAAGCGAAGATGATGTATTGAGTGTCACAGCTGCTGCCTATCGTGCAATGCAGAATGGCGGATTTATGAACCGTCTGATTGTTTGGGGAGAGTTCCGCGGTGATAACACAATCTTGGGTAATAATTATGGAGGAGACCTCAATTATATAGGTACATTGAATATACAGCCTTCTAATGGCTATGCCTATTGGGGTGATTTTTATAATGTGATAAATCTCTGTAATACCGTTGAGAAGTTTGCACCGCAAGTCAAGGAAATTGATCCCAACTTTACCGAGAGTCAATTGAAAGCCTATATTGCCGAGGTGAAGGGTATAAGAGCATTGTGCTACTTTATTTTGGTGCGTACTTTTAAGGACATACCCTTTATTACAGAACCGATTATCGACGACACGCAAAGTTTCCAGGTGAAGCAGAGCGATCCCGATTATATTCTCGATTATCTGATCGACGATCTTAAGGCTGTCGAAAGTCAGGCTGTAACCAAATGGAACTCTGAGTCATATACCAAAGGCCGTATGACACAGGCCGCGATTCGAACTTTGATTGCCGACATGTGCTTGTGGCGCAATCGCTATGATGATTGTATCACTTATTGCGACAAAGTGCTCGATGATGTAAATAATCTGTTGATTCTTGAGCCTTCGGACAGATACAACCGAAACGTGTTTATTGAAGGAAACTCTACGGAGAGTATTTTTGAGTTGCAATTCAATCGTGTAAATATTGCAAATCAAAGCATATGCGATTTTTATGGCACGGCAGGTGGCTCGGGAAGCTATCAAATGGCGGCATTTGACTTTGCGACTACAGAACTCTTTTCTGAGACAGATGTTCGAGCAAAGGATGCGTTCTTCCCATCATCATCGGGTACATATCCTATAAAAAAATATGTAGCCTACCGCATCGCAACGTCGGAACTCAATAATGTGCGTGAATCCGATTATGTAGATGTAGATGCGGGAAATTCCAATTGGATTTTCTATCGCCTTCCCGATATTTATTTGATGAAAGCCGAGGCTCTCGTAGAACTTGGTGTCGATCTCGAAGAGGCGTTTGATCTTGTAACTCGTACCTATTATCGCGCCAATCCCGATGCTATGGAAGGTTCTCTGACGTTTGGTCCCTATTCATCGCAGGAGGCTATGCGTGAATTGGTATTCGAAGAGCGTCAACGCGAATTTTTGTTCGAAGGAAAACGTTACTATGACATCATACGTCGCATCAATAGAAACAAGACTCAGTTCTCGACACTGATAAATCGATTGCTTATTCCCAAGTATGTGGCACTCGACCAATCAACAGTTACCAGTAAACTGAGTGAATACAATGCTCTGTTTATGCCTATCAAGGATACCGAAATCGAAAGTAATCTGGAATTGGTGCAAAATCCGTTCTATCGTACTTCATCGGATATCGTAAAAAAATAATGCCGAAAATTAAATATAATTGAAGTTATGAAGAAATATTTATATAACACGGGTCGCAATTGCGTATGGGCTTTGATGATACTTCTTTCGTGCTGTATCACTACGGCTTGTAGCGATAATGTTACAGATGAAGCGTATTATACCTTTACCGGTAATACCGTGGCTTCGTATTGCGCTACAAATCCCGAATATTCTACATTTGCCCGATTACTTGAGGAAACAGGAAATTATGCTCTGCTTTCCACATACGGTCATTACACCTGTTTTTTACCTACCGACGAAGCGTTCAAGATTTACTTCAATGAGAAAGGGACTTCTTATGACCGACTTACCAAGGAGGAAAAGACTCAGATAGTGTATGATCACGTCATAAAAAGTCTCGGTATCGATTTTACCTCGGAATATTTCGAAGAAGGTTCTTTGTCAGAGACCAGTATGAGTGACCGTTACATCACTATTTCGTATGATGTGGCAGGTGGTGAAGGCGGTCTTACCATAAAGGTAAATAAAACTACTCCGATACTCGAAAAAGATATTGAAGTACATAATGGTGTGATACACGTTGTCGGTCGGTTGGTTGAGCCGTCGGAAGATTTTCTGCTCAATGTTTTAGAGAAAAGCGGTAAGTATGAGATTTTTGCCGAGGCATTCGAAATGACAGGTATGAACGATAGTACCGAACTTATCTATGACGAATCGTATGTTTGTCCCTATCCCAGTGGTGCAAACGGTAGTAGAAAAATACCTCTTACCCGAAAATACGGTTATACCCTTTTTGCCGAAACCGACTCTTTGTTCCATATGCACGATATATATTCGGTTGAAGATCTTGTAAAATATGCCGAGCAATATTATGGAACCGAGGCACAAGGCGAATATACCAATCGTAACAACGCGCTCAATAAGTTTGTCTCTTACCATTTGCTCGACCGGCAAATGTCGACCAACTCATTCCTGTATGATGGTTTTTGCACGGCACCCAACTTCATGCACCGACGTGTAGAATATTATGAGACGATGTTGCGGTATCGTTTGATGGAAATCAAAGCCGGCAACCAAATCAATACCCAGAAGAACGGTGTGCATGTGGGAATTATCGAGACCGAAAGTAACCTCAGTGCCGTTAATGGTTTTGTGCACTCGCTCGATGCAATATTGGTGTGTGACGACGAAGTAATGGAGAACGATGTGCTCAACAAGCGTATTCGTTTCGATTTCTACAATATCCCGCCTGCGTTGACCAATAACAATATCCGTTGGAAGGTGTTAGGTAGGGATTTGGATCCGTATGAAGCGTATACAATTACTCACGATTATTGTGGAGAACACCTCACATTCTCTGAAGATACGCAAATTACCATGTGGGCAGAAGAGGGTTGGACCAATTTTGAGGCCGATGAACTGAAACTTAACGGATGGTACGATTTCACGTTGCGTATGCTTCCGTTGCCTCCCGGATCGTACGAGATACGTATGGGCTATCGTGCTGAAAGTTGGCGTGGTATTGCTCAACTTTTCATCGATGGTGAAATAGCCGGTATCCCCAGAGACCTTCGTCTTGTCGGTGATGATCCGCAAGTAGGTTGGGTTGAGGATACGGGTACCCCGGTCGATGCCGAAAATGATAAAGCGATGCGCAACCGCGGATATATGAAAGCGCCTGCATCTATATTCACCCGCCAATTCAGTGACGTGTTGCGTACATCTAAGCACTCTTTACGCATCATTATCGGACAATATACTTGGCAGGAATATGGCCCGCATTACTTCCGTGGCAAGAATGTGTACAGTCCGGGTATGGAATTCCACGGAGACTTTATAGAGATAATTCCTACAAGTCTCATCGATAAGGAGGACATCTACTAAAATCATTTCGTCTAAATAAAAAAAACAAGATATGAAACTTTTTTGCAGACTAAACATATTATTGGCTCTTGCTCTGCTTGTTGCGTGCAGTGATGAGTGGGATAGCCATTATGACCGCTCTTCTGCGATATCCGATAAAACGGTGTATGAGTTGATCAAAGCCGACCCTTCGTTGTCGCGCTTTGCGGCTATGATTGATACCATCGGTTATGCCGAGACTTTGAATACCACTCAGACCTATACCATATGGGCTCCTGTAAATGAAGCTCTCGAGAATATCGACCTTGATAATAAAGACGAAGTGCGTCGTACAGTGCTTAATCATTTCTCTCGATTCAATATATCTTCGGCTACTCCTGCTACGCAAGGTGTGAGAATGTATAACAATAAGATATATTATTTCGAAGGAAATAAATTTGCCGGAATCACGCTGCGTGAGTCCGATATAATAGCCAGCAATGGCGTGCTGCATATAATGCAAGAGGCGATACCCTACTCATATAACCTCAAAGAGTATATCGATGTACATGAACACACATCTTCTATTGCCGCATTCCTTGCTCGTTTCGACGAAGTGATATTCGATCAGGAGTCAAGTACGCCTATTGACGTGAACGAAAATGGTGCTACGGTGTATGATTCGGTGAAAATAGAGTATAACCGTATATTCAAGCACCCTGTATATGGATTGGGCGCTATATATGATGAAGATTCTACTTTCACCATGCTTATTCCCGACAATGATGCTTGGACCAAGGCCTATGAGCGTATTTCGCCTTTCTTCAAAGTGTATAATAGCGATACGGCTATCGCCGATTCTATTCAAGACGTGCAGACCTCGCTCGCTATCATCAATGACCTTATATATCGCCAATCGATCGAAGATGTTTCGAGTGTAGATATTCTCGAGTCGACCTCAGGCAGTGAAATATCCGATGTCTCGGCTCTCTTCTCGGGTGCTGAGAAAATCAAAGCCAGCAATGGTGTGGCATATCTTGCTTCCGAGCTTAATTATAATAATGTGGAGACTTGGAACAAACCCATAGTGGTCGAAGCGGAGGTGACCTCTACCCGTAAACCGGCAGCAGGAACCACTATCTATACCCGTACGGTATCTGCCGAGAATCGTTTCTTTAATGATATTGGAGAGTCTCAATATATTGAGATTTTACCGCAAACGACAGCAGCACAACCCGGTGCTACTTTCTCTGTCCCCAATGTGCTCTCGGGAAAGTATGACATCTATGCGACATTTGTTCCGGCGTCGATCGATGATGAAGGAATCACCAATGATAGCACGCGTGTGCAATTTACCCTTTCATATATTGATGCCGGCGGTAAAAAGAAATCAAAAACTTTTAACGACAAGTCTTTCATCACAAGCCCTACACAAATGACGACAATCAAGGTTACGGAAGGATTTGAATTCCCTATTTCAAACTACTATGACAATCTGTGGCTGATGGATGAGCAGAATGATGTCGAAAGTATGGTAATCAATACTACGATACTCGTCAAGACCAATGTGTCGGTATCCGAGTTTAATAAAAACTTGATGACACGTCGTTTCCGCATTGACAAAATAATATTCGTACCCGTTCAATTGTAAAAACAGACCCATATGAAAATGGATAATATAAGAAAAAACTTCGGTTTACGACTGCTTGCAGGCGGTATCGTACTGATGCTTTTGGCACTCCCTTCGGTTGATGCATATGCGCAATCCGGTGTTGCGAAAAAAGTAGCGAATGAAAAAGCGTTTACTGTCAAAGGTAAGGCTGTCGATGCCGCTACCGGTGAAACAATTGTCGGTGTGCGTATCGGTGTTATTAACGGCCGTACATCGGCTATGTCCGACGAAAACGGAAACTTTACACTCAATGCTCCGCATGAAAATGTAACCCTTACTGTAGAGGCTCCCGGCTATCATAAGCAACTCGTTGCGCTGAAAGGTGCAGAAGAACTTGTCTTGAAGTTACGTCCTGAGTTGGGCGCTTCATTCTACGATGATGATATGCTCAATACTACGGCTCAAGATGTGGTTCATAGCTCGTTGATGGGAGAAAAATCAGCCGACGATATTTTCGCTTCGTTGCAAGGCGATATGTTTGTCGCTTCGCGTTCGGGTATGCCCGGAAGTGGCGCTGTCGCTTTTGTAAATGGCCTTCACTCTATCAATGCTTCATCGCAACCTCTCTATGTGGTAGATGGCGTAGTGTGGACGACAGCTCCCGAAGATGTGACACTTTTCGGCGGTCACTACAACAATCCCTTGGCATTGCTCGACCCCAATGATATCGAAAGTATCTCTCTACTCAAGAATGGTACTGCCATATATGGCGCGAAAGGAGGTAACGGTGTGATACTTATAAATACTAAACGAGCAAAAAATGCGGCTACGGAAATCGAGGCATACGCTCAAATGGGATTTGCCACACAAGGCAAGTCTATTCCTGTAATGGATGCTGCTCAATATCGTCTTTATGTAACCGATGTACTCAATGGCGCTTTCGAAAACAATTCATACCTCGATCGTTACAATTTCCTCAACGATGACCCGACCCGTATCACTTATAAAGCAAACCACAACAATACCGATTGGGTCGACCTTACATCTCGTAACGCCATGCTTATGAATTATGGCGTGAATGTACGTGGTGGTGATGAGCGTGCCTTGTATGCGTTTTCATTGGCGTATACAAAAAATGACGCAACTCAAGAAGAGACATCGTTCGACCGCCTTAATATTAGATTTAATTCCGATGTCTTCCTTAATAAGAACTTCGATCTCCGTTTCGATGTCGCATTTTCTCAGGTGTCGCTTAAATTGTTCGATGCCGGTATCAATGAGAAATCGTCACCCTATTATATGTCACTCATTAAGTCGCCGCTCTATCACCCCAATGTGATAAGCAACAAAGGTGAGGTGACTCTCAAATATTCCGATGTCGATGAACTTGGTGTAGGTAACCCTCTTTCTCTTTTCGACTTAGGTGTGGGTAACAGTAAAAATTATCGATTTGTACTCAATGTATCTCCCGAATATCGTTTTAGTTCGCAATTCAAATTGAAAGGTTTGTTTGGCTTTACGTTCGATAAGATAAAAGAGAATTCATTCTTGCCCGACTATGGATTGGCCGAGACAGAAATGTTGAACAATAACGGTGAAGTTCACGCCATATCACGTAATGAGGTTTTGGGCCTTATGAATCGTCAGACTACCTTGGTGGGCGACATTCATGGTGAGTATACGCCTCTCAAAGATGAACGTAATGACCTTGCCTTGCAACTCGGTTATCGTTTCCAAAGCGATTCATATACCTCATCGTATGCCGAAGGTCACAATTCAAGTTCTGACTTTATGACGAGTCTCAATAACACAAGTAGTAATTTGAGATTCTCTGATGGTATCGAAACCTCTTGGCGCAACATGGCGTGGTATTTGACAGCCGAGTACGCGTTTTTGCAACGTTATATGCTCGATTTCAATATTGCGCTCGAATCTTCTTCTCGTTTCGGACACGATGCCGATAAGGCGTTGAAGATGTGTGGTGTTTCTTGGGGTGTCTTCCCGTCTATAAATGCTGCATGGATTCTCTCTTCGGAAAAATGGATGAAAAATGTTTCGTTCATCAATTTTATGAAGATTCGCGCAGGGTATGATATTGCCGGTAACGATAATTTGCCCGACTATGCTACCCGTACCTATTTTACGTCGGTAGGCCTCATGGACAACTCATTTGGTTTGTCGCTTGCTAATATAGGTAATGACGCCCTCAAGTGGGAAACCACTGCTACTGTACGTGCCGGTCTTGATATGAGTATGTTCAATAATCGCTGGAATCTAACATTTGATTATTATACCGCCAAGACCAAAGACCTCCTCATTCAGAAGCAACTCAACGATGTTGCCGGTTTACCTTATTTCTGGACAAATGGTGGCGATTTGGAAAATAAAGGATTCAATATATCAACTTCGGTACGTGTCGTAGATCGTCGCGACTGGACAATGAATATCGGCGCTGCCATAGGTCGATACAAGAATACTGTGACGTCGCTTGCCGATGGTGATTTCATCACTGAAGTGGCAGGAGCCAATATTCTTACATCAGAAGGAAATCCGTTGGGTGTGTTCTACGGTTATAAAACAGATGGCGTTTATAGTACTATTGCCGATGCTCAAAGTGCAGGATTGGCTATCCGTAATAATGATGGTTCTTTGTCTCCATTCCAAGCAGGTGATGTACATTTTGTTGAAAAAGAGTTCGATGGCATTATCAATGAGAAAGATATGCAGATTATCGGAGATCCCACCCCCGATTTCTATGGAAATGTTACCTTGGGACTCAAATGGAAAAATCTCTCGTTCGACGCACTATTCACATATTCGGTAGGAAACGATGTGTATAACGCTATGCGTGCCAACCTCGAATCGGGTAGCGATATTTTCAACCAAAGTGCGAGCCTTCAAAATCGCTGGGTAGCCAATGGTCAGATTACTGATATACCTCGTGCTACTTATGGAGACCCTATGGGGAATGCTCGTTTCTCCGATCGTTGGATCGAAGATGGCTCTTATCTCAAATGGAAATCTCTTGCCGTTTCGTATAAGATTCCATTCTCGTTGCGCTATCTCCAAGCCATTACCCTCTCGTTCTCTGTCAATAACCTTTGTATGCTTACCAAGTATTTGGGTTCAGACCCCGAGTTTTCTATGGGTAATTCACCCCTCTTCCTCGGTGTGGATTCGGGTTTGTTGCCACTATCGCGTGAGTTTAACTTTGGTGTGAAAATCAATTTGTAGAAATCATAACATTTTTTCGATATGAAAATAAGATATATTGCACAGGCTTTTATAGCATCGCTCTTTGTGATGGGTGCCACCTCTTGCGAAGATATTTTTGAAACAGATACCAAAAAGTATCTTTTCGAAGAGGACAATTCACTCTCTACGGCCAGCGACTCGCTCTATTCGGCTATAGGTATTGTCTCTCAGCTGCAATCATTGGGCGAACGCTATGTGTTACTGGGTGAGTTGCGCGGCGATTTGGTAACAGTTCCGGCTACAGCACCTTTTTCGTTGCAGGAAATCTCCAATTTCAATATTTCAGCCGAGAATACCTATTCTTCGCGTCGTGACTATTACAATGTGATAAACAATTGTAATTTTGCTATTTCACGCATGGACACTGCTATCGTAGAGGGTACTACTCATGTGATGATGCGCGAGTATGCTGCGATTCGTACCATTCGTGCATGGGTATATTGGCAGATGGCTCTTACCTACGGTAGTGTCAACTATGTCGATCAACCGATTCTTACGCTCGAAGATAGTGAGAAAGATTATCCAGTAGTCTCTATCGATGAACTTGCCACAAGACTTATCGATGATTTGTTGCCCTATGCCGGTATAGAAGTTCCCACATATGGCTCTATCGACGGAATGCAATCGTCTCGATTCTTTATCCCCGCACGTATGCTATTGGGTGACCTCTATCTTTACCTAAACAATTATGCCATGGCAGCACAGATGTATTATGAACTGATATATCAGCAACGTCTTATCGTTAATATGTCCTATGCCAATCAATGGGTAAGTTCGGTACAAGCTGCTGCCACAACCGGTAATCGTAACTCATATCGTGATGAAATAATTGCAGGAATACCTTACGCTTCCGATGCTAAAAAGTATCACCCCAACTTAGTGAACATGACTTATAGTACTCAGCCGTATTTCACACCTGCTTCGTGGTATGTGGCTGAGATGAATCTGAAAAAACATTACCATATCGATCGTGTTGGTATTAATACAATTTCGGGTTATCTCGAAGGCGATGTTCGTGGACAATTCTTGTTCCGCGATGGTATTACCGAGGAGTCTTCGGCGTTTGGTAATTTCCGTACCGGTGTTACCTCTGAAGATCTTATGATTAGTAAGTTTTATCATAATGCATACGAATATACCGATGTCACCAATCCCGATAATGAGATGTTTGACGAACTTGGAACTCGTATTTTACGCGATGTGGCGCTCTATCGCGTTCCTCACGTGTATTTGCGTTATGCCGAAGCTGTAAATCGTGCTGGTAAGCCCTCTCTCGCATTTGCTGCACTCAAGTATGGTTTGCGTTACGATGTAGTCCACGACACTACCGTTACATACGTGGCCCGACACGAGATAGAAACAGCCGAGCCTTGGATCGATTTTTCCGATTCACGTTTCGATGACAGCTATGGTATGGCTATGCGTGGTCGTGGTTTGGGTATTGCAATCGACCGTAATGACTATATTATTCCCGATTTCACTCGTTATGTCGATGGTGTCGATTCCCTTGGTAATACCGTACAATTACCTTCTGAGGCGATAGTCGATATTGAAGCTGCCCGTCAAGACTCTATTCTCTGGGTGGAGGATTGTATTGTCGAAGAGATGGCTGCCGAAACAATGTTTGAAGGTAACAGATTCTTTGACCTGTTGCGTGTATCGCGCCATCGTAATGATCCGCAGTATTTGGCCGGCAAAGTTGCCGCTCGTTTTGATGACCCTGATGCGGCGCGTGAAATTTTGAAGAACGAAGAAAATTGGTGGATTAAGTAGAAAAAAAACAATCAAAAATAATACGATAGAGCCAAAATTGATATATTTTGGCTCTATCGTATTATTTTTTTTCTATCTTTGTTGTTACTTTTGTATATATGTTAACCTCTAATTTTGTAACAATGAAGAAAAATTACACCTTTTTGACAGTGGCTGTGGCCTTGTCTTTCAGTTCATCTGTTTTTGCTCAAGCAACGTGGCAGCATGTAGAGCAAAATTTCCCTAATACTCACCGTGGAACTCCCGTAGTTGCCGACTTCGACAATGATGGCCGTCACGACGTGTATTATGGCGGTCAAGGGAATAATGATTATTGGACTATTAATCCAGATTGGTATTGGCAAACAGGTAGTTATATGTTCTACAACACTACCGAAGGCTGGGTCGGCGATTGCAATGACCGTAAAATGCGACTCGACGAAAACGGTAATCAGATGTATGATGTAAACATAGACGAAACTACCGGTGCTGTTATCGATACTACATGGCATTTCGACAATACATGGCCCAAAACCGGTATTCCCGGTCACTCTTATACGCAATTTGGAGCTCTTGATTACAACAACGATGGTCTTGTAGACATCTTGTTGTGGGGACGCGGCGAATGGGACGTTTACAGCTTTAATCGTGATGGTAATGCTGCATTTATCGAATTGTGGAAAAACAATGGCGATGGTACATTCTCTATTGTTCCCGATGCTGTCTTCGCGAAAATGAGTGTCGATGGTCAAAATGATGCCGGTCGCGTACCGTTCTCTCCCATTGCTTTGGGTGACTACAATCGCGATGGTTATACCGATATACTATTGACCGGTAATCTCGATGCAAAAGAGGCTGATAATTATCCCGGTCGTGCCACTTATCTCTATCGTAACGAAGCCGGTACAGGTATGTTTACCCTTATGAACATCGCCGAATGTCGCGGTGGTGTATGGACCAACGAAGTAACCGATGAAAGCGGTATAGTGATTACCGAAAAGCAGGAACTTCCTGGTTTGTTTATGCCTCAAAACGGTAATGTATTCTTCGCAGACCTCAATAACGATGGTTGGTTGGATATTGTAAATGTAGGTTGGGCCGATAACTCTTGGGACGGTATTCATAACCCAGGAAACTCTTGCCGTGTTTATATAAATGTGAACGGTGAAAAATTTGTAGATCAGACTCCCGTTTCTCCCGGTTTCTATACACTCCGTTCTTCGGGTGCTAATATATGCGATATAAATCGCGATGGATTCCTTGATCTTTTCCAAACAGGTTGGGGTGACAATGGTGTAAATTGGAACAGTTATCTCTTTACCGGTACGGGTGATGCCGAAACTATATTCGATGATCCAATGGACGCTGCTTCACTCGGTTTTATTGGTACCGAAAATGCTAAAACGTATATTCGTGACTATGATGGTGATGGTAATCCCGACATTTATATCAGCGGCCCTCAAGATGGTAATGGTCAAGCATGGTATCTCGGAGCCGATGGCCTTTATGCAAAAGGTGACTCTGTATTTATCGAATCAGAAGGATTTGCCGGACTTGGTGATTTTGATAACAACGGTATGACAGACCTCTTTATTACAGGTTATAGTTATAATGGCGGGGGCTCGGCAGCAGAGGCTTACCTCAATATTTCTGACCCCGTAGAGGCTCCCTCTGCCCCTGAAAATGTCGCTGCTACTTGGGCTGATGGAAAACTTACCATTACATGGGAATACGATACCGACATAGCTGTCGAGAGCAGCCTTGTTTACAATATCTTTGTGAAAAAAGCCGATGGATCTGTATACAGCATGCTTCCCGCTAATCCCGAAAACGGTTATGTGAAAGTTGGTGAAGGACAGCACGCTGCTATTCGTCCGCAAGTGAAAGAGTACAGCCTTACCATGCCCGAAGGTTCATACACTGTAGGTGTTCAGACCCTCAGTATGCTCAACTCTACTTATAGCGCATTCACTACTGCAACCGTAGGTTCTTCTGCTATCGAAAGCGTAGAAAGCAATGCCGAAGTGGTAGCTGTTGAATATTTCAACCTCCAAGGTCAGCAAATAAGCGTAGCTCCTGATGCCGGCGCATATATCGTAAAAGAAATCAAAGCCGATGGTACTGTAGCAACTCGTGTAGATATTAAATAATATCGCATAACATATCATTATGAAAGCGTCACTGCAAGGTGACGCTTTCTTTGTATCTAATATAGGATAGTCCTATGTAATAGATTAAATCGCTCAGAAATGGATTTTATCGCTTAATTTTGTGTTTAGTGGCGCATTTGTTGTGTTAATTGCCTAAATATTGCTATTGTATTGAAAGTAAAAATGCTATTTTTGTAATTGAGAAATTATACATAAACAACAAAAACAAGAATATGAAGAAATTATTAGGTGCAGCTTTAGTTATGCTGTTTGCACTTGGACTCAATGTTGCGGCTGTAAACAAGGTGTTTAATTACGAAAAGTGGTCAATCGCAATTGATAACGCAAATGGAGACGTAACGTTGGTGTATGCCGGCGATACATTGGTGGCTCATAGCAACGCCGTGTGGGGCGTGAATGATGATCGTACAGCCATGTCGCAAGCATCGAAAATAAAGACCGCCATGGTCGATAATAAAGATATTTACGGCAAAGGTAAGCTTATAACATTGAAAGCATCGAAAGGAAAACAAACGGTAGAACAACGAATTTATCTCTATTCGGGAAGAAATTATTTACATACAGAATTGGCCGTTTCGTCGCCCGATGGTGAGGCACTCAACTATATGGCGCCGATAAGTGTTACGACTTCGTATTCGCTTTTCGATCGTGCCGGTAACTACTCGCTCTTTATACCATTCGATAATGATGCGTTTATCCGTTATCGTACTTTTGCGTTTGGAAAAGAAGCTACCGAAAGTTATGGTGTGACCGCTTTCTTCAACAACGATACTCGTGAAGGTCTTGTTGTAGGTGCGATAGAACACACCGATTGGAAAACCGGTATACATGCCATAACGTCGGGCATCGGCACGATGGATACTTTGTATGTTTATGGTGGTGCGTCATCGGCTGTGACACGCGACCTTATACCTCATGGAAAAGTTGTAGGTAAAACAGTAAAATCACCACGACTCACTGTTGGTTTGTTTGATGATTGGCGTGAAGGTATGGAGGTATTTGGTGATCAATGTGCTACGTTTGCACCTAAACTTCCGTCGTTGGGCGCACGTCCTTTTGGTTGGAACAGTTGGGGAGCATTGGCTACCAAGATTACATTCCAAAAGGCCATGGAGGTTTCTGATTTTATACACGACAACTTGCAAAACAGCAGTTTCGAAAATGAAGGTGTTGTATACGTCGATCTTGATGCCTTTTGGGATTTCGGATTCAAACCTAATCAACATAAAATTTTTGTAGAACATTGTCGTGCAAACAATCAAAAACCGGGTATCTATTGGTGTCCTTACACCGATTGGGGTAGAAATGCTAAAGCCAAAGTTGTTAAAGATATGGATTATACTTGGGGTGATGTTTACATTCGTGCCAATGGGGAACCTGTCGTATTTGATGGCGCTCCTGCAGTTGACCCCACGCACCCGGCCGTAAAACGTCGTATCGAAAAACAGATGAAACAATTTATAGAATGGGGGTATGAGTATGTGAAAATCGACTTTATGGCGCATGGTACGTATCAATCAGATTCTTATTACGACAAAAATGTTACCACTGGTATGCAGGCCTATAATCAAGGTATGAAATACTTGGTAGAGCAAACTCAGGGAAAATTGTGGATAAACCTCTCTATTGCTCCATTGTTCCCTGCCAATTATGCTCATAGCCGTCGTATCAGTTGCGATGCTTGGGCCGATATCAAAAACTCGGAATATGTACTCAACTCACTCACTTACGGTTGGTGGCTCGACCACGTATATCACTATAACGATGGTGACCACATTGTGTATAAAGAAGTCACCGATGGCGAAAATCGCGCACGTGTCACTTCTTCGGCCATCACCGGTGTATATTTCTTGGGTGATGATATGAGTAAAGGCGGTACAGATGAGGTAAAAAACAAGATTGTGCGAAATACCACAAATCCCGGTATCAATGAGATTGCCCGTGTATGCCCGTCGTTCCGCCCCGTCGAAATAGGTCATGGCGATAAAGGTTCTGATATGTTCTATCACAACACCGGAGAAGTGGTGTATGTGGCGATATTTAATTACAGCGGTCGTTCGGTTGCAAAAAAACTGCCGTTGCATCGCTTGGGATTGTCCAATTCTAAAGAATATGAAGCCATAGAATTGTGGTCGAATGATCATGTCAAATTTACAGAAAACATCTCTGTAGAAGTACCTGCAAAAGATGTGAAAGTGTATCGTATTAAATTATAAAAATGACTTATAAATAGATATGCGGAGGTCCATTTTATTTATACTTATATTGGCAGTTGTATCATCGGCATTTGCCGATGATTACACGGTTTCCGAGGGTAAGTGGGCCCTCCAATATCGAGATGCCGACAACTCGTTGACTATATTGTATAACGATGTTGCTGCCATCAATAAGGCTTATGCCAAGGTGGTGTGTAATGTGCTGGGTA
>JAZURX010000056.1:0-52572 GCA_045606385.1 Bacteroidales bacterium | reverse complement strand
AGCAACAATATTTGATTATTATCTCAATTTTATCCCCTATTTTGTCAGCCTTTTCAGTCCGCTCTTTACATTTATTGCCGTAATTTTCTTTACATCGAAACTTGCCGACCACTCCGAAATCATTGCAATTTTGGCCAGTGGAATAAGTTTTAAGCGGTTACTTGTACCCTATATGATTTCTGCCGGAATTATTGCCGGAACTAATTTTTATCTCAATAGTTATGTAATCCCTCCGGCTACTGAAACTCGTATAGAATTTCAAAATCAATACATTAAAAATAAGAAAGTTGACTATGCCAGTAACATTCAACTACAAGTTGAACCCGGTGTAGTTGCCTATATAAGTCGATATGATGACAGAACAAAAACCGGGCACCGTTTTTCTCTCGAAAAATTCGATGGTAAAATTCTGAAATCGAGACTTACAGCACAATCGGTCACATACGACACCGACTATCATTGGGTAGTGAAGAACTATATGATTCGAGATTTTGAAGGAATGCACGAATATTTAACCCGAGGCTCGCAACTCGACACGCTTATACGTATAGAACCTTCTGATTTTCTCATTTCCAAATACGATAGTGAACTTATGACTACTCCGGAACTTAAAGAGTACATCGAAAAACAAAAGCAACGAGGAATAGCTAATATTATGGGGTTTGAGGTTGAATATCATCGTCGATTCGCTAATACTGCCGCAGCTTTTATTCTCACGCTTATCGGTATGTCTCTTTCGTCTCGAAAAGTTAAAGGTGGCATGGGATTCAATATTGCCATGGGACTGCTACTCAGTTTTTCATATATTCTATTCGATATGGTATCCTCATCCTTTGCCATATCGGGAGCGACCAGCCCGCAAGTAGCCGTATGGATTCCCAATATACTTTACACATTTATAGCTATAGGCTTGTATTTCAAAGCACCAAAATAAATCATTAAAATCAATCACATAAGAAAAAAAATGAATACCCCTCAATATTGTGTAGCAATACGAACATTAGGAAAAGCCGGAGACAAATATCTACAAACATTGCGTTCTTTGGAACAACAGACTATTCCTCCTAAAAAAATATTGGTATATATTGCAGAGGGCTACCCTATTCCCAAAGAAACCATTGGTATAGAACAATACAGATATTGTCCAAAAGGTATGGTACATCAAAGATCTTTGCCTTTTGACGAAATAGATACCGAATGGATACTTTTTCTCGATGATGATATATATATGCCTAAAGATTTTATTGAAAAGCAATTTGTCGCCATAGAACAATATGATGCAGACTGTATATCGCCCAATATATATCCCAACCACGCACATACACTGAAAAACAAAATTAAGATTGCCCTCGGATTACAAACATATCCACATTGGGATAAAAATTGGGCATTCAAAATACGTAGAAACGGTCATTATTCGTATAACAACTCACCCGAAACTATCATGCCGACACAAAGTGCCGCTTTTGCTTGTTTATTATGCCACAAAAGTGCATTCAAAAATATACATTATGCCGATGAGCGGTGGTTGGATCAATTCAAATATACACTTGGCGACGACCAATTGTTTTTCTACAAATTATATTTATACGGGTATCGCACCATTATACACTACGATAGTGGAATCGTTCATTTAGATGCAAAAAGCGGCAACATAAAACAACACCGAGAAGCACACCTCAATGCAATAATCATACGTTTTATTATCTGGTGGAGAACTATCTATTCAATACAAAAAAATTCATGGAATAAGCTAAGATGTATAATATCATACATCTTAGCAAATCTTGTATACTTATTGTATTCTATAATACATTTTGCAGTAAAAAGGAAATGGTATATTTTAAGCCATTTATGGAAAGGTAATCTTATGGGTTATAAATATGTACATTCAGAAAAGTATCTTTCATATCCGGGCTATATGGCTCATTTTCATGAAAAACGAGTAAGATAATATTGAAAAAGTCTGACATTTTCTGAAAGAAGTACTACGATATTACAAAAACTCAGAACAATCTGATTCTATCGGACGATTTTGTGATAATATTCTACAATCTTTTGTTTCAAGAATGAGCGTTCATTTTTTCTCATTCCTATAGTATAAATAAGCATAAACAGTATAATCTCGCATATCAATACCGATATTAATAAATAAGATATTTCCATTTGGGGTGAAGACATCACGAATATCACACCTAAAATTGAAGTAATTAGCAATATAGGGATAATCACTCTTCGCAGATAGGATATAATAGATAAATCAATCATAGGTAATATATTACGTGCATATAATATCAATGCAATAATTTTAATTATCAAAAAAGCATAAAACACAATTTCGGGATATGGTATTCCTATTTTTAAAAGCATGTATGCAATGGGAACAACCAGCAACAAGGTAATTGTCTCTATAATTTGTACTTTCCGTATACGTCCCGTTGCATGTAATGCCGGATGCAACGAATTTCTCAAAGAGCCGACTAATGAAATTATTAGCATAATGCGCACAAAAGCCGCCGTGTGCTGAGGTACATTATCCAACCATAAATATAATATATATTCTATGTTTATAAATATAGGGAATCCCAATATAAGCATGAAAAAGAACGCATATTTCGAACCGAGCAATACAAGATTGTGCATATACTCCATTTCATGCGCTGCATACGACTTGGTTATCTGCGGACTTATTGCTATTTGGAAACTTGAAATAAACCTATTTACAGCACCTTGCACCTGCATTGCCAATGCATTGGCTGCGTTTACAACCGGTCCAAAAAAAATATTGAGTAATACATTGAGACCTTGTGTATATCCGGCAACAGCCAAAAATTCGAGTGATGTCCATCCCGAATAAACAAACATTTCCTTAAATCGCTTTTTCTCATATACGATTTTGGCCTTCACCTCAAAAAAATGTCTTCGGCAATATATCATATAACATATACGGATAAGCACTTGTAACAATAATAGCAGCACCGCATATAATATGAGTTTATCTGAGGCGGAATATAACAAAGAATAGGCTATTAATAACTTTGAAACAGCTTCAATCAACGAAATATAAGCGAATGCTTTCATGTGTTCGTGAGCGATAATCAACGCATTATAGGGCGAACTCAAAATGGTAATCATGGCTGTTATTACCGAACATTGATATACCCAAAATGCAGCCCACATTCTATCGGGTGGTATAACAAATTTATTCAACAATAACCATAATCCTACCGATTCAGCTAATATAAATATAACTACCGCAAGTACGATTTGTATAAAGCGTGTCGCTGCAAATACACGCTCCAACTCTGTTTTATTTCCACCACCAATAGCCACCGCAATATATCGAGATGCCGTACTTGCCATAGAGTCTGTCATAAACGAAAATATGACTATTATGGCACCGACAACATTATATAAGCCATAATCAACATCTCCCAACGCGTTCAATATTACACGAGAAGTATACAAACTCACCCCCATAATCAGTATCATTCTCAGATACAGAAAAAGTGTGTTTTGTGCTATACGTTTACTATTTTCGCGTTGATTGTTCACGTGTATTTACAATGCCTTTTTGCTTGATTTAAAGATAGAAAATAAATCTGCCGATAAGCGACAAGTTGTGTTATTTTTCTGATTTTCAACAACTTGCTACTATATAGTTTTTTTATCGGAGAGTTTTTCGAGAATATATACCAAGAAGAATCCTATGACTGCAGCAAATATAGCCCATACGAGATATTCGGTAGATAAAATGTTTCTCTCCACAAATGAACCTGAAGATCCGGCAAGATCGAGGTCAATAACTTTTTCTTTCCAAGGCCATATTTTATTGAGGGAGCCGAGCATAAATCCAGCTAACGACGCAATCGTAATATCGGCATAATTTTTTAATAGGTATGACAAGAACTTCGAAAACAGAACAATTCCTATTGCAGCCCCACAAACAAACACCAATACAACAGGTATATTTAATTCGGATATTGCTTGCATCATATACTTATATTTACCCAATAATAATAGGATAAAACTTCCTGATATTCCAGGTAATATCATAGCACAAATAGCGATAGCTCCAGACAAAAATATGAACCACAAATCATCGGGAGTTGCTGCCGGAGTAGCTATCGTTATATAATAGGCTATTGCCGCTCCTATCACAAAAGATAAATATCGAGTCCATGTCCAAGTATTCACTTGTTTTACCACAAAAAGAGTGGAAGCCAACACCAAACCGAAAAAGAACGCCCATATAGGAACAGGATAAGTATCCAATGCCCATGTAATAAGTTTTGCAAAAGTAAGAAAACTAATGGCAATACCTATAATTATGAATAGGAGGAACGACCCATTGATAGCTCTCCAAAAATCTTTTAATTTACCTTTAATCAAGAAAAATATAGCTTTATCAGCACTTTTTATAGAGTTGATCAACTCTTCATATATGCCTACAATAAAAGCAATTGTCCCTCCCGAAACACCGGGAACAACATCGGCCGCCCCCATTCCCATGCCTTTTAGAGAAAGCATCGCATAATCTTTTGCCGTACGCTGTTTCATCACCATATTTTTATTTTTTGTGTTCTCTTCCATAGATTTATAATTCTGTGTTTAAATCTTTTCTTAATTTATCACGAAGATGTGTCATCACTTGATATAATGAATCGATTTTAATACGATATTCATCACTCATATTTTCAGATTTCCCCAAATTATGAACCCTGTTTTCGACTTCATCGGCCAATGAGAGAGCAATATCGACATCTCCGTAATTAAAATGCGCCAATGCTAAACTTAATAATGGTTCAATATCATCTTCGTCGGCTAAATCAACAATTCTTTCCCAATATTCAAAGGCTTTATTGAGATATTTCTTGCGCATTATACCATTATCAGTCAATGCAATACACTCCATAAGGCGGGCCATACATCGATTTGCCAAAATATTGTCGGCATCAAGTTCCAATACTCTTGTATAGAGTTGCACCGCATGTTCATATTCTCCGATATGTGCATAAATTTCACCTAAAAAATTCAATGAATCAATATGAGCTGCATCAATATCTATGGCTTTTTCAAGTGCTTCACGAGTATGCTGTATATCTCCAATATTATAATAATTTGTAGCTAATTGAAAATATAAATCGGCTTTAATGGGGAAATCAACAAGATTTAAAGCTGTACAGAGAGAAACAATTGCTTTATCATATAATTTCATGTGTGAATAACAGGCCGACAACATGGCATGAGCAAGCCCCTTATCGGCCGATATATCAAGTACCTCATCAAAGACTTTCATTGCTTCATTATACTCGCCTTTGTCGTATAGGCAACATCCTCTAAAAATCATTGTATCCAAATGACTTTCGTCTATTGCCAATGCAAAATCACACGCATCAATCGCTTCATCGTATAAACCTTGACTTGCTTTTATGCGTGCTATTTCAAACCAATCGTCATGTGAATAAGGATTGTTGTCGAGTAAATTATTGTATATATCAATCGCTTTATCAAAGGAGTGCTGTTCTTCATATATCTTTGCCATCTCCCTCAATAAGTCTTCTCTCTTTGCAGGAAGTTTCAAAACTGCATCATGAATAAATTGTATGGCTTCATCGATACATGAATAATCGAGATATAGATCTATAACATCAAGACATATTTCAAATGAAAGATCTTCATCTTTGAGCAATAGAGATATACAATTCAGAGCAAGAGATTTATTATCTTTTATAAAAGCTATTTCGGCATTTATAAGCAATGCATCAATAGATGTATTTCCTACACATGCTATTTGCTGTTCGGCCTCTTCGACCCTATCAAGACACAATAAATAGCCGGCGCGTCGCACTAATAGTTCCGGAGTATCGGGGTGTAACCGAAGGCCATAATCAATCGCCTGCAATGCATCGATATACTCCTCGGCCATCTCATATTGATAAGCAATATCTTCAATGTCCTCTGCATCGAAATAATATTGAGAACCGTTATGAATCATATCTTCATAACGTTGCAGTAAATCCGATGCAGTGTTCTCGTTCATCATATATATATTGCTTATGACACATACCGGAACAAAGCGAAATGTATTTCACTTTTGCACCGGTATGTAATGAAAAAAGCCTAATGACCTTGCTTATTACAATAACAAAATCGCTGTAATCTTAGTTTTTATCTTTTATTTTACTCCAGCTATCTTTCAATGACACCGTACGATTAAAGACTAAATGAGCATCGGTTGTATCGGGATCGACGCTAAAATAACCAATACGCTGGAATTGATAATGTTCTCCAACCTTGGCTGTTTCAGCAAGATAAGGCTCGATGAAAGCTTTTACAACTTTCAATGAGTCGGGATTGAGGAGTTCTCTGAAATCTACATCTTTCTCTTCGGCCGGATTCTCTACACTGAAAAGACGGTCGTACATACGAACTTCCGCTTCGACCCCATACTGTGCTGACACCCAGTGCAGTGTACCTTTTACTTTGCGATTGCTTTCGGGCATACCGCTACGTGTTTGGGGGTCATACTCACAATATATTTCAACCACTTCTCCTTCGTCATTTTTTTTACAACCTGTACATTTTACTATATAGGCAGATTTGAGACGTACCTCTTGTCCCGGTGTCATACGGAAGAATTTCTTTGGCGGATTCTCCATAAAATCCTCACGTTCGATATACAATTCACGAGTGAATGGTGTCGTGTGTACTCCGGTTTCAGGTTTTTCGGGATTATTTTCGGCTTCGAGATATTCAACAGTATCTTCAGGATAATTCGTAATAATGAGCTTCACCGGATTTACTACAACAGCAACGCGATTGGCATTTTTATTCAAATCTTCACGAATACTATGTTCCAACAAAGCCACATCGATAAGACCATCAAATTTGGTATATCCGATTTTATCAATGAAACCACGTATTGACTCGGGAGTATATCCACGTCGACGCAATCCGCATATAGTCGGCATACGAGGATCGTCCCACCCCGATACAAGTTTTTCCTGTACCAATTGTAAGAGTTTGCGTTTACTCATCACAGTATAAGTCAAATTGAGTCTATTAAACTCTATCTGTCGAGGGCAATATGTATCATCAGCCAAAAATTTCACAAAATATTCGTAAAGCGGACGATGAACCTCAAATTCCAAAGTACATATAGAGTGTGTAACCCCCTCGAAATAATCTGACTGACCATGCGCAAAATCATACATAGGATATACATTCCATGTCGTACCTGTACGATGGTGCGGATGCTTTATAATACGGTACATAATAGGGTCGCGGAAGTGCATATTTGAGGCTGCCATATCGATTTTAGCTCTCAAAACCATTGCACCTTCGTCAAATTCACCTTTATTCATACGCTCAAACAAATCGAGATTCTCCTCAATGGGTCTGTCGCGATACGGACTATTTGTACCGGGTTGTGTTGTCGAACCTTTTTGTTGGGCTATTTGTTCTGATGTCTGTTCGTCAACATAGGCATACCCCTCTTTAATCATACGTACAGCCAAATCATACAATTTGGGGAAATAATCTGACGCATAATATAAACGATCGCCCCAATCAAAACCCAACCAATGAATATCTTCTTTGATAGAATCGACATATTCTACATCTTCTCGTGCGGGATTGGTATCGTCAAATCGCAAATTGCATGTACCGCCATATTTAGCAGCGATACCAAAGTCCATACAGATAGCTTTGGCATGTCCTATGTGCAGATAGCCATTAGGTTCAGGCGGGAAACGAGTGTTCAAGCGACCACCATTTTTTCCGGCTGCCAAATCTCCCTCTACTATCTGTTCTATAAAGTTCAGACTTTTCTTTTCCTCTTCGTTCTTTTCTACCACTTGTGTCATAATGCAAGTATTCTCTTTTGAGTTATATATTACGCACGTAGGAGTGTAAAAATACCCCATTGCAAGATGCAAAGATACATTTTATTATTGACTTTTTCTTTATTTGGAAAAGAAAATACAAATAGCAAGCAAAATATGATAAACACACGAGATAAAAACAAAATTTTACAACCCAAAGCATAGACTTATGCCTTGGATTGTATATTAATATTAATACATTATAATCTATCTGCAACTTTATCCCAATCGACAAGAGACCAAAATGCTTTTATGTAATCGGATCTACGATTACGATAATCTATATAATAAGCATGTTCCCATACATCAATAGTAAGAAGCGGACGCATAGCTTTTGTGAGGGGATTTCCGGCATTCGACATGGCATCTATGTGTAAATCGCCTTTATTATCTACAGCAAGCCAAACCCATCCTGAGCCAAAAAGGTTTAACGCAGCATTTGTAAATTGTTCTTTAAATGAATCAGTCGAGCCAAAATTTGTAATAATAATATCTGATAATATTTTCGGCATTTTTCCTTGTTGAGGTGTCAACGAATCAAAGAAAAATCGATGATTCAATACTTGTGCCGCATTATTATATATTGCACCATCGGAATTTTTCACAATATCATCAAGTGACATATTTAGATATTGTGTATTCATAATGAGTCGATTGAGATTATCGATATAAGTTTGAAGATGCTTTCCATAATGGAAGTCAATTGTCTCTTGACTCATAGCCGGCGTTAAAGCGTCAGCATGATAGGGCAACACGGGTAGTTGATGTTTCATATATATCTGATTTTTAGTGATAAAATTTCTATTATTCATAAATATGTATGCATTAAGATGTGTAGCCACCAACAGCCATAGTATGTAAGGTAAGAACAGCCACATAGCCACCTTACTTTTACGATAGGCGTAACGCATATAAAAGACAACAAGAAAATCAAGCAATATGATACATATATAACCATATAACGGATTTCTCATTTTGAAAAAGAAAATACTCCACAAAAAATTGAATACAAATTGAATACCCCAAAGTATAATCGGTATTCTGTTCTTTTTTATATCTTCAATTAATAGAGAAAGAGAGAGACCGATACACACATACAATATACTCCACACAATAGGAAATACTACCGAAGGAGGTGATAACGGAGACTTGGAGATATATGGATACCACTCAACAAGAGCATCTTTCTGAAATATACTTGCCGTAAATCCTATAATAAGACACACCAATGGAGGAAGTAAATAAATCAAAATCTTTTTCATAACCATACGCTTTTTATTGCTAAACATATTATATTTAATTTTTGTTTCTTAATCAAAAGAAATTTAATTACAAGAATACTATGACCATTAAAAACAATTTACTTACAGATCGACTAAGATACACGGGAGATAATCACACTCCCACACACCTGCATTTACATAGTTATAATGCTACAGAAATCAAGGAATATCAAAATGATACATTCGCTGAATTCACAGAAAAATTAGCACAATCAGGCTATATTCATTGGTTGCAAATTTGTGGTCTGCAAAACACGACCGATATTGAGAAAATCTGCTCGTATTTTGGCATCAATTTTTTGATAATACAAGATATTCTCAACACAAGCCACCCATGCAAAGTGGAAGAATATGAACAATTCAATATAGTCATTTCCAAATATTTCGACGATAGCAAAGAGTCTCAAATAAGTATTGTACAGGGAGAAAACTTTGTACTCACATTTACGGAATATGAAAATTTCGCCTTTAGGGAGATAGAGAAAGCAATACATAATAACACACTGAAAATACGGACTAGAACATCGGACTATCTTCTTACAGTATTAGTAAATAGTCTTGCTTCAAATTATATCTCTGTATCGAACGAAATAGATTTGGCGCTTGATGATTTGGAGTCGGAATTATTGTCTGACCAGAATCTGCCAGAAATTGGCAGTAAAATACAAATATTACGAAGACAATATATGTCGTTGAAACGTACGGTATTACCACTCAAAGAACAATACAACCGATTATCCAAATCAGAATCAATACTTATCAAAAAAAATAATCGGGTGTTTTTCAATGACCTCAATGACCATTTCACCTTTGTAACTCAGAACATGGAAATATGTAGAGAAACATTGTCATCACTGGTAGACCTATACATCTCAAATAATGATTTACATATGAATTCCATAATGAAACGACTCACTATTGTATCAACAATATTTATTCCACTTACATTTATGGCCGGAATATGGGGTATGAACTTTGAATACATGCCCGGACTCCATTGGAAATACGGATATATTACCGCATGGGGTATTATGATTGTTATCGGATTGATTGTATACTTCATATTACGATGCAAAAAATGGAATTGATCATCACAAAACTCTATTTTAAATTTCATCAATAAATATCTTTCATAAATAACAAAGTTTCGGACAGCTATATCTCTATTCATTTTTTATCCGTATCTTCGCCGAAAATATTTAGAATCGTGTTTTATCCTAAGAATTTTGAAGAAAAAATCGGTTTTGACAAAATCCGAAATATTATTTCAGACCTATGTCTTAGTAGCTTAGGAAAAGATAGAGTAAAAGAGATGTCTTTTCTTACTGATTTTGAAATTATAAACCCAATTTTACGAGAAACCGAAGAGTTTATCCGTATTCTGCAATCGGAAGAGGAATTTCCTTCTGATAATTTTTACGATATACGTCCGGCATTATTACGCGTACGTATAGAGAGAACTTTTTTACACGAAACAGAAGTATTCAATTTACGTCGTTCTCTTGATACATTAATTCGTATCGTACATTTTTTCACACCGGATACCAATAATGATTGCCCATATCCATACCTCCGGAATATGGCAGAAAATGTTGTTATATTCCCTCAAATAGTGGCAAAATCGGATCAAATCATAGACAAGTTCGGACATATCAAAGACAATGCATCACAAGAACTAACCCTTATACGCCGAGAAATAACACGTACAATGTCGGGAATTTCTCGTAGCTTAAATAATATTCTAAGAAACGCTCAAAGCGAAGGTATTGTAGAAAAAGATGTTACGCCAACACTACGCGATGGTCGTTTGGTGATTCCTATTTTACCGACACATAAAAGGCGCATAAAAGGTATCGTACACGATGAATCATCAAGCGGGAAAACCATATACATAGAACCGACAGAAGTCGTAGAAGCAAATAACAGGATACGCGAACTCGAAGGAGAAGAACGTCGTGAAATCATTCGTATTCTCACACTATTCACCGACAATTTACGACCGTATCTATCTGATATAAAACATTCATATGAATTTCTCGCTGAAATAGACTTCATTAGAGCCAAAGCTTTATTTGCCATCGAAATAAATGGAATACTACCTCATATTGAGAAAGAGCAACAAATAGAATGGTATCATGCCATTCACCCCCTACTCTATTTATCTCTGAAGAAACAAAACAAGCAGGTTGTTCCCCTCAACATAACTCTCAACGAAAAACAACGTATATTGTTAATATCCGGGCCAAATGCAGGAGGAAAATCAGTATGTCTTAAAACCGTAGGTTTATTACAGTATATGTTACAAAATGGGCTTTTAATACCTGTCTATGAAAATTCTCACATAGGCATATTTGACCATATTTTTATTGACATTGGTGATGAACAGTCCATCGAAAACGATTTAAGTACATATAGTTCTCATCTGACGAATATGAAATTTTTCGTCAGAAATTGTAATGAACGCACACTTATACTTATTGACGAGTTTGGAGGTGGCACAGAGCCACAAATAGGAGGAGCAATAGCAGAAACCTTACTTGACCGTTTCAATCGAAAAAAAACATTTGGAGTAATAACTACGCACTATCAAAATCTGAAACATTTTGCAGAAGAAACTGCAGGCATCATCAACGGTGCTATGTTGTACGACAGGCATCTAATGCAACCTCTTTTTAAATTATCCATTGGAAATCCCGGAAGTTCTTTTGCCATCGAAATAGCACGTAAAATAGGGTTACCCGAAGATGTAATAGCTGAAGCGTCTAAAAAAGTAGGTAGTGACTATATCGATATGGATAAATATCTGCAAGATATTGTAAGAGATAAGCGTTATTGGGAAAGTAAACGACAAAATATTCGACAACGTGAAAAACAACTTGAAGAGATAACAGAAAAATATAGCGGGAATCTGCAAGAAATAGAAAAAGAACGTAAACGCATCATAAAAGAAGCCAAGCAGAAAGCCGAGCAACTGATACAAGAAGCAAATGCCCGTATTGAGAATACAATCAGGGCAATAAAAGAAGCCGATGCAGAAAAAGAAAAGACTAAAAAGGCTCGACAAGATTTATCAACATTCAAAAACACGCTATCAAATGTCGAAAATAACGATGACGTCATTTTACGTAAAATAACTAAAATTAAAGCTCGCGAAGAGAACAAAAAGAAAGGGAAAAACAAAATGCTGATAGCGGAAGCCTCATTTAACATAGGCGACACAGTCAAAATAAAAGGGCAAACCACTATCGGAGAAATTACAGAGATTGAAGGGCAAAAAGCTATTGTTATTTTTGGTCAAATAAAATCGACAGTCAAAATCGAACAGCTCGAAAAAGTTAATCATTCACAAGTAAAACAAAATCAAGCAATAAAAGCCACTTTTGTAAGTATTTCCACGGCAGAAGGAATGCGAGAAAAACGACTAAATTTCAAAAGAGAAATAGATGTCAGAGGTATGCGTGGTGACGAGGCCATACAAGCAGTTGTCTATTTTATAGATGATGCGATACAAGTCGGAGCAGACCAAGTGCGGATTCTTCATGGTACCGGAACAGGTATTTTAAGACAATTGATACGCCAATACCTCAAGGGCGTTTCTGGTGTACAGAATTATCATGACGAACATGTTCAATTTGGAGGAGCAGGAATCACTGTTGTAGAGTTGGAATAAACCAATATAAATGCATAGGAACAATCTGTACCGATTATTTCTGCCTAAATACATATATATTCGCAATAAAAAATATATCTTTGCGTACTTATCGTATAGGCATGACAAAAAAAAGTAATGACATATTATCATCAATATACACTCCTGATGATCTTCGCAACTTGGAACTATCTCAATTACCTCAAGTATGTGACGAATTACGGGAATTTATCATAGACGCCCTATCCAAAAATCCCGGGCACTTTGCGTCAAGTCTTGGAACCGTTGAACTTACGGTGGCGTTACATTATGTATTCAATACACCTTACGATCGTATTGTATGGGACGTAGGACATCAAGCATACGGACACAAAATTTTAACCGGACGTCGTGAGCAATTTGCAACAAATCGTAAATTGGGAGGACTAAGCGGATTTCCCTCTCCCAAAGAAAGCGAATACGACACATTTACAGCCGGGCATGCATCAAATTCAATATCTGCCGCATTAGGTATGTCGGTAGCAGCAACACTGAAAAACGAATCAGAACGTAAAGTAATAGCTGTAATAGGTGATGCCGCCATGGGTGGAGGATTAGCTTTTGAAGGGTTAAATAATACATCATCTAACCCTAATAATCTACTGATAATCCTAAATGATAACGATATGGCCATCGACAGCAATGTCGGAGCAATTCATAAATATTTGTCTCGATTGAACACTCTTCCTCTTTATAATCGCATACGATACGCATTATATAAATTTTTAGTAAAAATTCGCATAATTTCAGAGAAAGAGCGAGGAGCAATTTTACGGTTTAACAATAGCCTTAAAGCTTTAATATCTCGTCATCAGAACATCTTTGAAGGATTAAATATCAGGTACTTTGGAGCTATTAATGGTCATGATGTAAAACATTTAGTACGTGTTCTGAATAATATTAAAGATATGACAGGGCCTAAAATCCTTCATATACGCACCATCAAAGGTAAGGGATTTGTACCCGCTGAAAAAGACGCTACGACATGGCATGCCCCCGGGTTATTTAATAAAGAAACCGGAGAACGGATAAAAACAGATACGACCAATCTTCCGCCTCGTTTCCAAGATGTTTTCGGACATACTTTAGTAGAACTTGCAGACAATAACGATCATATTGTAGGTATCACACCGGCAATGCCATCTGGTTGTTCCATGACATATATGTTAGAAAAATATCCTAATCGTTCATTTGACGTAGGAATTGCAGAGGAACATGCTGTCACATTTTCGGGGGGACTTGCCAAAGAGGGTCTTCTTCCATTCTGTAATATATATTCCTCATTTATGCAACGCGCATTTGACGAAGTAATTCACGATGTCGCGATACAAAATCTACATGTCGTATTTTGTCTTGACAGAGCTGGTCTTGTTGGTGAAGATGGCATTACTCATCATGGAGCATTTGACCTTGCATATATGCGATGTATACCCAATATGGTCATCGCGTCACCCTACGATGAGCATTATTTGAGGCATTTAATGTATACATCTCAATATTACAATGGATGTATTACAATAAGGTATCCTCGTGGTCGTGGTTGTCAAACTGATTGGCAGTGCAAAATGCAACAAATCGAAATCGGCAAAGGACGAAAACTTACCGATGGTACAGATATTGCGGTTTTAAGTCTTGGTCCTATCGGACATATCGCATCAAAAGCCGTAAAAACAGCAAATAATTCCGGTATATCTGTTGCTCACTACGACATGATATTCTTAAAACCTGCTGATGAAGAAATATTGCATGAAGTAGGTAAGAAATTTAAACGTATAGTTACCATTGAAGACGGAACAATAGAAGGAGGATTAGGCACAACGGTCATTGAATTTATGTGCGATAATAAATATACTCCACAGATAAAACGTATAGGTATTCCCGACCGTTTTATAGAACATGGCAGTGTTTCAGAATTATATCGTCTATGCAACATGGACGAACAAAGTATAACTGACATATTACTCGGTAGGTGGTAATTAAATATTAACCATAATTCATTTTTTATGAAAATTGTTATCGCAGGAGCCGGTGAAGTTGGGACACACTTAGCCAAACTTTTATCGAAAGAAGATTTAGATATAGTACTCATAGATACCGATGTAGAAAAATTACATTGGCTCGACTCCAACTACAATTTAATGACTATTATCGGTTCTCCTACTTCATTACGTGTATTGAAACAAGCCGGAGTAGAAAATGCAGACCTATTTATAGGAGTCATGCCTTTTGAAACTCGGAATATTATGGCTTGTCAATTTGCGAAAAAATTAGGCAGTCGTAAAACTGTTGCACGAATCGACAATTACGAATATGTACAACCTGAAAATAAGGAGTTTTTCAAAAGTTTAGGTGTTGATGAACTTATATATCCAGAGATGCTTGCAGCTGAAGAAATCGTCACTGCTTTAAGTCATAACTGGGCCAGGAATTGGTTCGAATTATGTAACGGAGAATTGATTCTTATAGGTGCAAAAATCAGAGAAAATGCCCGAATTTTAAACCAGAAATTATGCGATCTTAATAAAGCTCATTTATTATATCATATCGCGGCCATCAAACGTAAATCTCAAACAATCATACCTCGAGGTAATGACATAATTATGACCGGTGATATAGTGTATTTTACCACAACACCGGGGCATATTCAAGATATACAACAGTTAACAGGAAAAACTGAAATAGATGTCCACAATGTATTGATTATGGGCGGCAGTCGTATAGCCATACAACTAGCCTATAAGTTACCGGACTCTATGCGAATGAAAATTATAGAAATAGACAAAGAAAAAGCCTACAAACTTGCTGAAAAACTTCCAAACACCGTCATTATTAACGGTGATGCAAGAGATACTGATTTGTTACGCGAAGAGGGCATTGATGAAACCGATGCTTTCGTAGCACTTACAGATAGTGCCGAAACAAACATCTTGGCTTGCCTTACTGCTAAACGATTTGGCGCAATAAAGACTGTTGCAGAAGTTGAGAATCTATCACTAATACCATCGGCCGAAGGCCTTGACATCGGTTCTACAATAAACAAGAAATTACTCGCAGCCAGTCGTATTTTTCAAATATTACTCGATGAAGACTCCTCTAATGTAAAATGCTTGGCCCTTTCCGATGCAGAGGTGGCCGAACTCATTGTAAAAGAAGATGCACCTATTACAAAAAAAGCTATAAAAGATTTGAGCTTACCGAAGGATATTACATTGGGCGGATTAATTAGAGATGGTAAAGCAATGATAGTCAATGGAAATACTCAAATACAAGCTAACGACCATGTTATGGTATTTTGTCTCAATACGGTAATTCATAAGTTAGAAAAGTTATTCGGATAATAATATGTCAGACATAAACTTACGTCTTATATTAAAATTTATTGGTGTCCTGCTCGGACTCGAAGCAATATTTTTAACCTTTCCTTTAGCCATATCATTATGGTATGGCGAATCTGATAGCCAATCATTCTTGATTACAATAGCAATAAGTGCCATACTGGGTACAATTTGCTACTTTCAATATCCCAATAAGGAACGTAAATCGTTAGGGAAAAGAGACGGATTCCTTATTGTTACATCAGCATGGATTTTTTTCTCCGTTATAGGCATGCTCCCCTATCTTTTTTCCGGAAGTATTAATAATATTACCGATGCATTCTTTGAAACAATTTCGGGAGTTACGTCAACAGGAGCCAGTGTTATTACCGATGTAGAAAAATTACCACATGGTATATTATTCTGGCGCAGTCTTACTCAATGGATTGGAGGTCTTGGTATTATTCTTTTTACATTGGCTGTTATTCCGCTACTGAATGGTAGTGGTAGCGGAGTACAACTCTTTACAGCAGAAACTTCAGGTATCATGTATGACAAATTAGGGTCTCGAATCAGTCAAACCGCTAAACTTCTATGGACTACATATATTGGAATAACCATTGCTGTTACGATATTACTTTTTGCTGGTCCTATGAATAGCTTTGATGCAATATGTCATGGTATGACAACAGCGGCGACAGGTGGATTTTCAACCAAAAATATTAGTCTTGCTTATTGGGACTCAGCATACATAGAATATATCGTTATCTTCTTTATGATACTATCCGGTATAAATTATGCCCTCGTATATCATTTTACGCGTGGTCGTGTAAAGCGGTTGATTGGGAATGAAGAGGTTAAATGGTTTTTAATAATTATAACCATTACAACACTACTTACTGTTGTCGGATTATTTATTATTGGCACAGAACAAATATGGGGTATTGAGAAAACAATTCGTACTGCACTATTTCAAGTCACCTCAATCATTACTTCGACTGGTTTTATAACGGCAAATTATAATGATTGGGGTGCATTTTTCTGCATATTGATATGTCTACTGATGTTTTGTGGAGGATGCGCTGGTTCGACAAGTGGTGGTGCCAAAGTAATTCGTATCGTGGTATTACTAAAAAACACCCTGAATGAATTCTACAGACAAGTGCATCCAAATGCTATTGTACCTATGCGTGTAAATCAACAAGTTATATCACATGAAATTGTATCAAAAATTTTAGCTTTTTTATTTACATACGCATTATTGACACTCGTAAGTGCTCTTGCTCTAAGTGCAATGGGATTATCCATTGACAATGCTTTCGGTTGTGCCATATCTTGCATAAGTAATATCGGACCAGCACTTGGCGACATGATTTATACTTGTGATTCTATTCCGGCTGCAGGAAAATGGCTTTTGGCCTTTGACATGCTTGTAGGGCGTCTCGAGATTTTCACTGTATTAATCCTATTTACAGCCTATTTCTGGAAGAAATAAAAATTAGAAGATAACCTATAAATAGTCAAAAAATAATATTAATTTTGTAGGATAGAAAAATATATAAAAATGACTACCAAACGAACGACAATAATAGATACCGGAGACAAAAAAAGTACAACTAAAAAAAGTACAACTACCCCAAAAGAAAGTTTATGGAATAAAACTAAACAAATAGCACGTGACGAACGTACGCAATTTGTTTGTGGTTTGATTTTAGTTATTTCCTCTATCTTCTTGACTATATCATTTATTTCATTTTTCTTTTCAGGTGCAGCTGATTATAGTATAGTTAATGGTTCGGGAAACGTATATGCCACCAAAAACGGAATAAATAACTGGGCGGGAATCATTGGTGCGCGTTGTGCCAATTTTTTCATCAACCGGTGGGTAGGTATTTCTGCATTTTTCTTCATTATATTTATTGCCCGTATCGGACTTAAAATGATGAAAGTTATTAACATATCCATTACTCGTTCGCTTGCATACACATGCGCTTTTGTTATTGTAGGTTCTCTCTTGTGTGGATTTATCGGTAATCCCGATTCCTATATATGGCTCGGTGGACAACATGGCTACTATATGACAGAATGGTTAAAAGGGTGGGCCGGCACATCAGGTACATTACTTGTAATTATTACAGGTGTATTATTGATATTAATAGCTCTGACCCGGAGAACCATGTCTATTCTTCGTAGAATTTTTGACTTTCACTGGATAAAAATGCCCAAATGGGAAAAAGAGTCAAAAACAGAATCAAATACTAATAATGACGAAGAGCCTACCAATAAAAAAAATATTGTCACGACACCGGACACAAATAACACTGGTATTCAAATAGATGCCCCTGAAGAAGCTGTAATAGCGGACAATACAAATATTGATGATACACCCATAGAACCGGTGGTAATTCTACAAGAACCAAATAATAAACAAGCTATTATTGAGGAATCGGATAAGAACAATGAGCATAAAGATGTTGCATTAGAAAACAACGATGACCCTCAAATAACAATAGTTGTAGGCCAAGAGGAGGTCCAAGCTAATAAACAAAGTGATTTTGACGAGTACGACCCCACTCTTGATTTGTCGTTCTACAAAGCACCTACATTCGATTTATTACGAGAAGAAAAGTCGAACAATACCTCAATTGATACAGAGGAGCAGGAAGCAAATAAACAACTCATTATTAGCACTCTAAGAAATTACGGAATTACAATTAGCGAAATTACGGCTACAGTAGGCCCAACAGTAACGCTGTATGAAATTGTTCCCGAAGCAGGAGTAAGAATAGCTCGAATAAAAAATCTCGAAGATGATATTGCATTGAGTCTTGCAGCTCTCGGTATACGTATCATTGCTCCTATTCCAGGCAAGGGGACTGTGGGTATTGAGGTTCCGAATAAAAAACCGCAAATGGTTTCTATGCGCCCGATTATCGCATCTAAAAAATTTCAAGAATGCGATTATGAATTACCTATTGCTTTAGGAAAGACCATTACCAATGAAATATATATGGTCGACTTATGCAAAATGCCACATATATTGGTAGCAGGAGCAACAGGACAAGGGAAATCTGTGGGATTGAATGCAATTGTTACATCGTTGTTATACAAGAAGCACCCCTCTCAACTCAAATTTGTAATGGTCGATCCCAAAAAGGTTGAATTCAGTATTTATAGTTCAATAGAACGTCATTTCTTGGCCAAACTACCCGATAGTGACGATGTTATTATTACCGATACAGACAAAGTGGTTCAAACGCTCAATTCGGTATGTCGTGAAATGGATACACGATACGATTTATTGAAAGCAGCACGCACAAGAAACATAAAAGAATACAATGCCAAATTCATTGCCCGACAACTTAATCCCGAAAAAGGGCATCATTATATGCCCTACATTGTCGTAATTGTCGATGAGTTTGGAGACCTGATAATGACCGCAGGACGCGAAGTTGAAATGCCCATTGCCCGCATTGCGCAATTGGCACGTGCTGTAGGTATACACATGATAATAGCCACACAACGCCCATCGACCAATATTATTACAGGTAGTATCAAAGCCAACTTCCCTGCACGTATTGCATTCAAAGTTGCCTCTATGGTTGATTCCCGTACCATTCTCGACTCACCGGGTGCCAACCAATTGATAGGTAAAGGCGATATGTTGGTATTGGCAAATGGAAATATGACTCGCGTACAATGTGCATTTGTAGATACCCCCGAGGTCGAAAATATTTGTCAATATATCGAGCAACAACAAGGATACCCCACCGCATTCCTCTTACCCGAATACTCTGCGCCCAACAATGATAATGGAAATGGTGGCGGTAGCAATAATGATATGGGTGTAAAAGACCCGCTTTTCGAAGAGGCTGCACGTCTCATTGTTGCCAATCAATCGGGTTCTACATCGCTGATTCAACGTCGCTTTTCCATTGGTTACAATCGTGCCGGTCGATTGATGGACCAATTAGAACAAGCCGGTATTGTTGGGCCGTTCGAAGGTAGCAAGGCTCGCCAAGTATTGGTGATTGATGATATACATTTAGAACAGATATTAGAAAAAATAAAATAATTGATATGCGCTGTTTTATTGCGACATTATTATTCCTATTTGCATCTCTGATTTCGGGTCATGCTCAAAATTGTCGGATACTCGACAATGTGATTGCCAATATGCAAAGTACTCAAGGGGTATCGATGCAATATGAGTTACAAATCGATAGTGAATTGACAAAAGGTAAAATAGATATTCTTGGAGACAAGTACATATTGAGTATGCCGGATATGACAATATGGTTCGACGGAAAGACTCAATGGACATACATACATTCTGCTCAAGAGGTTAATATAAACACTCCCGAACCCGAAGAGATAGCGCAAACCAATCCTTATCAAATTTTACAATCATACAAGAATGCTTATGTTTGCAAACAAATAGGAGAAAAAGGCGATGTATACGAATTCGAACTTACCCCAAAAAGCGAATCGGGAATAAACCTTATACGCGTTTTAATCAAAAAATCGACATCAGCATTGATGCAAATTTCCATCACGCAAGATGGTATTACTAATACCATAAAAATTACCGATACAATATCTGGAAATTTCTCTGACAACCACTTTACTTTTGACAAAACGAAGTATCCCGGCACAGAAATTATTGATTTAAGATAATATTAACAATCTAAATATCAAAAACTATGGAATCAACCGAAAGAATACGTTGTCTGATTATCGGCTCAGGCCCGGCAGGTTATACCGCAGCTATATACGCAGCTCGTGCCAACCTCTCTCCCGTTCTTTATGAAGGAATACAACCCGGAGGCCAATTGACTACAACAACCGATATTGAAAACTTCCCCGGCTATCCCGAAGGTGTATCCGGAACAGAAATGATGGAACAGTTACGTCAACAAGCATTACGTTTCAACACAGATATTCGCACGGGTATTGTTACAGAAAGCAATTTCACACAAATGCCTTATCGCCTTACCATCGATGGTGACAAGGTGGTAGAGGCCGATACTGTAATCATTGCTACAGGGGCATCGGCCAAATACCTCGGGCTTCCCGATGAAGTAAAATATGCAGGTATAGGGGTATCGGCATGCGCTACATGCGACGGATTTTTTTATCGCAAAAAGGTAGTTGCCGTTGTTGGCGGAGGTGATACAGCATGCGAAGAAGCCACCTATCTATCACATCTTGCAAGCAAAGTATATATGATTGTACGCAAAGACTATTTACGCGCATCGAAAATCATGCAAGAGCGTGTAATGCAAAATCCCAATATCGAAGTACTCTTCGAAACACAAACAGTGGGATTGTTTGGAGAGAATGGCGTTGAAGGCGCACACCTTGTAAAATATAAAGGCACCGACCATGAAGAACATTTCGATATCGCCATCGACGGTTTCTTCTTAGCCATAGGTCATACTCCCAATACTAAAGCATTCCCCGCCATAGCAACCGACGAAGCCGGTTATATCATCACCAACGGACGTACAGCTGCCACCAATATTCCGGGGGTATTTGCTGCCGGTGACGTAGCCGACCCTATATATCGACAAGCTATTACTGCCGCAGCCGGAGGTTGCCGCGCAGCCGTCGATGCCGAAAAATATTTACTCGAAAAAGGATTATAAGGACCTACTTATACTAAGTATAGAGAGCTGTAATTTTAAATAATACAGCTCTCTATTTTATGGCATAATCATACTACCAAAATCCAAAAGAAATATAATAATTCGGGGGAAATGTTATATACAAAAATTATCAATTATGGTTTAAAATTGCCATAATATCTCATATATATTTTTTAATTGAGAATTTTTTTACACATTTGGATTTGGTTCATAGATATATTCTTCTTCCTGACTTGGTTGGCAATACCAAATAATCAATAATATATTTCCGAAAATGGGGATTAAACCAAATAAATAATTCCATCCGCTTTTCCAATATCATGAAGACGGCGAACTGAAACAGCTAACCCAAGTATAATAAAAGCTATATGAAAAATCCATCCAATAAAAGGATTTGCATATTTTCCAAAGCAAGCTTTTATAGCTCCACCGAAACCATTAACAGGATGCTCATTAGATGTAGTCCTAGATACTTTTAAAGCACAACCGTAATTTTCGCAAAACTTATCACCTTGTCCTGCTTTAACGCCACATTTTAAGCATACTACAGCAGCATCATGCAATTGTCAACCACAATTTTTACAATATATATCTATTTTATATTTCGCCATCTGCACTATATGGTATTTATTATACATAAAAAACAGATGTGCTTTTATTTCAGTTTTTTGCTATTTTATTATTCATATTTCTCCTGCAACTTTGCTTGTATATATAAGTTCATCTTTTTTATCGAAGATATAAATATATACTCGAACAAAAAAAGTATTCTTGAATAATTTATGTTAAAAAAAATATTAATTAACGCAAATTCTCAACAGGATAATATGTATTACTTTTCCGATAATTTTCTTTGTTTTTAGAACGATTTTATCTAATTTTGCGTTATATAACAGTGTTTTATAACAGATATGGTGAAAAAATATTCGAAAGAAGCACTTACCCACGAATCTATCGGCGAAATGTTGTCATTGCTCGATGAAGACGAAAAGCGTATTATCACCGAGAATTTTCAGATACAGACATATAAAAAAAATGAGATGATTTACAACGAAGGTGAAAAAGCCGAGTTGTTGATGTGTCTTATTAAAGGGAAAGTGAAAATTTTCAAAGCCGGTATCGGTGGTCGATGCCAAATTATGCGACTGATACGACCGGTACAATATTTTGGTTATCGTGCCTATTTTGCTGGTGGTGATTACATCACGGCAGCTTCTGCATTCGAAAATGCCACCATCGGATTGTTACCGATGAGCATTATCGATGAACTGATAAAGAAAAATAATAAATTGGCATGTTTCTTTATAAAAGAGTTGGCCATGGACTTAGGTATGTCCGATACACGTACGGTGAATCTTACTCAAAAACATATACGCGGTCGCTTGGCCGAGTCGTTATTGATGCTCAAAGATAATTACGGACTCGAAGAAGATGGTATTACATTAAGCATATATATGGCACGAGAGGATTTAGCAAACTTATCGAATATGACCACCTCCAATGCTATACGCACATTATCCAACTTTGCTACCGAAAAAATCATTGTGGTTGATGGTCGCAAAATACAAATCGTAGACGAAGCCCGACTACGAAAAATAAGCAGATTTGGATAGTGTGTAATTTATTACATAATAAAAATGTCGGCAATATAAGATTGTCGACATTTTTATTTTTTTGTAGTTTCTTTTTATTTCAGAGCACTGATATTTTGCTCATTGAACAACTGTTTACCATCGGCAGTGTATAGATATTCTATACGTGCCGCATAGGCTTTTTCTATCTTTCCTCTTACCATTTTCATTGTACTGTTAATCATTTGATTTTGCTCGGTAAAAGGCTCGGCGAGGACTGCAAAACAACTGGGTAACCAACGTTCAGGAAACATACCTTCACACACCCCTCCTCTTTTGAATTCGGCAATAGAACCATCAATCAACGTAAGTGCCGCACAACGCCCTTCTTCAGAATCGAGAGCAAGACCTTGCCGTTTTAAGGCTTGTTGCAATCTGTCGCGATTGGGCACTATCAATGCCGTTGTATAAAGTGATTGATTGTTATAGAGCATTATCTGGTCGATATATGGAGAGTGTTCCACAAGTGCTTCTTCTATACCTTCTGGACTATATTTCTCTCCATCGCTCGATATTAAGAGACTTTTGAAACGCCCTTTTACATACAACAATCCCTCTGCTGTCATATATCCGAGGTCTCCTGTATATAGGTATCCGTCACGTATTGTTTCGGCAGTCGATTCGGGATTTTTCCAATAACCTGCCATTACATTCTCACCTTTAACCACGATTTCGCCCATCTCTCCAATCGGTAGTTCTTTGCCTTCGGTATCGCATATTTTCAATTCTATAGGTTGCACAAGTTTTCCACTCGAGCCAAAACGATAGCGATCGGGGCCATTTGACGATATAACCGGCGTGGCTTCAGACAATCCATATCCCTGAAACATAGGCATACCTACTCCGATATAGAATTTTTGTAAATCTTTATCAAGCAATGCACCACCGCCGATAAAGAAACGCATACAACCACCAAAATTCTCACGCACTTTCGAGAATAATATCTTATCAAACAGGGCGACAAGAGGCTTCAAAAATATACGCAAACCTTTTGAGTCGAGATTGCTATCGCCATAATACATCTGTTTTATACGCAATCCCATATTGAATAGTTTCACCGTAGTTTTACCTTTTGCTCTGATAGCTTGCTCAATATTTTTCTTGAATGTTTTGGCCAAAGCAGGTACTGATAGGATAAAATGAGGTTTTACCTCACGAATATTAAGAGGGATATTTTTAAGAGATTCGAGCGGAGTACGACCTACCTGCACCGTGGCTGCCGTCGCACCGCGCGACATCATGATGTAAAAACCTACGACATGGGCAAAACAGTGGTCGAGTGGCAATATGATGAGTGTACGCCACGATTGGTCTATGTGCACAAGAGTCTGTGCCTGCTCTACATTGGCTGTATAGTTACGATGTGTAAGTACCACTCCTTTAGGGTCAGCTGTCGTACCACTGGTATAGGTAATGGTGGCATAGTCGTCATTTTGTATAGAGTTGGCTACAGCCAAAAATTCTTCGAGTGAGTGCGAAGACAAGAAATTATCCCCCATCTTTAATATCTCGTCGAGAGCAATTTCTTTCTCTTCATAGATATCTTGAGCATCAAATACAATTATACGTTGTACATCAGTGAGTTTTTCTTTGATAAGGCGTATTTTTTTGAGTTGAGTACCCGACACCATAATATATTTCACATCACCATGAATAAGTCGAAACAAGAGGTCATTACTCTCTTCGAGTTTGATCGAAAGTGGCACATTTACTGCTCCGGCATAAAACATCGACAACTCTCCGATTACCCACATATTGCGACCTTCACTCAGCAACGCCATTGTATCACCTTTTTTTACACCAAGGGCCTGCAAGCCGGCTCCGAGTCGATATACCTGCTCACGAACTTGCGTGTATGTAGTTGGTTCGAATTGTTTTCCTGTCTTTTCGAGTAAGAATGTATTATCGGGATATTGACGTACCGATTCTTCAAATAGGTCTACAAGCGTTTTTTTCATAGCTTTATATTTATATGTATTTTAGGGGTGATACATATCTATTAAGTATCAACCATCATTTCGGTACAAAGATAACTACAAACGATTGATATACAAAGTTTGTACAAACATTTCACAACAAATCCCCAATTAAATATCCGGTTCTAACGTTTATCTAATACATTCTGGCACAATTGTAAAAAAGATTATTGTATTCCAATATCAACTTTTCATCTATAACATGAGCCGATTATCATTTCATTTTCGGAAGCATGAAAATTATATAATGCGGCGGTAACATATAATAAAATGAGGAGTGAGTCTCACGACCTACTCCTCACCATTGTAACTGTGTTATGTCTTATGAAATGCTTAATTTCTGAATATTATTGTTTTTCCGGAAATTTTGTCGATGTTGTATATATATATCCGCCAAGGTCAGGCTTATATACTGCCGAAAATCCAGCGCGCTCAACACTTTTGAATAAAAGAGTTATAGAGGTTACATTTTTGGGATAATCGGGCAATTCGAAAGTATACCAACAATCCCGAGTATTGGCTGAGGTAGCATCAGCTTCGTATGAAAGTATAAGAGTATCGGTTATAGCTGTACTATAATACTCATCTTCGGGTTTGTTTTTCTGTATGAGTTGTACATTTCCCTCCGAAGCATACAAACGGACATTAACTGTCAACATGTTGGGTGTCTGCTTAGTAGCATAGGTAATAAATGGCTGTGCGAGAGTACGCATTGTATCGGTATCAGAAAACTTATAATTTTCATCACGTGACAACATTTCAGTGATAGGCCATGTATTTACCGTTGCGAATGTAGCGTCGTAAATATTGTTGGTATTTGCTGTTGCCGGCTGGTTATCCCAATCTATAGTATAACTTACCATGGCGCGGGCTACACTATCTTTAAGAGCCGGTATTCCATTACCCGTAAGACAGAGATTGATATTGTCGAGTCGCACACATGGGGTATTGTGAAGATAAAGGATAGAACCCGTACCATACGACGATGTCATATTACCTTGATCGCCAAGACAACTCGAGAGCGAGAATAACATAATGGTCGAAAAGACCGATAAATAAAAAAATCGTTTCATATTCTTATACGTTTTGTTTTATATTAAAATTTTGTTCTGAATCCTAAATGGAAAGAGAAATTGAATGGCTTATCTTTCCACATATTTGCAATGTTCTCATTTCCATTATCAAAAAAATAGGAGACAGAAGGTTCAGCATATATATCGAAAAGCGATGATATTGCATAACTGATACCAAGATTGAGATGAGCAGACCATTGTGCACGCTTATCTCTCACATTCTCTGTATATGTACTTTTAGCATCATCGCTTACACTCCTATCCGTACGTCGACCATATATATTAAAATCTATACGGGGACCGGCTGAAACATAAAAATTAAAGTGCCGTGTATTGAAAAAACGATATCGTACCAAAAGTGGGACTCCTAAATAGTGCAACTCCTGCTTACCCTCTCGTATAAGGTTTTCAGAAGTATAATCAGAACGTAAGAAACTATATATAACACCGGTTTCCAAGCCCCAATATCGTGCAAATTGTTTTTCGAAAGTAAATCCTATAGAAAGTGGCATTTTATGCTTATATCGCAAAATCTCATTAGAAAACTCTGTGTAATAAATATCACTACGGGTACGTCGTGTATCGGGAGAATATTGAGTAGCCGATATCGCATTAGCCGCAATCAAACCGATAGTAAAATCATTATTTACTTTTGATTTTAATGAGTAATTATGTGATTGTTCTTTCGATAATTCCATGAAAGAAGAAGCCGATGTGGGCTTAGTGTTTATAACAGATGTTTGTTCTGATTGATTTTCAACAGTAGCAGTTTCATCATTTTTATCAGACAACAGCGAAGAAGTATTTTCATCTGAAACAGATACAAGCACAGGAATTGCAGCTGACTCAACCGAATTTGCTAAACCGTTATTTAATAGAGATTTAGATGCATCGTACTTATTTTCGGAAATAAGCGGAGTACTATTTCCCGCCGGCTCTATTACTTTCTTTTGCTTAATATCATGGATTTCATTTCGCACAATGTGTACATGACTATCAGAAATAAAAAACAGCCATGTAATCGACGATATGAGAAACAAAAGTACGACCGCCACATATTTCATATAGCGACCCGACCACCATGAGCGATAAGGAGCGGCCGGCAATTTACGCTCGATTTCACTCCAAAGAAGAGGTGAAACTTCTTCTTCGAAATCATTGAGTTTCGATTGTATGATGCGATCAGGCTCTTGCATATTTTTAATATCAGTTTCTGAATTATAAAAAACAGAAAATCAGTGTTTCATTAGGTTACTCAATAGCGTTTATATGTTTTTGCAACCACTTTTTTGCTCTCGATAATTGTGAACGAGAAGTGCTTTCGGTTATTCCCAACAACTCTCCTATTTCCTTATGACTATAACCTTCTACTACCGAAAGGTTGAATATCGTACGAAATCCAGAGGGTAATTGCGTCACCAATTCCATCAATTCATTTGCCGAGAGTTGCGCTATGGTCGAATAATCGGCCTCATGCATCGGCTCACGTTCTTCTATATTAATTGTTTCTCGTAATATATCGTTTTTACGCAAATATTCGAGAGCAGTATTGACAAAAATGCGCCGTACCCACCCATCAAAAGAGCCATTGCCCGAATAGGATTCTATTGCCATAAAAACCTTGATAAAACCTTCTTGCAAAAGATCTTGCGCCGTATCATAATCGCTCACATATCGCACACATACCGCCATCATTTTTCGGGCATAGGTATCATATAAGCGACGCTGCGCATGAGGATTACGTTTGACACAATTATCTATCAGCTCTTTTTCTGTCATGAATGGCAGGGCATTTTCGACAAGCAGCTATTAGTTAGATGTAGTAAATCAACTAATAGCTGCATGACAATCTATAATTTTTAGAGATATTATAACCTTTTTTGATTTTTATGCATTATACGAGTTTATGAATAACAAGTCCAGAACGCAATTTAGGTTCAAACCAAGTTGTTTTAGGAGGCATAATATTGCCTGTATCAGCAATATCCATCAATTGTTTCATTGATACCGGATATAAAGCCAAAGCAACACGCATCTCTCCACTGTCAACACGTTTTTTCAGCTCTTCGAGACCTCTGATACCACCAACAAAATCGATACGCTTATCTGAACGTAAATCGGTTATACCCAAAATATCGCGCAGTATCAAATCTGAGGAAATCGTAACATCGAGAACACCTATAGGATCATTATCATCATAAGTTCCCTCTTTAGCAGTAAGGGAATACCATACACCGCCCAAATATAACGAAAAGTTGTGTAATGCATTAGGGTGATAAATTTCCGAGTTCTTTTTCTCAACAATAAAATTATCAGAGAGCTTTTGTAAAAAATCATCGTCGGATAAGCCGTTTAGGTCTTTCACTACACGATTATAATCGATAATTTTAAGTTGAGAGGCTGGGAAACATACAGCCAAAAAGTAATTATATTCTTCATCACCCTTGTGATTAGGATTTTGACGCGCCTTTTCAGCACCAACCAAAGCCGCTGCAGCTGTTCTATGATGTCCATCGGCAATATACAGATAAGGTATTTCGGCAAATAACTCTGTAATACGAGCGATGGTTTCTGAATCTTCAATAAGCCAAAAATGATGTCCGAAACCATCGGGTGCTACAAAATCATATTCGGGTTGATTCTCTATTATTTTATTTACAATCGCATCGAGTTCATCGTTATCGGGATATGCAAAAAATACAGGTTCTATATTAGCATTATTAATACGAACGTGCTTCATTCGATCTTCTTCCTTATCACGACGAGTAAGTTCATGTTTTTTAATAACGCCTGATAAATAGTCTTCGACATTTGCACACACAACAAGACCATACTGCGTACGACCGTTCATAGTTTGAGCATAAATATAATACTTCTCTGTATCGTCTTGTATCAACCACCCTTTTTCTTGAAATAAATTGAATTGTTCTACTGCTTTATCATATACCTCGGGGGCATGCTCATCGGTTCCCGGTGTAAAATTTATTTCGGGCTTGATAATGTGATATAAAGATTTTTCATTACCCGAAGCCTCAATACGAGCCTCATCAGAATTAAGAACATCATACGGACGAGAAGCAACTTGCTCTACCAATTCCCGAGGAGGGCGAATACCTTTGAATGGTTTAATTTTTGCCATAATAATAACTTTATCATGTAAAAAAGAGGGAAAGCTTACGTTTTCGAAACATCAAGCATACCCTCTTTATCAGACATTAAAATATTATTTGTTAACTTTGAAACGATCTATACCGTCTTTTAAAAATCCGACAGATTGTTTTGCTGCTGCAATACCTGCATTAATATTGGCTTCGGCAGTTTGTGCGCCCATTTTTTTAGGAGTAAAGAAATAGCGACCGACAAATTTTTCAGCAAAAACATCGGCATTGGCCGGTGCTATATCAGACACATATCTAAAATCCTCACGTTCGTCCATTAATTTTACAAGCTCGTCTTCATTAATTACCTCTTTACGTGCGGTATTGATGAGAACAGCTCCTTTGGGCATTTTATTGAGCAGATTAAAATTTATGGATTTTTTTGTTTCATCTGTGGCAGGGATATGCAATGATATAAATTGACAAGTCGAATACATTTCATTTATATCATCTATAGGTGTTACTCCTGCTTCGGCAATTACGTTCGAGGGACAATAAGGGTCAAAAGCAAAAACCTCCATTCCAAAACCTTGTGCAATACGAGCGACATTACGTCCCACCTGCCCAAATGCATGAATTCCAAGTTTTTTACCTTTCAACTCTGTACCCGAAGTACCATTATACAAGTTTCGAACCATCATCACAGCCATACCGAACACCAATTCTGCTACAGCATTAGAATTTTGTCCGGGTGTATTCATCACACATACATTATGAGCAGTGGCGGCTGTCAAATCGATATTATCATAGCCTGCACCTGCACGAACTACTATTTTCAAATTTGGAGCAGCATCAAATACTTCAGAGTCAACAATATCACTACGAACAATAATACCATCTACATCTTTAACCGCAGCCAATAAATTGGCTTTATCTCCATATTTTTCAAGCAAAAGCAATTCTATTCCGGCAGCTTCTACTTCTTTACGGATACCATCTACTGCAACAGCAGCAAAGGGCTTATCGGTAGCAACTAATATTTTCATAAACTGTAAAATTAGTGTTTTTTCTCAAATTCTTGCATGGTAGCAACTAATGCTTCTACACTCGACTTGGGCATTGCATTATAAAGTGATGCACGGAAACCTCCAACAGAGCGGTGACCCTTTATACCAATCATTCCTTGAGATGCGGCGAATTTAGCAAATTCTTCTTCTAACTCTTTATATTCATCATTCATAACGAAACAAACGTTCATAATCGAACGATCTTCGACAGCAGCTGTACCTCTGAATAATTTGTTTCTGTCAATTTCATCGTAAAGAATTGCAGCCTTTTCAATATTCATTTTTTCGAGAGCAACAATACCGCCTAATTCTTTATAATATTTAAGAGTTTGGAGAGCTGAAAATACGGGCAAACAAGGAGGTGTATTGAACATCGACTCTTTCTTGATATGTGTGCGATAATCGAGCATTGTAGGAATAGCACGTTCGACATGGCCTAATGCATCTTCGCGAACAATCGCAATAGTGACACCTGCTGGTGCAAGATTTTTTTGAGCCCCGGCGTATATTATATCATATTTTGATACATCTACCGGACGAGAAAATATATCAGAAGACATATCGGCAACCAAACGTACTTTTACATCGGGGTCATAACGCATCTCTGTTCCGAAGATGGTATTATTTGTTGTAAAATGGAAATAATCAACATCTTCAGGTATAATATAATCCTTGGGTATGTATGTAAAATTTGCCTCTTTTGACGAAGCAACAACATCTACCTCACCAAATAGTTTAGCTTCTTTAATCGCGTTTACAGCCCACGTACCGGTTTCGAGGTACGCAGCCTTTTTATTTAATATGTTATAGGGCACCATACAGAATTGCAAACTTGCTCCTCCACCGACAAAAACCACTTCATATCCGGCAGGAATGTCTAACAATTCTTTTACTAAAGCACGTGCTTCGTCCATAACAGCAACAAATTCTTTACTACGGTGAGAAACTTCCAACAAAGAAAGACCTGTTCCTGCAAAATCCAATACAGCGTCGGCTGTATTTTTAATTGTATACTGGCTCAAAATAGATGGGCCTGCATAAAAATTGTGCTTCTTCATTTGTGTAACTATTTTAGTGTTATTTTATATTATACTTATTGATAGCCATAATGCTTTTCAAGGAACAAATTTATAGTATTTTTTATCCTCCACAAAGAAAATGTCAAATAAAAGCGCTTTTTAGGGACACATTTCTTTAACAATCCCTGTTTTGTCATATCAGCATTACATTTTATGGATAGTTCAATATATTAATTGTATTTATCACCCCACAATGTTTTTAAATACTCTTTATGGCGTTCTTCTGCAGCATTGGGTTGCGGATTCCATATATGTGTAGATTTTATATTATCGGGTAAATATTGTTGTCTCACAAAATGATTTTCGTAATCATGTGCGTACTTATATTGTTTCCCATATCCCAGTTCTTTCATCAACGATGTTGGTGCATTACGCAGATGTAATGGGACTGGTAAATTTCCTGTACGCTCCACAATATCAAGAGCATTTCCTATTGCCATATATGCAGAATTACTCTTGGGGCTGCATGCCAAATAGACCGAAGCCTCGGCAAGAATTATACGCCCCTCGGGCCAACCAATGTTTTGTATAGCTTCAAATGCCGCATTTGCAATCAACAATGCATTAGGATTCGCCAATCCTATATCTTCTGCTGCTGAAATAACCAGTCTACGCGCTATAAATTTCGGGTCTTCACCTCCGGCAACCATTCGAGCCAACCAATATACCGCACCGTCGGGATCACTGCCTCGTATCGATTTTATAAATGCAGATATAATATCATAATGCATTTCGCCATCTTTGTCGTAAGCCATTGGATTTTGCTGCAAACGTTCAATTACCACAGCATCATCAATTACAAGGGCTTCATTAGGTGAAGATGCATTTGTAATAAGGTCTAATATATTAAGCAGCTTTCGAGCATCACCTCCGGAATATCGAAATAATGCACCGGTTTCTTTAACCTCGATTTTACGTTTCCTAAGTTCTGAATCATAAGTCAGTGCCTTATCAAGCAATATTTGCAAATGGCAAACATCAAGTGACTTCAGAACATATACCTGACAACGCGACAATAATGGTCTTATAACTTCGAATGATGGATTCTCGGTAGTAGCACCAATCAATGTAACCGTACCATTTTCGACAGCTCCAAGTAAAGAATCTTGTTGAGACTTGTTGAATCTGTGAATTTCATCAATGAATAGTATCGGACGACTTTTTTGAAACATTCCTCCTCCGGACTTACAACGCTCTATAACGTCTCTTACATCTTTTACGCCCGAATGTATGGCGCTCAACGTATAGAACGGCGCTTTCAACTGTACCGATATAATACGAGCCAATGATGTTTTTCCCACACCGGGAGGTCCCCATAATATAAAAGATGAGATTTCTCCTCTATCAATCATACGGCGCAGCACGGCATCTTTACCCACCAGATGTTCTTGCCCGATATAATCATCGAGAGACTTGGGTCTGAGCCGTTCTGCTAACGGAGGCAACATAGCGTATGATTATTCCTCTTCGGTGTAACGTTCAATAGTTTGTTCACGATCAGGTCCTACAGATACAATCTTGATAGGTACTCCGAGTTCGTTCTCGAGGAATGTTATATACGCGTTGAATTCTTCGGGAAATTCATCTTCGCTTTGCATACGAGTCATATCACATTGCCAACCGGGCAATTCAACATAGACCGGCTCTATATTATCATCTATTTCAAAGGGGAATTCTTCTGTTTCTATACCATTGACGCGATAAGCCACACAAGCTTTGATGGTTTCGAATGTATCAAGTACATCACTCTTCATCATTATAAGGTGGGTAACGCCATCGACCATAATGGCATACTTAAGAGCGACAAGATCTATCCACCCACAACGACGTTCACGACCTGTAACAGCGCCATATTCATGACCTATATCGCGAATCTTTTTACCGGTTTCATCAAACAATTCTGTCGGGAACGGGCCACTACCTACGCGTGTACAGTAGGCTTTGAATATACCATATACATTTCCGATGCGATTGGGTGCAACGCCGAGACCGGTACATGCACCAGCACAAATAGTGTTTGAGGACGTAACAAACGGATATGAACCAAAATCAACATCAAGCAAAGTTCCTTGGGCACCTTCAGCTAAAATCGATTTTTCATCACGCAACAGACGATTTATTTCGTGTTCGCTGTCGATAAGCCGGAATTGTTTCAAATAATTCAACGCATCGAGCCATTGCGCCTCAAGGTCGGTAATATCATAGGTGTAATTCAATGATTGGAGAATAGCCTCATGACGTGCTTTTGCTTTTGCATATTTCTCTTCGAAATTATGTAATATATCCCCAACTCGCAAACCATTACGGCTGACTTTATCTGTGTATGTTGGTCCTATACCCTTACCGGTCGTACCTATTTTGGCATCACCTTTTGCTGCTTCATAAGCAGCATCGAGTACACGATGTGTGGGTAATATCAAATGAGCCTTTTTGGAAATACATAATTGTTTTGTAAGGTCATGACCGCTCGCAGCCAATGCTTCTGCTTCTTGGCGGAACAATACCGGATCGAGAACTACTCCGTTACCGATGATATTAATTTTTCCACCTTGAAAAATACCTGATGGTATCGAACGCAAAACATATTTTTCGCCATTGAATTCCAATGTATGTCCTGCATTAGGGCCACCTTGAAATCGAGTAATCACATCGTATTTTGGGGTCAATACATCTACGACTTTTCCTTTTCCTTCGTCGCCCCATTGCAATCCTAATAATACATCAACTTTCATGATTTGTATATAATGTTGTATTTATTTTTCCTCTTTTTTTTCACGTTGTTTACGCCGTTCTGCTCTCGAACATGAGGCACACATACCATACACATAAAGAGCATAATATGCGGTATTGAATCGAGCGAACTTTTTTTGCGTCAAGACCTCTAATATTTTTTGGTCTTTAACTTCTTGTATTTTTCCACAACGTGTACAAATAAGGTGGTGATGATTTACCATATTACACACTTTCTCATACTGGGTTGTAGAATTTCCAAAAAGGTGTTTACGTACAAGCTCTGCATCAACCAACAAATCTATTGTATTGTACACAGTGGCTCTACTTACCGGACAATCACTATCGGCCATCATTTCATACAACGAATCGGCATCAAAATGCTCATTCGTTGTATAAATCTTATCCAAAATAGCATATCGCTCTGGAGTTTTCCGCAATTTCTTGGTCTCCAAATATTGGGTAAGTTTACGACGCACATTTTCTCTTAGTTTTTCTTCTATCATAGAAGTCTTTGTTTTGCGGCAAGCAGGGCAAAGATAATGAATAAAACGGAAAAATCACATCACTCATACAAAAAGTTACAAACATCTGTTCTGTTGTTGTATTATTGAGCTATTTTGGAAAAATAGTCCATATAGAACAGCCCAAATGCGGAGGTTGATTATAGGCAACATTTTGCCATATTATAGAAAGTCTGTATGTGCGATCTTGCATCAAAGTAGGAATAGAATATGAGGAGGGAATCGTCGTGGTAAACAACACTAAGTCAGATGCTGTTTCTTTATCCCAAAGAATTACTTCTTCACGCCAGTCGCCAATTATATCCGCACTAAGCGAGGGCGTTTTTTTGGAGGAATTACACGAAGATACTGTCTGCAATGCCTTGAAATCGGCCATTACATAACTTTCTTTCTCTTTTGAATTCCATTTATACACAGATGTACCATCGAGCAATTCGTCACACAAATCTCCATCCCAATAAATCCTAAAATTCAACGGAGGTCTTTTACGAGATATTCGCTTGAATCCATCTGAAGAGTAAACTTTATTCGAGGCCAAAGACCACAATTCATGTCCTTGATAAAGCGAATCTATATCGGCCGCCACACCCCTGCCATTGTCAAAATCGGCTTCGAACCAACGCAAGATTTCTCCTGTGCGGGCATCACGTAGAGCCGCTCCCTTACTCTCTTCATAGACCATAAATATTTCAAGTCCGTCGCGTGCAGGAATTATGTCGGCAACATGCAGTGCATCGCCATGTCCCAATCCTGTACGGTGCAAAATTGTACCATCATTGTCCAATACTGCCGATCCAAAAATAATTTCATCGCAACAGTCGGCATCAACATCGGCCACAGATATACTATGCGCTCCTTCGCCATAAAGGCCTTTGCCGGGAGTTTCTGAGCGATGAAACCATTTCTTTGTCAGTTTAGTTCCATCAAAATCATAAGCAGCTACATATGCTTTTGTATAATAACCCCTACAAATAACCAATGAGGGACGTTTGCCATCGAGATAGGCAACACAAGCCAGATAACGTTCACTACGATTGGCTTTGTTATCACCCCAGTTATGAGTTATATCACGAGGGGCAGGATATGGGATTGTTGTAATAGCATGGCCGGTTTCGCCAGAAAAAACTGTAAGATATTCCGGACCCGACATAATAGTTCCTGTAATTTCATCACCCACATATTCCCGATAATCTGCATCGGGGTTATCGCCCGGCAGTAATACATAATTGCCTTTACCGTCAATTGTTCCGGGTGCTGTTTTGCACACCAATTCCGACTTTCCATCTCCGTCAAAATCATATACCAAAAATTGAGTATAATGAGCACCAGCTCTAATGTTTTTCCCGAGGTTAATACGCCACAATTGGGAGCCATCAAATCTATAACAATCAAGATAAACCTCACCGGTAAAACCTCTAAAAGAATTATCGCGGGCATTAGTGGGATCCCATTTTACTATTATTTCATATTGACCGTCACCATCGACATCTCCCACGCTGCAATCACCCGGGATATATCTATATTTTTCACCATCGGGACGGTCATACACCCGTCCACGATTTATAGCACGAAACGGAGGTGTTTTCCCCCCTTGTGGACGGTTGAGGTGTATGCGTAAAAAATTAGATGGCCATGGATTCACCATGTAAGTTGTAGTATCGTCAGTGACAACTTTCAGCTTATATACAACATTATCACTACCGAGCGAATCAAGATAGTTAGTAACAATAACAGGTGAATCATTGACTTTTACATTATCACGATATATATCAAAACTAATGTTATCAGGATCTGAAATAAGGCAACGCCACGACAAGAAAACCCCTGATGGGGTTTTCACCGCGACCAATCCACGATCGAGTTTCTCCGATGGAAATTCCTGTGCAACAACGTCTATACATCGACATAATGCCAATATACCCAAAATACAAAGAAATAATTTAGTTCTCATTTTCTCATATAAATTGCTTTGAAAGGAGTCGTTATTCTATATTATGTAAAATTGTAGAACAACACAAATGTAGTGAAATTTCATCAACGATTTATAAGCAATAGCATTATTTCTTATCTGTCCGGAGTAATTGTATATGATATATTAGGTAATGTTTTGAATGTCAATACATCTCCCGACAAATATAGAGTTTCTACGTCTGACTCCAATTTCACTCGACAATCTTTCCAAGGATTTATTATAGAGCACTCTCTACCTTTTTCAGAGAAAATAGTTACAGGAAGTATCTTACCATCGCGCAATGTAGCACTTACAAGAAATGCGCCACGCGCACGTAAAGTGCTGAAAGAAGTATTATTATTTATATCCCAATTAGGAAAAAGGCGTATCACTCCATTATAACTTTGCATAAGACATTCATTGATTACTACCGGAAGTGCAAAATTCTCGAACCATATTCCCATGCCAGCCATATACATATAGTCGGTATTATCGTTATAACGCCCGCCTTGCTGCATTACCGCATCGGTGACTGTAGCATTAGGAAGAGTTGCATATCGTACTTGACGTTTGAAACGTTCTATATCCAAAACGCCTAAACGCGCTTGTTGCAATGAAAGGAAAACGATATCATTTCCTCCCTCATTTTTATGAGCTTTTATCGTGTTCATCAATTTGCAATATATACTATCAGGGGCATCCATACCATATTCCTCTCCCGGGAAGACATGAGTAAGGGTTGCCGGTACATTATATACAATGCGATCTTTCTCTCCGGGTACAGAGACATATATTTCTCCATATTTATCCGATTTATAGGTGGGATACGATGGCATATTACGCAATATATGTTTTACATTCGATACTAAATTACGCTCATCTCGAGTAATATTCAGATCTTCTACAGCTTGCAAATATGCTTTAAAAACAAAACGTGTGAGAGTAATATCTATTTGTGTATCATAATTATAATTAAATCCCGGTTGCAATCCATAAAGTTCGGGGGGTACCGATGGGAATATATGGTATTTATCATCGTTCCAACGCGAACCATGAGCATCGTCTCTCATCATATAATCTACAAGAAACATCACCGCATCTTTGATTGGAATAAATGCACGTTTTCTGAGAAATTCTTTATCGGCTGAATATAAATAGTGCCACCATAATCCTTGAACCATCCATGGCGTTTCAAACACCTCCCACCCCCAATCGGGTACTGGATATGGGTGCATGGTCATATCAATAGGATAAGCCGAGTGCGGGAAAAACGCACCTCGCATTTCATAATAATCACGCGCCCACATACGGCTCACCGGTAAAAGATGGTCGACAAGGTCGGCATACGCAAGATTTTTTTCAAGGTGATTTGACGAGAAAGTCAGCCAAAAAGGTTGCTGGGTATTGTAATTTAGATGATAATCTCCATGCCATGCTGTACCGATATTTCCCCAACTCCAATTAGCAAACAAACCCGGACATGAAACGCCCGGTTTCACTGCACAATTGAAGAAATAGAGGTTACGATACCAAATAGCTTCCAATTCTTTATCGTCAAAAGACACGCCCGATTTATCCCAATATTCTCCCCATATACACTCATTTTGAGTTTTCGTCAGTTGCCATGCGTCAATATCGATATTTATATCGTTCGCAATAAATTTTGCACTGTCCGAAGCCGAGCCTTCTTTCAATTGGACAACAGCCACAAATGCTTTTTCCGATTGAACTATATAACGTTCCATATCGGCAAGAGGTTCCTCTATACCAAGAGTCGTGGTACGTGTTCCTCTTATAAGATACTGATTAGATAGAAAACCCAAAGAAAAGGCTTTATCCTTATCCGAGGTTGAGCCATCGACATTACGCGGTAATCGCTGATAAAAGCCCAAACCATTTTTCTCCGTGTGCAATGCATATTGAGGTATTTCACTGGGGGGTGTTGAATCCGGCAAAATACGAACCCTGTTGAAACACGACGGTCGGGCATTACCTATGGTATCGGTGAGTGCAAGCCATACATTATCGTGTTGCATATCAACAAAAATGGATAAATTCTGCTTCTCTCCATTTACAAGTAAAAATATAGTACACAACCCGTTGGATATATCAAGCATATGCCCTAATAATTCGACATCTCTACGATCAAAACCTAATAAAAGCGTTCCACAAGGAAATGGACGCGGATATGAGTGGTGATAATTTTGTGCCGATAAGTTCAAATAATCCGAGAACTCTTTGTCTTGATGTATGGTATAAAGCGTATCGGGAATAGCATCAGCTTTAGCAAAAATGTCTTTGAATGTCCCGAGTTTTTCCCGATTATTTTCCGCGACACGTATATCCCACACATTGTTATGCCCGAAATGGAGACATATCGCATCGGGTCTTGTTGTTACAACAACCCCTAATGCTCCATTACCCAATAATGCTCCTTCGAAAAAATCAGGTGCAGGGCTATTGCATACTATTGTATGATAGGATGCATTTTTCTGATTAATGTTATATTTCGCATCAATAGAGAATGAATACAAAATCATTCCGACAAATAATATATATTTCCTCATTATCACCATAATATATATAGATATTTTATACAAAGATAGCAAGGAATATATTATTTTGCCGAAAATATTTTTGCAAAAAACAAAACATTTGTATCATATTTCAATACATATATAGTGAGCCGGCAACTAAGCTATATAAATACAAATCAGAGACCACACCATACAATGTGATCTCTGACTTCTGATAAATATGTGTTTATTGTATTAGAACCAACGAACGTATGCAAAATCCTGACGATGTGGAAGTTCCGGATTTTTTGGGAACAAGCGGAAGGCATACTTGAATACTCCTGCTACATTTACATCATAACGCAGACTATATGTCACTATATCGCCATCACAGGCAACTTCTTGCATTTCTGTTGCTTCAAAAGGCATTTGCTGACCATCAACAACTTGAGATACGACAAGTTCTACACCAAGACAGTCGGGCAAACCGTTGCGAGCAATTTTTACAGAAATTTCATATTCTTCACCGGCCGAGGGATGTGTAAGTAAATTTTCGGGGAGATTTACCTCTTTTATTTCGATACCGTCCCATTTCTCGGCGACCATCTGTTTCCATGCGGCTATTTCTTTAGCTTTCTTATAACCATCGGCCATAAGCAATTTCGAGCGTTTGGCCTCTTTAGCATAGAAACGGTCGATGTAATCTTGCAACATACGATTCATCGTAAACTCAGGCGCGATTTGAGCGATAGAGTTTTTGATGTATTGAATCCACTCGGGTGAATACCCTTTGCTGTTTTTTGCAAAATAGAGAGGAACGATTTGATTTTCGAGCATTGAATAAATAGTAGCCGCATCGAGTTGGTCTTGATGTCCTTGCTCTTGGAATGTGCGTTTATCTGTCAATGCCCAACCTGCACCTTCTTTATAACCTTCGTACCACCAGCCATCGAGTACCGAGAAATTGAGTACCCCATTCATTTCAGCTTTTTCGCCTGAAGTACCCGATGCTTCGAGAGGACGAGTCGGAGTATTAAGCCAAATATCGACACCCGAAACAAGACGTTTTGCAACATTCATGTCATAGTTTTCGAGAAAAATTATTTTACCCAAGAACTCGGGACGACGAGATATTTCTACAATATGTTTAATAAGGCCTTGTCCTGCACCATCGGCGGGGTGTGCTTTACCCGAGAATATAAATTGAACCGGATATTGAGGATTATTTACAATCTTGGCAAGACGATCGAGATCGGTAAAAAGCAGATGAGCACGTTTATAGGTGGCAAAACGACGAGCAAAACCTATAAGAAGTGCATTCGGGTTGATGCGCTCGAGTAGTGATACCACGCGAGAAGGATCTCCCTGATTCTTAATCCATTTTTCGCGGAATTCCTTACGTACGAAATTGATAAGTTTATTTTTCATCAATTGGCGCATGTTCCAAATTTCCTCATCGGGTACATCATATATCTTATTCCACAACGAGCGATCATACTGATTGGTTATAAATTCTTCACCAAGATGTTTGGTATAGAATTCTTTCCATTCCGATGCCGCCCACGTAGGCATATGCACACCGTTTGTAACATAACTTACGTGCAATTCATCGGGAGAGTATCCTTTCCAAATGGGCTGGAACATGCGTTGTGAAACTTTCCCATGTAACCAACTTACACCATTTACCTCCTGACATGTATTGCAAGCAAATACACTCATAGAAAATTTTTCGCCCGAACCGGGATTTTCACGTCCCATATCCATCAACTCACCAAACGAGATACCTAATTTGGCAGGGAACTCGCCCATATATTTACCAAACAACGCTTCTTCGAAATAGTCGTGTCCGGCAGGTACAGGAGTGTGAACAGTATAGAGTGACGATGCACGTACCACTTCGAGTGCCTCGGCATAAGAAAGTTGTTCTTCTTGTATGTAATCTACAAGACGTTGTACGTTAATAAGAGCCGCATGACCTTCATTACAATGATATACATCTTTTTTGATACCCAAACGTTTGAGCATGAGTATACCACCAATACCGAGCAAATACTCTTGTTTCATACGATTTTCCCACTCGCCACCGTAAAGCTGATGGGTGATTGAACGGTCAAACTCGCTATTAAGTTCCATATCGGTATCCATCAGATACAAAGGCACACGACCTACGTTTACACGCCAAATATTGGCATAAACGATACGTCCGGGATAAGGGACCTCGAGAATTATGGGTTTTCCGGTTTCGTCGACAACACGTTCGAGGGGTAGTTGGTTGAAGTTTTGAGCTTCATAGTTAGCCAACTGCTGACCATCCATCGAAAGAGCTTGTGTGAAATATCCGTAACGATATAAGAAACCGACAGCAGCCATATCTACATTGGTATCGCTGGCCTCTTTGAGATAGTCTCCGGCCAAAATACCAAGACCTCCCGAGTAAATTTTCAGGACATTTGTCAACCCATATTCCATGCTGAAATAAGCCACCGAAGGCAAATCGGTTTTGGGCTTTTCGTCCATATATTTACGGAATTTATCATATACCGAGTTGATGGTGTGCATCAGAACTTTGTCTTCTACAATTTCTTCGAGACGTTCATAGTTGATGCGGCCAAGCATCAATACAGGATTTCCTCCTGCTGCTTTCCACAACTCGGGGTCGATAGACTTGAACATCTCAATAGCTTCATTGCTCCATACCCACCAGAGGTTGCGAGCCATTTCTTGGAGCACATTAAGCTGTGCGGGTACGCGCGATTCTATAGTAATATCGCGCCATGCAGGTACATTAGTGTTACTTACTTGTACTTTCATAATTTATGATTATTACATTATTTACTATATAATTCTGCTCACTTTGTCGTTGTCCTATTTTCGACACGACGTAGAGCTATGTCATTTACTTGCTTCTAATAACAGATAAAATACTGCCTCTGGGCTTTGTTTGCGGTATTTTTTGCGGCTTGTTGCATTATCGCCCATTCATCTCTGCCTGCCTCGGCCATAAAGGCTATCGTATCGGCCAAATTATCGGCCACCTCTTCGAAATTGAAATCTGTACGTGGCAATACGGCAACACCTGACTCTTTGAGTCCGCCTTGGTTCAATGAATTCACCCACATACCAAAGCCCGACAAGTCGGTTGTAACAGTAGGTACACCGAATGCTACACTTTCGAGCGGGGTGTATCCCCACGGCTCATAATAGGAAGGAAATACCGTGGCATCAAGGCCGATAAGTGTATCATAATATGATAAACCCACGATACCATCATTACCGGTAAGATACGATGGAACGAAAATCACTTTTAGTTTCGACTCCGGGTGTTGTCCGAAACCACAATAGTGAATTTGACTTATCACTTTGTCTTCACCATAATTATGTAAAGAATGTGTGATATATGGATCGGGAAGCGGTGTATGGAATGTACAATCCGATTCCATTCTCTCACAAAGATCCCGTCTCGGCTCTCCCACCCACGCCGGGACCAATACAAAAGCTATAATTTCACGCTCTCCGGCATAACGATGCTGCAATCGACGGAGCGCATCTATATATAGGTCTATGCCTTTGTTTTTGAATTCATAACGTCCCGATGTAGCTATAAGCATAGCATCGGACGAAGGAGTGTATCCTATAAGTGAAGAGGCAACTTTGAGCAATCGGGCTCTTGCTTGCTCTCTTTGCTCTACATATTTGCGAGATTTTGGAACAAAATTATTTTCAAAGCCGTTGGGAGTCACCACATCGGGGCATTTTTCAAGCAACTGAACACACTCTTTGGCTGTTACATCGCTTACAGTGGTAAATCCCTGTGCATAATGCGCCGCCGCACGCTCTACCGAATGTTTGGCTTCCATATTCAATTCCTCGGCCATCTGCACACCATTATATCCCGACAAATAACCATATAGGGGTTTATTATTACCGGCGATGGAACGCCCCATAGAGGTGGCATGAGTGGTAAATACAGTGGCAATCGACGGCGTTGTATATCGTAAATAGAGCAATCCCATACCTGTCTGCCACTCATCGAAGTGGGCAACTACCTTATATTGTTCACCACCTATGTAGTGATAATAATGCGATATAACACGAGCGGCAGCACAAGCAAACATACATGAGTCGTCGTAATCGCCATATGCATGCAATGATTTTACACCGAAATGTTGCCACATTTTACCGTAAATTTCATCGCGTTGCGGCATCATATCGCTGTAATCGACCAATATTACTATAGGTTTACCGGGAATATTCCAACGACCGACTTTCACTTTAAGGCCTTCTTTCTCGGCTTTTTTCTTCCATTCCTTCAAGAGACTTTTTATCTCAATAAAATAAGGTGATGGCGTTTCGGTCCATACATCAGGACCTATGAATATATTTTTATCTTTATTGGTTTGTTGTAAAGTTTGTGCTTTTGTCGATAATACGGTATATATTCCACCGACCAAATTGCATACTTCCCAACTAACCTCAAATAAATAATCAGGATAAAGTAATTCTTTCTCAGCTGCCATAAATAAACAGATGGGTATTTTTTTGAAATTCGGGTGCAAAGGTACGACAAAAAAGTTGATTAAACAAATAGACCAAATTTATCTTTATCAATCATTTTAGATTAATATCTATTCTTTAGATATAACCTTAAACTATTGAGATAAATAAATTTGAATAAGATTTTATGAACATATTCCATGCATTTTTGTTATAAATAACAGAAAAGATAAAATATGGTTATAAGGTTGTTAAAAGGTTATATACAGTAAAATTTCTCAATCGGAATATATTAATTAATAGATCTGTTTTTTTGTTTTGCCGGAGCGGTTATCGGACGCGAATCCGATACCGTTCTGGCAATATCTTGGCTGATATACCGAACCCGAGCATTGTTTTGGCATTTTCTTGCAATCCGGCAGAGTCGTAGGGGGGGAGTCAGCCCGTAGTTTTTGATATTTTGAGCAGCTTTCGGCTCTCGGCTTCGTTGCCTATAAGTATGTCCATGGAGATTTGCGCCTGTTCTCGTTCGAATCCGGCTTTGAATATCTTCCCTGCACCTTCAACAGCAAACTCCAACGGCGAATTGAACGCTCAAGCAAACCCTATACTACTAAAGATTCCTTTCAACGCAGCGCCTACTCCACGACCTTTCTTTGTGAGACCGGTCATTTTCCGCTCCAACGAATATATTTCTTTGTTGTAGGCGCGTATGAACATCTGACTGCAATGTCCATACGGTGGCAACGAAAGATGTATGATAGAATTAGTAATATAGATTCAAAACATTATCTACATATCAATCAAAAAGATATATCCAAACGATTTGAATTATCGACTATTTTAGATCAACAAAATGCATGAATAGGTCGATAAAATTTGTACCTTTGTGCATTGAACACCCAACATAAACAACGAATGAATTTGTCAACACGGCATATACCTTCAAAAAAAACATTTGTGCAACTGTGCAAATTTGCTATGGTAGGAGTTTCAAACACTATCATATCGCTATGTGTGTTCTATCTGTTATACAATCTCTTCGATGTAAATTACACTATAGCTAATCTACTGAGTTATATAATAGGCGTTATAAATAGTTTTATATGGAATAAATTCTGGGTATTTCACCCGCAAAATGGGAATACAATACGCGAAATACTCTTATTTATATTGGTTTTCGGAACAAGCTACGGAGTACAATACGGCGGATTATATCTCTTTGTAGAGATTGAGCACATCACCCCCAATTGGGCGCAATTACCTGCAATGGTGATATATACCCTCGTAAACTATATATTGAACCGCTTCATTACATTCAAACAATAAAACAATGAAACCAGCATCCAAAAACATAATATTTACCCTTCTTATTCTTATATGCGTAACAACCTTATTACCAATATTGGGTCTTACGCATTATCATACCAAAGGAGAGCCACGAGAAGCAATCGTAGCAGTAAGTATGTTGCAAAGCGACAACTGGATACTTCCCGAAAACAACGGAGACGATATGGCCTATAAGCCACCTATGTTTCATTGGCTAACGGCACTATCGGCTGTACTACTTAACGGAGGAGACGTAAATGAATATGTGTCACGATTCCCATCAGCATTGGCAGCCATAATCATTGCGGCCGCTATGTTTTTGTTTTATACTCAAGAAGAACGTAAGAGCAATCTGGCATTTATGGCCTCTCTTATATTTTTATCGGCATTTGAAGTGCACCGCAGTGCCACTATTGCCCGAGTAGATATGCTGCTTACGGCATTTATTGTATTGGCGTTGATGGGGTTGTATAATTGGCATAAAAATAGGTTGAAAGGTGTGCCCTTACTATCGATACTATGCATGAGTGCCGCCACCCTCACCAAAGGGCCGATAGGAATCGTACTCCCTTGTCTTGTATGCGGTGTATATATGTTGTTGCGCCAAGAGCGATTTGTACGTATATGTTATAAATTGATTATTGCCGCCCTATTGGCATGTATATTACCGGCATTGTGGTATTACATGGCCTATCTGCAAGGCGGTGAACAATTTTTGGATTTGGTAATAGAAGAAAATTTTGCTCGATTTGCCGGTAAAATGTCATATGTATCGCACCATGCCCCACCATTCTACTATTTATATATAACTATTGCCGGTTTTTTACCATGGTCGATATTGGTGGTATTATCACTGACTATACTCCCTTATCGACGCATAATAATCAAGACAAAAGAGTACTGTCAATCGATAAAAAAACGTTTATCCGAAACCGATCCTATCAGACTGTTTTCGGCAGTAGCTATTTTCGTCATACTCTTTTTCTACCTTATTCCCAAAAGTAAACGCTCGGTGTATATTCTACCCATATATCCGTTTATTGCCTATTTTCTGGCCGACTATATGAGGTACCTCATCAACAATTATCGCAAAGTATGGCATATTTTTGGCATCATACTTGCCACAGTTGCTATTCTGCTGATAATTATAATATTCGGCATAAAAACCGGTCTATTGACGGAATATATACCATCGGAATCGCTATATTATATCGAGTCGCTTCAATCGTGGAATCTATGGGATGTTGTATGTATCGTCGTAATTTTCTTCCTACTACATGATTTATATAAAAGTAGAGATATACTATCTAGTCGCAATCGATATGCATATTCACTGATTGCATTGTTTTTCTGGCTGCAATTTACAGCCGATACTGCCATACTTCCGCAAATTTTGAATCAAAAATCGGACTATCAATTGGCTCAAAAGGTAGAAGATGTTGTTCCCCAAGGGAAAATATATTCATATATAGAATCGCCTATGATGCGTTTCTTTGTAATCAATTTTTATACCGACAATCGTGTTGTAAGCTTCGAGGCAGAAAATCCGTCGGAAGGCTATCTTTTGATTGGAGAAAAAGAGTACCCTCGTTTTGCAAGTCGGTACAGCAATGAATATAACTTACAGGAAATGTGGAAAAGCGGACAAAAGGGGAACGATATTCGCGACATAGTATGTATGTATCACTTTATCCGTAAAAACGAGGACCGATGAGAGTATGTATAGCCGAAAAGCCCAGTGTGGCACGCGATATTGCTGATATTCTTGGGGCAAAGAATCGACGTGACGGATATTTCGAAGGAAACGGATATTGCGTAACCTGGGTATTCGGGCACTTGTGTACCCTCAAAGAGCCTCACGATTACACTCCGATGTGGAAATCGTGGTCACTCAACACACTGCCAATGATACCGCCTCGATTTGGAATAAAATTGATTGGTGATAAAGGTGTCGAAAAACAATTCGGGATAATAGAGCAACTAATTAGTAAGGCCGAGGCCGTAATAAACTGCGGTGATGCCGGACAAGAAGGAGAGCTGATACAACGATGGGTAATGCAAAAAGCCTTATGTAAATGTCCTGTATACCGATTATGGATTTCGTCGCTTACCGAAGAAGCAATACGCGATGGGTTTGCCAATTTGAAACCTCAGGATGAATTTACCACACTCTATGAGGCCGGACTTTCTCGTGCGATAGGCGATTGGTTATTAGGAATGAATGCTACCCGATTGTACACGGTAAAATATGGTCGCAAAGGTAGCGGACAAGTGCTTTCGATAGGCAGGGTACAAACCCCGACGTTGGCACTTATTGTAAATCGACAACGTGAAATAGAAAATTTCATACCACAGCCCTATTGGGAACTGAAAACAGCATATCGCGACACTACATTCTCGGCAACAAGTGGAAAATTCTCGAGCGTTGAAGAGGGAGAAAAAAGACTTTCCGAAATTATCGATTTCCCATTCGTTGTAACCGACGTAACAAGTAAAGAGGGTAAAGAATTTGCCCCACGTCTTTTTGATCTTACATTATTACAAGTAGAATGTAACAAAAAATTTGCTTTCTCAGCCGAAGATACTTTACGTATCATACAAACCTTATACGAAAAAAAGGTAACAACCTATCCTCGTGTAGACACGACCTATCTGAGTGATGATATACACCCCAAATGCCCGGGTATATTACAAGCCGTAGCCTCACAAACGATATATGCTCCGCTTGTAAACGCCCTCAATCTCGGGAAATTACCTAAATCAAAAAAGGTTTTTGATAATAGTAAAATTACCGATCACCATGCCATCATACCCACAAATGTGCGCCCCGGGAATCTTACCGATATGGAACGTAAGGTATACGACCTTATAGTACGCCGATTTATCGCTGTATTCTATCCCGATTGCAAAGTCGCCACAACAATGGTATTGGGCGATGTAAACGGTGTAGGGTTCAAGGCCACGGGGAAAGAAATATTATCACCGGGATGGAGAGTCGTATTCGAAAAAGAAAAAAATAGCGACCAAGAAAAAGAAGATAGCGAAGATGGTGTATTGCCCGAGTTTATTAAAGGCGAGAGCGGGTTACATGTTCCATTACTAAATGAGAAATGGACACAACCGCCCAAATTATACACCGAGGCAACCTTGTTACGAACAATGGAGACTGCAGGTAAATTGGTCGAAGACGAGAATCTGCGCGATGCTTTGAAAGAAAACGGCATAGGCCGGCCTTCGACACGTGCTGCCATAATAGAGACACTTATCAAGCGCAATTACATACGCAAAGAAAAGAAAAATCTGGTTGCTACAGCAACCGGTACAGAACTGATTGATACCATACGAGAAGAGTTGTTGAAATCGGCAGAACTTACCGGTATATGGGAAAACAAATTACGTCGTATTGAACGTGGCGAATACAAAGCCGCTGATTTCCTTGCAGAACTCAAAACCATGGTTACCCAAATAGTTAATGATGTACGTAATGACCACAGGCAACGCAGCATTACCATTATCGAAAATAAACAAGAAGCGGCTCACGAAGAAAAGAAAAAACGCAAACCTTCACCTAAAAAGAATCCTGAAAACAATCCATCAAAGAAGGTTACAGCAAAGAATTTAAAAAAATCAAATTCAGACGAGATCAGATGCCCTGTTTGCGGAAAAGGGTCTATATTGAAAGGGAAAACAGCATACGGTTGCTCTGAATGGCGTAACGGCTGTACATTCCGCATGAATTTTGAACAATGCTCAGAAAATGCAACAAATGCGGAATTGCAAAAAGCAATAGCGTCGATAACATTGTAAATAATTATTTTTCAGAATATATGCCCATAAACTCGAAAGAAATATTTCCTATTGTTGATAACGAAGGTAACACCATAGGATCGGCCAGTCGTCTATATTGTCACAACGGCAGTAAAGTGTTACACCCGGTTGTTCACCTCCATATATTCAACCGCAAAGGAGAGTTATATCTGCAAAAACGATCTATACACAAAGATATACAACCCGGGAAATGGGACACTGCGGTAGGCGGTCATATAGATTATGGCGAAAAGGTCATCGATGCCCTATTCCGAGAAGCTCGAGAAGAGTTGGGTATTATCGATTTCGAGCCACAATTATTGAATAAATATATCTTTGAATCAACAATAGAAAGGGAATTGATACACTCCTATTACACCATATACGAGGGTCGAATTATACCCGATATGGACGAAGTTGAAGAAGGTCATTTTTGGAATTTGAATGAAATAAAAAAATTACTTGACAAAGAGATATTTACGCCCAATTTTGAATATGAATTTAAAACATTAATCCTACCTCAAAAATCATCATTTTTTGTAAAATAGTACCACAGGACAACGAATATTTGACAATTTTTTTTATATTTTTTGAGTTATTTGTTATACTTTATTAATAAACGTTCATCTATTTTTGTGTAAAATGGTGTGTGTGTAAACTCATCACATTATACGCATAAATTCATAATTCACGATTTATAGAATTAATCGAATCATCACTAATATACGAGTATTATGAAAAGAATTTTTACAACTTTGTTTGCTATCTGCCTCGGACTAAACACGATGGCAGATAATTGGATGTCGCGTTTGCCCGACAATCTATATGTATCACAGGTTTCTATACCGGGTACTCATGACGCTGCCACAGGTCATGGATTTCAAGGCCTTTCGGCAATATTTGGAGGCACTGCACAGTGTCAAGATGTAACTATCAGTGAGCAATGGGCAGCGGGAATCAGAGCTTTTGACTTTCGTCCCAAATCAAAAAGCAACTATCTGAATGCCAATCATGGAATTGTTGAAACCAAATTAAAATTTGACGATGCCCTCACATTATTGCGAGACTCATTGAAAGCCTCGCCATCGGAATTTGCTGTGCTTCATTTGCTTTATGCGAGCAACTTCGATAGTGAAAAGACAACCTATGCAAATAAACTACGCGCCCTTATAGAAAAAGAAGATATGAAAGACTATTTCATAGACTTCAAACGCGGTCTTACTGTAGGAGATGTACGTGGCAAAATATTAATACTAAGTAGAGATCATTATGCCGACACCCCTATTACCGGAGGTTTTTTTCACAACTGGTGTGGCTGGCTTGATTGGAATGCCCAAACGTCATGTTCCATTAAAGGAAAAGGGAACTCGACCGAAGATCAAGGCAAACTATATGTCCAAGATTACGCCAATACCAAAGAAGAAGACGGTGGAATACAAACAAAAATCGATGCTATAAATCAAATGCTGGATTTCAGCACGAAATACGTAACCAATAGTTTGGCAAAAGTTACTTGGGTTATCAATTTCGCATCGTCCTATCCCGGATCGCTTTCATCATCTAACGGATATAGACAAAATGCCGCCACTGCCAATGCTGCTATCATAGAATATTTGAAAATCCATGAGGCCGGACCTACCGGTATCATTTTAATGGATTATGCATGCGTTGATGTAAGTAGTTCATATAATACACGCGGTAAAGAACTGACAGACACTCTGATTCGAAATAACTATAAATGGCTTGAGCGCAGAAACAAAACGATATACGATGAGCAAATCGTTCGTATCGAAAACCTTTATAGCAAATTAGATGAAACCAGAGAAAAAATCGCTACAAATTATCCCGATGTTGCCGCAAATTTCGATAACGATATAGAAAATGTAAAACTCTCTATTGATAATATGAAAAATGAGGCCGATAGTCTATACCAAAATTGGTCATTGATTGAGGGATACAAAGGCAACTATGTATCTGTAGCTCAGAGTATAAACAAAGTTTTAACAAATGCTCAAAATGCACAAGCCGAACACGACTCCCGCATACCTATAGAATTTAAGATAGCAACCTGGGAATATCCTACTTGTCAACCTTGGTGGGATTGGACCGGTGGCGGTATGTCATCGTTCGGTGATTATAACAACGACGATGTATACGATATGTTGTTGAGCTGTCAAGACCGTCTGTGGTTATACAAAGGCGATGGCGGCTGGAATGGCGATAAAACCATTGCTGACGACAACCGCAAAAACGGTTCTCACGCGTGGTTGGATTACAACAACGATGGCAACCTCGATTTCATTGTATGTACCAATACCGGCGAAAATACTCCTTTCACACTCGAACTTTACAAGAATGTAGATGGTTCGTTTGAGATAGATGCTGCCAATACCGCAGTTCTCGGCGCATATGCCATCAAGAACGGAACGATGTCGTTCAACCACTATGCAGTGGCCGACTACAACAACGACGGTTGGGCAGACCTCGTAATAAACGGTAACAATAACGACGACAGTGAGCGCGTAATGAAACTCTTCCTGAACAATGAAGGCACATTCGTTCTCAGCGAAACATCGGGCTTTGCTCCCATCTCATCGGGAACCGTATGGACCGCCGACTTCGACAACGACGGTGACATGGACGTAGCCGTAACAGGTTATGGCGAAGGATACCAGGCATTTGTATACTTCAACAACGGCGATGCCACTTTCACCGCCAAAGCGCTTGAGCAAGGAAGTGAAAACGGTACCATGATCGCTTTCGATGCCAACAACGACGGTTTCCAAGATATACTCTTGGCAGGTAACTATCACAACGGTACCGATTGGACTGCCGACTTGTTCCTCTATGTAAACAACGGTGATGGAACCTTTACAACCAAGAGACGTACCGACCTCGGTCTCGGCGATTGGAATTGCGAATTCAAAGGATACGTAGTACCCGGTGATTTCAACAACGACGGATACACCGACTTTGCATACAAAGGTGCATGGGACGGCAGTGGCAAGACCACCCGCATCGTTTACAACAACGGTGACCTCACATTCGTAGCCGATGGTGAAACGCCCAACGCATCTTGTCGTGAAGGCGGTATAGCCGTATTCGACTACAACAAAGACGGTAAACTCGACCTTCATGTATATGGTTATGGCGACAATGGCGATGCCAATCCCAGCGGAATGGGTAACTGGTATCACAACTTCATGGTGAACAACACCGAAGTTGCCGCTTACGCTGCACCTGTTATGGACAGCTGTTTCGTAGAGCAAGTAGGCGAAGATGCCGTACTTACCTGGAAACCGGCTACCGATGCCATCACACCGCAATCGGCACTCCGTTACAACGTATATGCCAAAAACAAAGCCACCGGTGCTATCTCTATGGTAGCTCCCGCCAACGCAGCCACCGGTTTTGTTAAATATTTGAACCACGGTTCATTCCTCACCACCACTACTTATACCTTCAAAGGCATGGCTGT
>JAZURX010000055.1:0-7875 GCA_045606385.1 Bacteroidales bacterium | reverse complement strand
TCCAATTTGAAGAACACCATCGGCTTGAATTTGGGTCGGGGTAAAGTTGTAATAACCGTCGACACCATGCACGGCTTGTGCCATCGATGACCAAGGCACAAATAATGCCACAGCCATGAGCAACAGCCATTTCAAATGAGTCTTTCTCATGATAGAAAATTTTAGTTAAACATAGAATTCTTATCCAATGTATTGAATACAATACATGCAAAGATACGAATTATAGATAAATATCTTATAAAAACAAAAAAAACTTTTTTAGTAAAAGTTGATAACTAATATTAGTTTGCCTGAGATAATAATCTGAGTGCATAAAACCTGAAATAATGAATATAAAAAAAGGTTGTCGAAATTGACAACCTTTTGGGTGGAAGATGGGGCTCGAACCCACGACCTTCGGAACCACAATCCGACGCTCTAACCAACTGAGCTACGTCCACCATTTATGCCTTGATTTCTCAAAAGCGATGCAAAGATAATGACTTTCTTTGATTCTGCAAATATTTAATCGATATTTTTTCGTTCTTTTTTATGAACAAGGGCAGCTCATTCACTCCTTTGTTATATTTCCCCAACAGTCGTCGAGTGTTTTCTCCATAAAATGACATCTGCTTGTATGCTCTGTGCGACAATGAGTCGCAGTGATCGCCGATGAGGTACAATCGATAATTGGAGGTGCCGGTAAGTGTGGGACGTCCTACCCATACCAAGCGGTAATGGCAATCGGAAATTTTACAGCTATTGTTGTCTTTATGTAAAGTCAGTTGCAGTATTATACCTCCATCGGTATTTCGAGCAGTCATACCCGATATAAAATTGCCGAGAGAATAGGCCACAACATGCTCTTTGCCTGTTTGGTCTGTTACTATTTCGATTGGTTGAACCACGTGTGGGTGTGTGCCAATAATGTGGGTGACTCCGTGTGACAATAACCATGATGCCAATCGTTTTTGAGTGCCATTGGGGAGTGATATGTATTCGTCTCCCCAATGCATACACGCAATTATTGCATCGGGATTGAAAGATAGAGCTTTGGCTATATCTTTTAGCATAATGGCAGTATCGATATAGTTTACAATATTAGGTTTGTTGACAGGAATTCCGTTGGTTGCATAGGTATAGTTCAAAAATGCTATACCGAAGTTGTTGTGTCTATAAAATAGTGGGTAATGATTTTCTCGTTCGCCCTTGTTTCTGTAGGTGCCGGCATGTGCTATATGAAGAGAATCGAGCATTGAAATGGTACGTTCTAATCCTCGTTTTCTCCTATCGAGGCAATGATTATTTCCGGTAAGAAGTATGTCGTAACCGGCATTTTTTAAGGCTTGCAAATAACAAACAGGGGCGGAGAATGAGGGGTAGCCTGTATATGGAGCCCCACCAATTACAAGCTCTAAATTTCCAATGGCTATATCGGCGCTACTGATTATTGATTTGACCCGTGAGAAGCAGTAATCGTAGTTGTAATTTCCATTATTGGTGTGGGCAGCCTCTATCTGTTCCCGGTGTTGCATCAAATCTCCGGTAAAAAGTAGCGTAATCTTCTCTTGTGTCGAGAGGGTTACGCTACAAAAAAGAAGTATGAGTGTCGTGATGGCTCTCATACACTAAATACTATTGGTATATGGCCTTTTTACCGGCAAGTAATGTATTGCGCATGAGCGAAACAATGGTCATAGGACCTACACCTCCTGGTACAGGGGTGATGAATGAGCATTTGGGAGCTACTTCATCAAATTTTACATCGCCATTCAATCTGAAGCCTGATTTTTTTGTTGAATCGGGGACACGAGTTGTGCCTACATCTACAATGACAGCTCCCTCTTTTACCATATCGGCTGTCACGAAATCAGGTTGTCCCAATGCCGCTATGATAATGTCGGCTTGCAGACACATCTCTTTTAGATTTTTAGACGCACTATGGCATACTGTTACGGTAGCATTGCCTGGATTGGATTTTTGCATCATAAGAGTTGCAACGGGTTTACCTACAATGTTGCTACGACCGAGTACTACACAGTGTTTCCCTTTGGTGTCGATATTGTATCGTTTGAGTAATTCCATGATTCCGGCGGGTGTAGCCGATACAAAGCAGGGAAGGCCTATCGACATACGCCCCACATTGATGGGGTGGAAACCGTCGACATCTTTTCGGTAATCTATAGCTTCTATAACGCGTTGTTCCGATATGTGTTTGGGAAGTGGAAGTTGTACAATAAAACCGTCTATATCGCTGTCTTTATTTAGCCGTTCTACTTCGGCGAGTAATTGTTCTTCGGTTATATCGTCTTCGTATCTTATAAGTGTCGATTTGAATCCGCATTGTTCGCATGCTTTTACCTTGTGTGCTACATATGTTTCGCTACCACCATCGTGACCTACCAATATGGCAGCAAGGTGTGGTATCTTTGCGCCGGCAGCTTTGATAGCGGCTACTTCTTCGGCGATTTCTTTCTTTATTTGGTCGGCAACAGCCTTTCCGTCAATCAGTTGCATATGTTAAAATAGATGTGAAAATTGTTCTTATTATCGGCGACGCATTTGACTCATCATGTGGGCAGGATTTTTGCCTTGTGTCATCATACGCATCATTTTACGCATATCGTCAAATTGCTTGATGAGACGATTTACCTCTTGTATTGATGTTCCACTACCACGTGCAATACGTTGACGACGGCTACTGTTAAGTATTTCGGGGTGAGAGCGTTCATGTGGAGTCATCGATTGTATGATGGCTTCGATGCTTTTGAATGCGTCGTCGTCGATATCTATATCTTTGATGGCTTTGCCTACTCCGGGTATCATGGCAGCGAGGTCTTTTAGATTACCCATCTTTTTCACCTGTTGTATTTGCCCGATGAAGTCGTTGAAATCAAATTGGTTTTTGGCAATCTTCTTTTGTAGACGACGGGCTTCTTCTTCGTCGTATTGTTCTTGAGCGCGTTCTACGAGCGATACAATGTCGCCCATGCCCAAGATACGATCGGCCATACGTTCGGGGTGGAATACATCGAGTGCTTCTATTTTCTCGCCCGTTCCCACAAATTTGATGGGTTTATTTACAACTGTACGTATCGAAAGTGCGGCACCTCCGCGAGTATCGCCATCAAGTTTGGTCAGAACGACACCGGTGAAATCAAGTCGCTCGTTAAAAGCTTTTGCTGTATTTACGGCATCCTGGCCGGTCATGGAGTCGACTACGAACAGAATTTCTTGCGGATTAATAGCTTTTTTTATGGCTTCGATTTCGTTCATCATCTCTTCGTCGACGGCAAGGCGACCGGCGGTGTCGATGATGACCAAATCGTTATTTTGTTTTCGAGCCTCTTTTATGGCGTTTTCGGCTATTTGTACGGGATTTTTACAATCGGGTTCGCTATATACGGGTACTCCTATTTGCTCGCCAAGAACTTTCAATTGGTCGATGGCGGCAGGACGATATACGTCGCAAGCTACCAATAATGGGCGTTTCCCGCGCTTGCTACGTAGCATTTGCGCCAATTTGCCCGAGAATGTAGTTTTACCGGATCCTTGAAGACCCGACATGAGAATAATAGCCGGTGCGCCACTTATCTCTATATCTACGGCTTTCCCGCCCATCAATTCGGCAAGCTCGTCATGAACGATTTTTACCATCAATTGCCCCGGTTTTACGGCGGTCAATACGTCCATACCCAAGGCTTTTGCCTTTACGGTGTCGGTAAATTGTTTGGCTACTTTGTAGTTGACATCGGCGTCGAGCAGGGCTTTTCGTACCTCTTTTAGGGTCTCGGCAACGTTTATTTCAGTAATACGGCCTTCTCCTTTTAATATTTTGAATGACCGTTCGAGTTTCTCACTTAAATTTTCAAACATATTGTGACTATAAATTATTGTTTATCGGGGCGGAATTATTTCAGAGCGATTTGTAGAAGTATATTGTCTTTATAATCCCTTGTATGAGAGAAATCCGAAGTGGTGGGGGGATTGCCGCTTCGGAGTGTCTTGTCTGAATATCTGATTGATGGTAAAGTAGGCATCAGTCCGATATTCATTATGTTCTTATTTGTGTATCAGTCGATTTGTCTGTGTGTCGGGGAATATTACAGCAGGTTTGAAAGTGCGGGCTTCTTCTGCATCAATCATAGCATACGCCATGATGATAACTATATCGCCCGGTTGTACTTTGCGAGCAGCTGCTCCGTTGAGACACACAGTACCTGAGCCTCTTTGTCCGGTAATAACGTAGGTCGAAAAACGTTCTCCGTTATTATTATTTACTATATGTACACGTTCGCCTTCGATAATATTGGCAGCTTCCATCAACTCTTGATCTATGGTGATACTGCCAATGTAATTTAAGTTGGCTTGGGTTACTGTTACCCGATGTATTTTCGATTTCAATACCTCTAACAGCATGGTGTTATATAAGTTTGAATGATTATGTTCTGTATGTGATATTGTCGATAAGTCGCACTTCTCCACAATATACTGTAATACAACCTACGATGTATGTCGCTTTGTCCCAAGATGAAATGGCTTGCAATGTGTTCCCATCAACGATTTCGAAGTATTCAACTTGTAAATCTTCTATGTCGTTCAGCGATTTGGTCACAAAGCTTATGGTATCGGCCACCGTATTTTGCTCGGCAAAGGTACGACTTTTATAAAGAGTTTGCGAAATATTGGCTGCATTTTTTCGTTGAGACGCATTCAGCCGAGTATTGCGACTGCTTAATGCCATGCCATCGGCTTCGCGTACAATAGGACATGAAACGATTTCGATAGGGAATCCGAGTTGTTTATTCATCTCTCTGATTACCGCGATTTGTTGGAAATCCTTTTCGCCGAAATAGGCTCTGTCGGGAGTGACGGCTGTAAATAATTTGCTGACAATTTGTGCAACTCCATTGAAATGCCCCGGACGGTATTTTCCCTCCATGACCTCTGAAACAGGTCCTAAATCGAATATACGTGTATCCTCTTCAGGGTACATTTCGTCAACGGTGGGCATAAACACAATATCACAACCTGCTTTTTCGAGCAATAAACAGTCGGCTTCGGGGGTTCGAGGGTAATGTATAAGATCGTTTTTATCGTTGAATTGGGTGGGATTGACAAATACGCTTACAACGCATATGTCATTTTCGGTGACGCAACGATTTACGAGTGAAATGTGTCCGGCGTGTAATGCGCCCATTGTGGGGACAAGTCCTATGCTTTTGCCTAAGGCGCGTGCGTCTTGAATGAGGACTTGTAAATCGACCTTCTTCGAAATAATTTCCATAGTATCGTTTTGAAAAACGATGCAAAGGAACGCAATAAAACTTGAAATATGAAGAATTTCTTTTGGAATTTTCAAAAAAACGCTCTCTTCTTCAGTAAAAAAACTGTTAATCTGTGCAACATGCTTTGCTCTTTCCCAATTTTTTTTATTATCTTTGCATCGAAAAGCGTAAAAACGCAATGATGATACCTCCGTTGCGCTTTTTATTACGCATTATAAATCCACATGTATATGGAAGCGAAAAAGATTCTGTTTATTTCTCAAGAAATGACTCCATATCTCCCCGATACGGAGATTGCGACAATCTGTAGAAATCTGCCTCAAGGCGTGCAGGAAAAAGGCCGTGAAATAAGGGTGTTCACACCTAAATACGGAAATATCAATGAGCGTCGTAATCAATTACATGAGGTTATACGTTTATCGGGTATGAATCTTATCATTGACGATACCGACCATCCGCTTATTATAAAAGTGGCTTCAATACCTTCTGCTCGTATGCAGGTCTACTTTATCGATAATGATGACTATTTTTTGCGAAAAAATGTTCTTGTAGACGATAATAATATTGATTTTGATGACAATGACGAGCGTAGTATATTTTTTGTTCGTGGGGTAATGGAGACAGTAAAAAAATTACGTTGGGTTCCCGATATTATTCATTGTCACGGTTGGTTTACGGCCTTAGCTCCTTTATATATAAAGAAAGCATATGCCGAAGATCCCTCGTTCAGAGATGCCAAAATTGTTTATTCTATATATGAAAATCATTTTGAATCTCCTATGTCCGAAACATTCCCGGCAAAACTTTTATGGGAAAATATAGAAGAAAAAGACCTCGGTTTCAAACTTAGTGAAAAAGTTGATTTCAATCAACTTTCACAGTTGGCCATTCGCTATTCCGATGGTTTTATTCAAGGTTCTCCCACCATAGACAAATCGGTAGAAGAGTTTGCTCGTGCTACGGGTAAACCATTCCTCGATTATCAGTCTGTCGATACATATATCAATGCATATAATGATTTTTATGATGAAGTATGGGCCGATGCTCATAAATAATTCAACTATGAAATATATATGGTTATTGCCGTTGTTATGCGTTATTACCTTGTTTTCTTGTAACGATGATTCGGCATCAATAGGTTTTTCTGTCGATACTACATCTGTGTCGATTGTTGTCGACTCCGCTTATGTTTATTCGTCTAACAGTGACTCGGTTTCGACTCAATCTGTTGATTCCTTACCCAATCGTACCATTATACAGATGTTGGGCCGTCTTTCTATTCCCGAATATGGAGTGGTAAATGCCGACTATCTGACACAATTCTATCCGGTTGCTGATTTTGATACTACATTGGTAAAGCCGGATATGATTGATTCTGTCGGCCTTGAAATTACATTCCAGTATAATAGTTTTATAGGAGATTCATTAGCGCCAATGCAGCTTACTGCATATAAGCTCAATCGGTTGCTACGTCAACCCGAAAATGTGCGTATTCCTATTTATAGTAATATAAATCCCTCCGATTACTACTCAGAAGAAGATAAACTTGGTAGTCTTTTCTATACCCCTTCTACTCAATCGTATCCCGACTCGTTGCTCAACGAAGATGGGTATCGTATGTTGAAAATGACTTTTGGTGATACCCAATTAGAAAAAAAGAGTAGAGCCGATGAATTTTATAATTTGTATCTTGATAATAAAGGATATATTACTACCGAGAAAATCAATGAATTTTTTCCAGGAGTTTATGTCACAAATACATTTGGTCGTGGCAATCTTCTATTTATTATATCTACTGCAGTTGTGGTATATCATAGGTCGTATGCATACGATGCAGCCGGAGAATTAGAGACAATCAATGATAGTACCGATGTATTGTATGTACAAAAAAAGGCGACAACGTTTTTAATGACCTCTTATGAGGCTCCGACAATCAATAGAATAGATGCTGATCCGGCTCCTTCTATTGATGCTAAGCGAGCAAAGGGTGATGCTATCATTCAGTCTCCGCAAATGTACGATGGAGTAATTACAATTCCGACAGACACAATTATCAAGCGATTCAATAGAGCTCGTAGCTTGCATTCTCTCGATACATTGGGTGTACTCAATACGGTAAAACTTACGATTCCCTTGAAACCGTTACCTCCGCATTTCAAAGAATTGGGTATTACTCCGCCACCATATTTACTTCTTATGCGACAAGAGGGAAATTCTACTAATTCACAAGGTGACCCTATTCCTATGAATAAAGAATTGTTTTTTGCAGAGCGGTTGATGACCGATGATATAAACTATTTTTATGCGCAGTACGATTCTACAACGAATGCCTATACATTTGCAGGATTGCAAAATTATATAACAAATATAATACATAAAGACCCTAACGATATATTGAACGATGACGGATCACTCAAAATCGATATTCCGAACAATTATGATTCAAAGATGATACTTGTTCCCATGTCGGTACTTACATCAAGTAATTCTTCGTCCTCATCATCTTCGTATTATTACTACTATTATTACTCACCATCCTCATCAACTACTGAGACAAGTATTGTACCGTTTCTGGGTGGCCTCTCCTATGCCGAAATAGATAAAGAGA